>NZ_JBQCDN010000177.1:0-10208 GCF_051961175.1 Trinickia sp. | reverse complement strand
TGACGTCTTCGGCGGTGACGCGCAAGTGCGCGTCTTCGATGGAAACCACTTCGGACTGTAAGCCACGAGGAATGGCCTCCGGACATGCGCTGTAGGCGGCTCTCAACCATTTCGGAAACGACCCGAGGTCGAGGATCTTCTTTCCGTGATAGGTCGTCATTTGCCCGCCGATGTCGAATAGTCGGCTTCGCAGAGCGCTTCGGGACTCGCGGGTCCACCGGGCTCGACGTCGATGTAAAAGCGCTCTCCGTCCAGAATGCGTTGCGATGCTAGAAAGCAGCCTAGCCGTGCGCCCGCGCGCCTGTTGTCTCCGCTGTCGATTCGTTTAACGGAAAAAATGCCCGATTTGGCCCCTTGTCGCGTCGCGGCGAACGGGTATTCATCGCAATCGCAAGCGCTCGGTTCTTCGTCGGGATCACCTGTGAAGGTGCACTGTCCCGTCACTTTGCCGTATTGGGCGATGCATTGATTCTTGGACAGCCGCCTGTTTTCACGACGGTCAGCCGCGTCGCGCAGTCGTTCGAGTGGATTCGAGTCGCTGCTGTCGAAAATCGTGCCGTCGTCGCGCGGAATGAATTTACCGGGCTTGCCCGCCGCTAGTGCTTCTTTGATGTGAATCGCCGATTCGTCGACATCCGGATCGTTTGTCTTAACCGAGCGCATTACCGCTGGCGCGTCAGGATAGACGCATCCTTGCGTGCCCGCCTTGGCAAGGCCTACATCACATCGAATTCTAGGAACGTGCGCTTTGCCAGAAAACGCCGCAACACTGACTCCTTCATCGAAGGAGTCTCCAGTCTTCGCGACTTTGTATTCAACATAGGGATTGACGACTTTTTCCTTTTCCCCGCCCATGTTCGGCGTCAATGTGACCACGAGTTCTTTCGACAATCCCCCAATGACCAACGGCACGCCGGCATTCAGCGCAACCGTGCAATCCTCACCGCACTCGATGATGGGCTTGATTTGCAACCCGGCGCCACTCCCGGATATGAGCCGAGTTCTAAACCGGAAATTCAGAGGCCATTCGAGCCGATTGAGGCGATTGTCGGAATAGGCGTAAGCATCTATTTCGACCCGCCCCACTTCAGCATTCACGTCATCCGTCATTACGTACTGGAGCGGCTCCGATACCTGACAAAAGGCGCCGCGACTTAGCAAAGCGTCGTTGGATGTCTTTTGGACTGCCGTCGTACATATCGGTGATACATCGAGCGCGCCATCCGCACGAGCCGCAGTGGCCAAGCAAAGCGCGGCCCCGCACGCGAGTATCCACCTGAACGCAACCGATCTCATGATCCTTTCCCCTTTTGTCATAACGAACAAAGGACCGACGGTAGTACAACCGCGATGAAACCCTGCTACCGGCCAGCGCATTTAGGACCAAATGAAGGGCACAATACGGCGCGTACCATGTCCATAGTTGCGCATTGCGTGCCACGCTATGGCATGCCTGCTCCTGAGAGACAGCCCACATGGCCGAAGCCTCGTCCGGTCCCGTTACCGTGCTTTTCGGTGCATTCGATCGGCACAACTTCGGCGATATGCTCTTCCCCCACGTGCTCGCCCGGATGCTTCCGGGCCGCACGATTCTCTTCGCCGGATTACTCGAATGCGATCTCAGCGCGTACGGGGGCCATTCGGTGCAGGCCATCGCGACGCTCGCGTCGACCCTTGCCGATCAGGCGTGCGACATCGTCCACGTCGGCGGCGAACTACTCACCTGCGATGCGTGGGAAGCGGCCGTCATGCTCTCCCCTCCCGGACACGCGATGCCGATGATCGAAGCGCACTCGGCGTGGATGAGAACGCCTGCCGAATGGGCAAAGGCGCATCTCGGGCTGGCGATGCGCGCGCCTTACGTCATGTCGAAAACGCACTTCGCACGGGCAAGGCGCATCGTCTTCAATGCAATCGGCGGGGTCGGCCTCGAACGTCGCGATCCGACGATGGTCGCGGAAGTTGTCGACGCACTCCGGCAAGCGGACGACGTGTCCGTCCGCGACATCATCACGCAACAGGCACTACACGACGCCGGCATCACCACAACGCTTTTTCCCGATCCGGCGGTCATGGTCGCCGAACTCTTTAGCGATAGGATCCGGGAAAGCGCCGAGCGCGAGGCAGTTGCACCGATCCTTGATGCATGTCCGAACGGCTACATCGCCGTACAGTTCAGCGCGGATTTCGGCGACGATCGAGCACTGGACACCATTGCCGCTCAGCTCGACATCGTCGCGGCAAGGCACGGCATGGGCATCGCATTCTTTCGTGCCGGTATTGCGCCCTGGCACGACGACCTGGAAGTGTATGAGCGAACACGGCAGCGAATGCGCACGGCAAGGGCCTTCATCATGGCTTCGCCGAACATCTGGGACATTTGTGCGCTGATTGCGAGCAGCTGCGTCTATTGCGGAAGCAGCCTCCATGGAAGAATCGTTGCAGCGGCGTTCGCGCTCCCGCACGTCAACCTGTTCCATCCCGCGCGCGCTGCTGGCCCAAGCAAGCAGGCGTCATTTGCAGCCGCGTGGGAAGGCGTGGAGGTGACTGGCGAAGTCCGTATCGATGACATGGCGCGCGGCATCGATGACGCGTTCGAGATCGGGCGACCACGACTGCAGCGTACGGCGAGGACTCTCGTGAGCGCCTACCAGTCCGGATTCGAACGCGTGTCAGCGTTGTTGTCCGGATGAACGCCGCCTGCCCTTATGCACCGATTTCCCGACAGCCTCGACGATGACGGCCGCCAGCCGCTGCGCCGCCGCCCGCATCTGCGCGTGGCTGAATCCCCCGAAGCCCAGCACGAGGCCGGGCCGGGCGGTGCCCGGGGCGAACATTGGCGAAACGGCCCGTACCGAAACCCCTGCGCTGGCTGCCGATTCAGCCACGGCTCGGTCATCGGTGCCGCGAGCGAGCCACAGGACAAGATGCATACCCTGATCGCCCGGCTCCACCCACGCGATATCGTCCGAAAGCAGTTCACCGAGCGTTGCGATCAAACGTGCGCGATACTCCGCGTACACGTTACGCACTTTGCGAACGTGACGCTCGAGATGACCTTCGGCCATGAAGGCCGCCAGCACATGCTGATCCGCGTTCGGCGGGTGACGGTCCATCAACACACGCGCACCGCAAAAGGCATCCACCAACGCTTCAGGAACGATCGCATAGCCCAGTCGCAGCGAGGGAAACAGAATCTTGCTGAAGGTGCCGAGATAAACCACCCGGCTCGGCTCCGATCCTTGAAGGGAAGGAAACGGATAACCCTGGTATCGGAGTTCGCTGTCGTAGTCGTCCTCGACAATCCAGGCGTCATTGGCCCGCGCCCACGCGAGCAGCGCGGTGCGCCGCGCCATGCTCATCGGCATCCCGAGCGGGTACTGATGCGACGGCGTGACGAATGCGGCGCGCGCGCGGGGCGCGATGCGGATGCCCGTGTCGACGTCGATCCCCTCGGCATCGACAGGGATACGCCTCATCGTTTGGCCGTGGCCCGTGCGTTCGAGCACGGCGGTCACCCCGCGGTAGGCCGGGTTTTCCACCCAGACCTCATTGTCCGCAGCCAGCAACACCTGGCTCGCAAGAAAAAGTCCTTGCTGTGTCCCGCTCGTGACGATCACTTGTTCAGGCTCGCAGCGGACGGCGCGCGACTTGCGCACATAGGCCGCGATGGCTTCACGCAACGGCAATGCCCCGAGCGGATCGGTGTAGCCCGCCGGGCCGCCGGGACCTTTGGCACGCAGACGATTGCCGAGCCGGCGCCAGATGTCAGCCGGCGCAGTCGCGCCCATCGGCACCGAAACCGCGAACGGCACAGGTGGGAGCGGCCTGAATTCACGGGCGATCCGTGCGAAGGCGGCCGCTGGCTCGGGCAGGCGCACCCCACGCGAGCGCTCTCGTGCCGCCTGCGTCTCATCGGCTTGGCGCAGCCCCGCCGGATCGGGCGCGGCGCGGTGCGCCCGCCCCCTCCTCGCCTCACGCTCATGCGACGCGAGGAGCCCCGGCGCGACGCGCGTACCGGCACCTGCCCGCGCCTCCAGAAAACCCTCCGCAATCAACTGTTCATAAGCACCGGTTACCGTTCCGCGCGACACATCGAGCGAGGCGGCCAATAACCGAGTGGACGGTAGATCGTCGCCCGCTTCGAGCCCTCCCGTACGCACCGCCTCTCTCAACGCCTGCGCAATCTGCCGGCTCAAATTGCCGGCCGTACGATCCAATGTGCCGAGCGATGGAATGTCGGCAATCCGCGCGGTTCTCGCCATGATTCCGGTCCTGTCAATCTGATCCAAATTGGACCTTTAGGATAAGCCAGTTTTCTCCGACAATGGTCGCAGACTCAAACGCGAGCAGCGGGTGTTTTCGCATCATCGCTCGCCGATCACCTCCGGAACCGCCATGTACATCCCCGCCGATTTCAATGAACCTCGCAAGGAAGCGCTGCACGCCTGCATCGAACAGCATCCGTTTGGCATGCTGGTGACCCACGGCAAGAGCGGGCTCGACGCGAACCACATTCCTTTCGAACTGGCCGCGGAAGCAGGCGAATTCGGCCTGCTGCGCGCGCATGTGGCGCGTGCCAATCCGGTATGGCAAGACGTCGCGGATGGAGATGAGGTGCTCGTCGTCTTTCGCGCAGGCGATGCCTACATCTCGCCGAACTGGTATCCGAGCAAACACGACCTTCATCGGCAAGTGCCGACATGGAATTACATCGTCGTCCATGCGCACGGACGCATCACCATTCGCGATGACGAGAAGTACGTTCGCGGCGTGGTCGCTCGGCTGACGCGCACCCATGAAGCCTCGCAGCCGCGGCCGTGGAAGATGAGCGACGCGCCGAGCGACTACATCGATACGTTGCTGAAGTCGATTGTCGGCTTGGAAATCGAGATCACGCGATTGATCGGCAAAAGCAAACTTGGCCAGAACAAAGAGGTGCGCGACATTCAAGGCGCAGGCGAGGGGCTTCTCGCATCCGGACAGTATGCGATCGGTGATGCGATGCTCGCGGCAGCTGCGCGCAAACAAAAGTAGCCCTCAAACAAAAGTAGCCCTGCCCGGTTCGCACGACTGGCCCGGTGAAACGCTGGGCAACTGACCATGGCAAGCGACGCGCATTCGGCAACAATCGAGCGACGCATTTCAACCAAAGGGCCACCATGTCCGGCAACACTTTTTTCTCCGCCAATCTGCTGCTCGCCTATGTCGCGTATTTCGTCGGCACCGCGAGTCCCGGGCCGAGCAACCTCGCAATCATGTCCATTGCGGCCAACGAAGGCCGGAAAGCCGCACTGGCGTTCGCAGCCGGCGTTATTTCGGGCTCGATGTTTTGGGCAACCGTCGCGACCGTGGGTATCTCGGCGGCGTTGATCGCCTATTCGGAGTTCCTCGTGGCAATCAAGATCGCCGGTGGCCTCTATCTGCTGTGGCTCGCTTTCAAGTCAGGACGAGCGGCACTGTCCACGTCCGTCGCGGCGTCGCCGAAGGCTGGGCAGCCCACGCCCCTCAAGGCGCTCTATACGAAAGGCGCATTGCTGCACTTGACGAATCCGAAGGCCGTGCTGGTCTGGGTTTCCATCGTCGCGCTGTCGTCGAACGGTTCGGGTGCGACTCAGGCGGCGATCATTCCGGGATGCGCAGTGATCGGTTCTCTGGTATTTAGCGGATACGCGTTCTTGTTCTCGATGGAGTCGGCTCGCCGCCTTTACACTCGTGCCCGCCGCGGGCTCGATGGATCGCTCGCGGTCGTATTCGCGATGACAGGCATCAAGCTGCTGGCCTGGCCATCCAAATGAGCACGCGGCGGGGCTCGGTTGCATTCAGGCCGAAGCACCCTCCGCGCCCGCAAACTACCTCGCTTTTATCCGCATTCGACATTACCCCATGTACGCTTCGACGTTCATCTTCAAAGCCGGCCAGTACGATGAGGAATTCCATCGTCTCGACAAGCAGATTGCCGAGGTTGCGCGCAGCATAGCGGGCTATCTGGGTGAAGAGACCTGGGAAAATACCGGTGCGGGGCTAATTCAGAACGTCTACTACTGGGCATCCGAGGAAGCGCTGCTGGAACTCATCAAGCATCCTGCGCATCTCGAAGCGAAAGCGAAACAGTCGCGCTGGCTCGACGGCTATCGCGTTGTTATCGCGAAGGTGCTGCGCGAGTACGGAGACGGCAAGCTACCGATGCGCGCAATTGCGACAAGCGCACCATCCTGACAAGCCGAGATTGAAGCGCCGAGATTGAAGCAAGGCCGCGAGGCTGCCGCTGCGGCTGCCCTGCCTGAAAAAACCAGCCGGCGAAAAAAAACCCTGACGAGCCGAGGCTGGTCAGGGTTTTATTTGGAGGCGCGAGCCGGAGTCGAACCGGCCTACACGGCTTTGCAGGCCGCTGCATAACCGCTTTGCTATCGCGCCGAAAGCGGATTTACCGGAACATCGGCGTTGCACGGCTGCACAATGTCCCGGCAAACGGTTCAGCGAGCCGACAAGGGCCGCTAAACAAAAAGGGAAGCTTAGCTTCCCCTATACCTGGAGCGGGAGACGAGTCTCGAACTCGCGACCTCAACCTTGGCAAGGTTGCGCTCTACCAACTGAGCTACTCCCGCGTATTCCTACCGACTGCATGACGGCACCTCGACGAATCGCTTGAAACCGCGCTTCGTGCGACATACCCCATCGAAACTGGAGCGGGAGACGAGTCTCGAACTCGCGACCTCAACCTTGGCAAGGTTGCGCTCTACCAACTGAGCTACTCCCGCAGTTTGCTGCTTCCGGCTCACTCGCCAAACGTCGTGCACCGGAGAAGCGAGATTATGTATAAACCGCTGAAACGTGTCAACACTTTTTGCATGATCGATGCTCGAACATCGAGCGGTGCGCCCAAGATGAACCGCTGGGTGACCCATCAGCGCGAGGACATAAGGGCATGACAGGGCATAGGGGCGCCGCGGCGAATGGATACCGGCTGACCTTGGCGCGGGTACCCCTCTCTCAAAACCGCGTCTCGCGCGCCGCGCGCAAGAACGTGTCCAGCAGCGGCGTGCAGTCCAGCAGTTCCGGCCCGCCCGCTCGATGAAATTCCGGGTGCCACTGCACGCCCACGACGAACGGCGCGCGCCGGTAACGCACGGCCTCGATGAGCCCGTCGCCCGCCGAGACGGCCTCGATATTCAAGTCGCGCCCAAGCGTCTTCACCGCTTGATGATGAATCGAGTTGACGACGGCCTCGCGCCGCCCCGGGAACATACTCGCGAGCGACGATCCATCGGGAAACCGTACCGAGTGCCGATGCTGGTCGTAGAACTCGCTGACATGCACGCCCGCAGTCGGAACTTCTGTAGCGATGTCTTGATAGAGCGTGCCGCCGAACGCGACGTTGATCAGTTGGCAGCCGCGGCAAACGCCAAGCACGGGCTTGCCCGATTCGATGAACTCATACAGCAGTTCGAGTTCGTACATGTCGCGCACGCGATCGCCCGGCCACTCGGGCCGCATATCGCTCGCCGCATAGGTCTGCGGCGAAACGTCCGCCCCGCCTTGCAGCAGAAGGCCGTCCAAATGCTTCGCATAGTCGCGCAAACGAATGTTGCTCGGATGGAGCATCCCTTGATGGCCGACCGTCGGGATCATGAAGACCATGACGTCCCGCGACATGACCCAGTGCGCGACCGATTCTTCGAGGTACTGCAGCGTCTTGCCGCGGAGCCCCCTCGCACCGGGCTCCGGATGGAAGATGCGCGCGGACACGCCGATGCGCAGCGTGCGCTGCGTGATGCGCTGCCCTGCCCGGTCGAACAACTGCCGCGCACGCGCGGCGATCGTGCGGCCCAGCACCGACCATGCCGAATCGCTATTGCGCAAGTAGGCGGGCTGCGTCTGCGCCACGGTGCTCGCCGGCGGCGGACGCGAGGTGTCGAAATCGGGCGGTGCGCCGAAACCCGGTGGCGGTGCGCCTGCCGCGCGGGCGCTGCGCGCCGCGTGTTCCTGGGCTGCCGTCTGCGCGGCCGCCGAACTGCGAGCCTGGGCGGCATCCGCTGCGTGCGTTGTCGCAGGGGGCGTGCCCGCCGTCGATTCGATCGCCGAAGCCGACTCCAGCGTGTCGCTGGCGGCACGCGAGGCGGCGCTGGGCGTATCGGTCGTATTCGATGTTGTCGCCACGCCGGACGAGCCCGGCACACCGGGCGGCGGCTCGGGCGAAATGGCAGCAGCCGCAACCGTGCCAGGGCCGGACGGCGGCGCGTTCACATCGGGCGGTAGCGTGGTGGAGGTGGTAGGCGCGGTGGACGTCGCCGGGGCGGCGCCGGTTGAATCCGACGACATGGCCGGAGACGGGGCGGAAGGATCAGAACCGGGGCGACCGGCGTTCGGCGGTGTGATTTCGCTCATGACGATGGGCAGGCGCGTCTCGTACGCGAAGCGATGAAATGACTCCATTATCCGCCAGCGCGGCGATCGCTCGCAAATTGCCTCCACATGCCCGGGCCTGCTCACGCGAATTCCAGGCTTGCGAACGTGTCTTGGCGGCCGCAGCCCCTCCTCCTGCGCATGTCCGGGGCAGCAGTTACAATCGATCGCTTCAAGACGCGCGTTGCTGCGGCAACGCCCCACTCTCCTACCGGTGTCGCGCGGGCGGCGGCTTACCCGCGGCGCGCAGCATCGGTCGCTTCGACTCGACGACTCGATACGTTATGGCTACCGATCCCGTTCCGTTCCCGCCGCTCGCCCGACTCGCCGCCGATCTGGCGGAAGGCCGGACGACGAGCCGCGCGCTGGTCGAAACCGCGCTCGAGCGCATCGCCGATCCCGCCGGGCAAGGCGCCACCGTCTTCGTCGAGGTGAATGCGGACCAGGCGCGGGCCACTGCGGACGCGCTCGACCGCTTGCGCGCCGCGGGTACCGTACTCTCGCCGCTCGCCGGCATTCCCATTTCCGTGAAAGACCTCTTCGATGTCGAAGGGCAAGTCACGCGTGCCGCATCGCGCGCACTCGCCGACGCCGCTCCGGCCGGCGCCGACGCCCCCGCCGTCGCCCGGCTGCGGCGAGCGGGCGCAGTCATCGTCGGGCGCACGAACATGACCGAGTTCGCCTACTCGGGGCTCGGTTTGAATCCGCACTACGGCACCCCCCTTTCCCCCTATTTGCGTCGAGCGCCGAACGAGGCGCGTATCGCGGGTGGCTCATCCTCTGGGGCGGCCGCTTCCGTCGCCGATGGCATGGCCGCCGTCGCGCTCGGCAGCGATACCGGTGGATCGATCCGCATCCCCGCCGCGTTTTGCGGATTGACCGGCTTCAAGCCGACCGCGAGCCGCATCCCGAGGCAAGGCGCCGTTCCGCTATCGACGACGTTGGATTCGTTCGGTCCGATCGGCGTATCCGTCTCGTGCTGCGCCATCGTCGATCGCATTTTGGCGGGCCTGCCGCCGCACGTGCCCGAGGCACGGCCGCTCGAAGGGCTGCGGCTCGGCCTGCTCACGCATTTCGTCACGGACGACGTCGAGCCGGCCGTGGCCGCCGCCGTCGAAACGGCGACGAAACATTTGGAAGCGGCCGGCGCGATTTTGGCCGACGTCCATTTCGGGCCGCTCGATCAGCCGGAATGGGCCGAGCGCTTCCGCCTCTCGTCGATCGAGGCTTACGCGTGGCATCGCCGGCTCCTCGAAACGCATGGCGAGCACTACGACCCGCGCGTGCTCGTGCGGATCAAAAAAGGCGAAACGGCGTTGGCCGCCGATTACATCGACTTGCTGGCCGAGCGTGCCGCCCTGCTCGATCTGGCGCAGCGCACGCTGTGGCGCCGCTTCGATGCGATCGTGGCGCCAACGGTGCCGATCGTGCCGCCGCGCGTCGCCGAATGCGATGCCGACGACGCCAACTACGCGCGCCTCAATGCGCTGGTGCTGCGCAATCCGAATATATTCAACATGCTCGATGCTTGCGCCGTCTCGCTGCCTTGCCATCCGCGCGGCCAGGCGCCTGTCGGCCTGATGCTGGCCGCCGCACCGCATGCCGACGACACGCTGCTCGCCATCGCCCGCGCCGCGGAGCGCGTGCTTGAATCGATCCGGTGACCGGTGCTGCCGGGTCCGGTTACCGGCGCATGGCGACCGGCTCGCGCCGGGCAGCCTGCGTGGGCGGCCTCGGCCTCCCGCACCGCCGGCACGCTCGCTCGCGCTATTGGCGGGTTGCGGGTTGCGGGTTGCGGGTTG
>NZ_JBQCDN010000176.1:0-3532 GCF_051961175.1 Trinickia sp. | reverse complement strand
TTGCCCGGTATTCAACATGGAAAGCTCCAAGGCGATAAAAGTTCTCCCATTCGGGAGCATCAATCGTGCCGCTGCAGCACAGCGCCCCGCCCAGCTAAATCCTCCGATACAACGCTATCCGTACCAGATTGACGGTTGGTCAACGAACAATCGAGCAAAACGGCGACCCGCGAAGGTCGCCGCTGTCACCGCCTGTTCAATGCATTTCGTCACAAAACGGGGCACATGTCGTCTCGTTCACCGCCGAAAAAGTTAGCGAGATAAAACGCATCGACTTTCGCATGAGCCGTGGGTGAAAACGATGCGCTTCGACGGGCGACGCATCGCATCGACGCTACTGCTTCACCGACGACACGACATTGCCCGAACCGTCGACGATATCCACCGGGCGCTTTTTACCGGTCGCTTTTGCGCTTGTTTGTAGCGACTCATCGAGAGGGGCGGGCAAATCCGCATCGGGCGACGCGAGCACGAGCGCTACGCCCGTCTGCCTGCGCGTATCGGCGTAGGCCGACGCCAACCAGTCCGTGTATGCGGTGATCCCTTCCCAGCCGGCCCCCGCGTTATTGGAGGCCGTCTCCGTAGCAATCACGTTCAGGTGCTGCCAATACGCGAGCACCTTCTTGAATCCGGCTTGCGCTTGCGCGACCGGCAGAGTGAGGACCCAAGCGAGCGAGCGCGAGTCGACCGCCTCGAGCGCAATCCCGTGCTGCTCGGCCAGCGACGTCTTGATCGTTTGAAGGTTCAATCGCGTGACGCGCTCGAAACCGTCGAACGTTTGATTGGCGATATCGGCCATCGTCGCGAACGTCGCTTGCGCGGCCGCACCGCTTTGCATACCGGCGCCCGAATAGTCGATTGCAGGTGAGCTCATCGTCAGACTCCATTGGAAAGGAAAACAAAACGAACAAGGGAACGTAATGGATCAAAGCGGGCTGAAAGCGGGCGGAAACGCTAACCCTTCTTAGCCTGCGGATTGCCGACCTTCTCGGCAAAATCAGTCAGCTTTTTATCGGTGGCCTTTTCTTCTTCGAGCGTCTCCTTGAGCAACGTCACGGCTTCCGGCCGGCCGAGCTGCCTGGCCAACGCACATAAGGTGCCGTATGCGGCGATCTCATAGTGCTCGACCTTCTGCGCCGCACCGATCAAGCCGGCATCGAGAACGGGACCTTTTTCGATTTCGTCGATGAGCTCTTCGCCCTCTTCGATCAAACCTTCCATCGCAACGCACTTCATTCTCTTCAGGCGGATGTCGCACTTTTGAACGACCTGATCGATCCGTTCGATCTGTCCGTGTGTTTCCTGCAGATGCGTCTCGAACGCCTGCGAGAGTTGCTCGTTCGTGACTGCGCGTGCGAGCTTGCCGAGTGCCTTCGTCAATTGCTTCTCGGCGCTGTAGATGTCCGAGAGCGAATGGATGAACAGGTCTTCCAACGTTTTGCGTGCCATGATGAACGTCCTCTGTGTCAATGAATGGTCAGTGCAGCCCGAAAGTCACGCTCGTCGCATCGAGCCCTCCGGTCTGCCGCACTGCCGCAACGCGCGTGCCGCACATCAATCGCTGATAGGAATAGTCGTTGCTTTGTCTCTTCGATGGCCTGGTGCATGGAACCACGGCGGCGCGATGCGTCACGAGTTGACGGACTTGACAGCCGAAGGGGTGGAAGCGAGCAAGGACAATCGCGCGCTCATGGACGGCGACCGAGTCGGAGAACCGCAGGCGATGTGGAAGGGATGGAATCGCATGCACAGCGTTCGCTCGGTGCGATCGTCGATCGCATCGAGCAAGCGGTCATGCTGGAGACGGAACGTCTGGACTGCGCACTAGCGCGTTTGCTGCTCGTGATTGGCGCTCGGGCAAGCCGGATCCTTGCCCCAGTGATCGGAGCAGACACGCCAGCGGCACAGCTGCGCTTCGAAGAAGTTCGACTTGTCGCATTGCTTGACTTGCGCAGCCAAGCTCACGGGATGACCTTTCGCCGCCGCGGCTTTCGCATCGGAAGCGCTAAGCTGCGGCGCATGCGCATCGTACGGCTTCGTGCGCGCCACGAGCACCGCCAGCAGATCGACATCGGAATCGGAGTGCTTCGCGACCGCGCGGTCCTTTCCATCTTTGCCATGCTTGCCACCATGTTCGGCAGCCTTTTCCGGGCGCCGATTCTTGGCGCTCTCGTGCTGCGCTGATGCGGCAGCCGGCTCGTGCTGCGCTGATGCGGCAGCCGGCTTATCCGCGGCCGATCGTTTGCTGGACGCGGCGGCACCCGATGCCCCACCAGCGGACGAAGCCCCGTTCGCTAACGCGCGCGAGAGTGGATCGCTGCCGGTGACATTCGGCGACGCCGCCGTGTTCGATGCCGCGTTCGTATTGTCGGCCACGATGACAGCGGCCTGAGGAGCGGAAGCGGCGCCCTGCGCGTTTTGCGCCACGCCAACGTGAGTGGCAGCCGTACCGCTTGCATTCGCCATCGTGGCGGCACTGGCGCCGGCCGCATGCGATGCCGCGCTGGCCACCACCGGATGCCCGGCGTCGTGCGCGCGCTGCCATTGCCACGCGCCAAGCGCGCCGGCTCCGACAACCGCCGCCAACGCGGCGATATGCCATGGCTTCTTCGATCGGCGACGCGGAAGCTGCTGCGCGGATACGCGCCCCTCAAGGCTCGCGAGGATGCGGGAACTGTTGTCCGGGCCACCGGGAGCCGTCTCGGAAAGTAGGCTCGGCCGCCCTTTCGAAGTGGTTTCCGGTGCACTCATTCAGTATCTCGTTGAATCGTTGTTTAATTCGCCGTGATAATAGGAATCCGGCCTCCCTTGGCAAGCAGGCCAGATTCTAAGAGCAAGCATTCCAAAATACAATTCATTTCCCACCCGGGGCCCATCTTGATTGCCGTTGCACTCGCTGCCTATTTCGCTGTCGCTGTCACGATCGCAGCATTGTTCCTATTGCCCGCCGCGCGGGGCGCACTCATTGCGACCGCAGTGGCATTACAGCGCCGCATGCTGCGCCGTACGTCGCGCGGCATGTCGCATCTACGGACCGGAATCGATAAGTCAGTAAGAATTTCCCATCACACGCTGATTGACACGAAAAAAATACTGATTCGCAAGCGCTTGCTGATTTTCATTACGACAGGTATCCTTGCGGCGCCTCCATTGATCGCAATTGCATTGCGCGGCCACCTATTGTTTCAGTTTGATGGCGACACGCGCGTGCCGGACGAGAAAATCGCCGCATTGCTCAATGGTGAGCAGCTCGTTCCACCGCCGCCGTTGCCGCCCGAGGTCTTCGCGACCAAAGAAGTCGAACAGGTCCGTCCGGCATTGCGCGACGCCAGCCGCGATTGGAATTTGCTGGATGCCGATTTCAGAACCCGGCTATTGCTCGTGTACAAGATCATGCACGAGCAATACGGGTATGACTTGGTGCTATTGGAAGGTTATCGGAGCCCGGATCGACAAAACCGGCTCGCGCAGCTGGGGGGCGTGACCAATGCGGCCGCATATCAGAGCTATCACCAATACGGCCTTGCCGCCG
>NZ_JBQCDN010000175.1:0-3468 GCF_051961175.1 Trinickia sp. | reverse complement strand
TCATGGAAGAAAGCAAGAAAGGCTCGGCTGGACTGACTGCTGAAAAGAGCAAGGCGCTGGCTGCCGCGCTCGCGCAGATCGAAAAGCAGTTCGGCAAAGGGTCGGTCATGCGGCTCGGCGACGGCGAGGTGGCCGAGGACATTCAAGTGGTGTCGACGGGCTCGCTCGGCTTGGATATCGCACTGGGCGTCGGCGGGTTGCCGCGTGGGCGCGTGGTCGAAATTTACGGGCCGGAATCGTCGGGTAAGACCACGCTGACGCTGCAAGTCATCGCCGAAATGCAAAAGCTCGGCGGCACGGCGGCGTTTATCGATGCCGAGCACGCGCTCGATATCCAATATGCGCAGAAGCTTGGCGTGAACGTGAGCGAGCTGCTGGTGTCGCAGCCCGATACGGGCGAGCAGGCGCTCGAAATCGCCGATGCGCTGGTGCGCTCCGGCTCGATCGACATGATCGTCATCGATTCGGTCGCGGCGCTCGTGCCGAAGGCTGAAATCGAAGGTGAAATGGGCGATTCGCTGCCCGGTTTGCAAGCGCGGCTGATGTCGCAGGCGCTGCGCAAGCTGACGGGTACGATCAAGCGCACGAACTGCCTCGTGATCTTCATCAACCAGATTCGGATGAAGATCGGCGTCATGTTCGGCAATCCGGAAACGACCACGGGCGGCAACGCGCTGAAGTTCTACGCTTCGGTGCGGCTCGATATCCGTCGTATCGGTTCGATCAAGAAGAACGACGAAGTCATCGGCAACGAAACGCGCGTGAAGGTGGTGAAGAACAAGGTGTCTCCGCCGTTCCGCGAAGCGATTTTCGACATCCTTTACGGCGAAGGTATCTCGCGCCAAGGCGAAATCATCGATCTCGGTGTGCAAGCGAAGATCGTCGATAAGGCCGGCGCCTGGTACAGCTACAGCGGCGAACGGATCGGCCAAGGCAAGGATAACGCGCGTGAGTTCCTGCGCGAGAATCCCGATATCGCACGCGAGATCGAAAACCGGATCCGCGAATCGCTGGGCGTGAACGCGATGCCGGCGGGCACGGGCGGCGGCGTCGAGGTGGCGGGCGAAGAAGAGTAAGCCACACGTGATACGGAAAGGGCGGGCGGCGCCGGCCGGTCACCGTGACGTGCGCCGGTTCGGCATACGTGGGACGCGGCGTGACGATGTCGTAAGTAGCGAGGCGCCGGGTGTCGACGAACCCGGTATGCCGGACGCCGGCGCCCTGGCCGCACCGAGTCACGATGCGCCGGGTGCCGCTGCGCGCTTGCGCGCCGATCCGCTCGATCCATCATCGTATGACGATGCGCCGGATCCCTCGTCGCCCGCTTCCGATTCGGCCGGCCGTTCGCGTCGGCCCGCTCGATCGCTCAAGATGCGGGCGATCGATTACCTTTCGCGGCGCGAATACAGCCGTGCCGAACTCATCCGCAAGTTGGCCCCTTTCGTCGAAGAAGGCGATGCGCTCGAGCCGCTGCTCGACGCTCTCGAACGCGAGGGCTGGCTATCGGAAGCCCGCTTTGCCGAGAGCGTCATGAACCGGCGTTCGGCGCGAATGGGCACGACCCGCATCGTCAACGAGTTGCGTCAACATAAGCTCGACGACACCCTGATCGAATCGGTCGGCTCGAAACTTCGCGAAACCGAACGGGCCCGTGCCCAAGCGGTATGGCGCAAGAAGTTTGGCCAACTGCCGCAATCGCCCGCCGAGCGCATGAAGCAGGTGCGTTTTCTCGCGATGCGCGGTTTCTCGCACGCGACGATCGCCCAAATCCTCAAAGGCGACGACGACTGGAGCGACAGCGACGAGTAAGTACGAGCAGCCACGCGTGCAGGCAACGCGGCGTGCAAGCCGGCTTCTCCGAGTTCTCTGAGCGATGTTGGCCGTGCACAAGGCGCAACCGGTGCGTATCGTTCCGTCGTACCGGCCCCACCGAGGCATACCGTGGTCTGCCGGCGCCGCCATACTCGGTATGCTAAAATCCGAAAGTTTTCCTCTCCAGCCGTTCCCCTCGCATGCCGCTTTCGCCGCCCGTCTCCCGCCAATTGCGCCATCGTCGCGCGATCCGAGCGGAAGCCTTCGAGCGCGAGGACGGTCTGTGGGATCTCGAGGCGTGTCTGACCGACCATAAGCCGCGCGATGTCGCATTGGCGCCCGGTGTCCGGCCCAAGGGCCTACCGATCCATGAACTCTGGCTCCGCATCACCATCGACCGCAAGCTCACCATCGTCGACGCCGAAGCGTCGTCGGAATGGGTGCCGTACCCCGGTCACTGCGAAGTCTCCAATCCCGCCTATCGCGCCCTCATCGGTCTCAACCTCCTCAACGATTTCCGCCGCCAAGCACGCCGCTTGCTTGCCGGAACAGCTGGCTGCACACATCTCACCGAACTCTGTGCCATCTTGCCGACGGCCGCTGTGCAAGCGTTTGCCGGCGACGTTTGGCGCACGCGCGACAGCGCGACGGACACGCCCGCCGATGCACAGGGCGAGCCACCTTTCCAGCTCGACCGCTGCCATGCTTTGCGCTTCGACGGCGAAGCGGTGCGGCGCTTCTACCCGCGCTGGTACGGCCATGTGCCGCGTGGCACGACGCGCCAGCCACAGGCGGACGCGCCACCGAAGCCATTGGCCGGCGCGGCGAACGCCGGCACCGTCGGCTCGCAGCCGGTGAGCGAGCCCGATCACCCTCATCATCACGATCACGAAGTTCAATCCAACTCTCAGACTGAAGGGAATCACGCATGAAGATTCACGAGTACCAGGGTAAGGACATCCTGCGGAAATTCGGCGTCGCGGTACCGCGCGGCAAGCCGGTGTTTTCGGTGGATGACGCGGTCAAGGCCGCTGAAGAGCTCGGCGGCCCGGTCTGGGTCGTCAAGGCGCAGATTCACGCAGGCGGCCGCGGTAAGGGCGGCGGCGTGAAGGTGGCCAAGTCGCTGGAGCAAGTTCGTGAATACGCGAACCAGATCCTCGGCATGCAGCTCGTCACTCACCAAACCGGTCCGGAAGGCCAGAAGGTGAACCGCCTGCTGATCGAAGAAGGCGCGGACATCAAGAAGGAACTCTACGTCGGCCTCGTGATCGACCGTGTCTCGCAAAAGGTCGTCGTCATGGCCTCGAGCGAAGGCGGGATGGACATCGAGGAAGTGGCCGCGAAGACGCCGGAAGCGATCCACAAGGTGGCCGTCGATCCGTCGAAGGGCCTGCTCGATTCGGAAGCCGACGATCTGGCGAAGAAGATCGGCGTGCCCGACGCATCGATCCCGCAAGCGCGCGCCATCCTGCAAGGCCTGTACAAGGCCACGTGGGAAACGGACGCCTCGCTCGCCGAAATCAACCCGCTGATCCTCACGGGCGACGGCAAGGTGATCGCACTCGACGCCAAGTTCAATTTCGATTCGAACGCGCTGTTCCGTCACCCGGAAATCGTCGCGTACCGCGATCTGGACGAAGAAGATCCGGCTGAAGT
>NZ_JBQCDN010000174.1:0-6908 GCF_051961175.1 Trinickia sp. | reverse complement strand
AAGGAGACATTGTGCCGATCTACAAGCTGGGAGAACACGCTCCCACGATTCACGAAAGCGTCTTCGTGGCCGATACCGCCACGATCGTCGGCAAGGTCACGCTCGAGGAAAACGCCAGCGTCTGGTTCGGCGCAGCCATTCGCGGCGACAACGAGCCGATTGCGATCGGCGTGGGCAGCAATATCCAGGAAGGCGCCGTGCTCCACACCGATCCGGGCCGCCCGCTCTCGATCGGCCGCGACGTGACGGTCGGGCACCAGGCGATGCTGCACGGCTGCACCATCGGCGATGGCTCCCTCGTCGGAATTCAAGCGGTGATCTTGAATGGTGCGGTCATCGGCCGCAACTGTCTGGTCGGTGCCGGCAGTGTCGTGACCGAAAATAAGACGTTCCCCGACCGGTCGCTGATCTTGGGCGCGCCGGCTCGCGTTGCCCGGGAACTGACGGACGAGGAAGTGAAAGCCCTCGCGCAAAGCGCCCGCAGCTACGTCGATCGCCGTGACCTGTTCAAGGCACAGCTCGTGCGAATCGGCTAAAGAGCGGCGCGGCTTCGCCGCCGGTGTTGCCGGCGGTATCGATGATTGAAGGAAGAGTTGTGGACGACCAGTTGCAAAAATTCATGTTCGCCGCCGCGCCCGTACGCGGCGAGATCGTTTCGCTGCGTAACACGTGGCAGGAAGTGCTCACGCGCCGTCAGTACCCCACGGCGGTGCGGGACATCCTCGGCGAAATGATGGCCGCGTGCGCGTTGTTGTCGGCGAACTTGAAGTTCGACGGCACCATGATCATGCAGATTTTCGGCGACGGCCCGATCAAAATGCTTGTCGTGCAGTGCAGCTCGGAATTGACGATGCGCGCAACCGCAAAAATCTCGAGCGAATTCGACGAGACGCTGAACGGCACCCTGTCGTTCGTCGAGTTGCTGAACGCGAGCGGCCACGGGCGCTGCGTCATCACGCTCGACCCGAACAACAAGATGCCCGGCCAGCAGCCGTACCAGGGCATCGTGCCGCTTAATGGACACGACGGCCCGCTGCAGTCGATCGCGCAGGTGCTCGAGCACTACATGCACCACTCGGAACAGCTCGATACGCGGCTATGGCTCGCCGCCAACACCGAGCGCGCCGTCGGCATGCTGCTGCAAAAGCTGCCCGGCGACGGCGGCATCGTCCCTCATGCGGGCGAGCATGACGCCGATACCTGGGAGCGCGTCTGCGTGCTCGGCGGCACGCTCTCGCAGGACGAGCTGCTCAAGGAGGAACCGCAGACGGTCTTCAAGCGTCTATTTTGGCAAGAGAACGTGCAGCACTTCGCCCCGGCGCTCACGCGCTTCGAATGCAGCTGCACGCGGGAACGGGTCGGTTCGATGCTGAAGATGCTCGGGCGCGAGGAAGTCGATGGCGTGCTCGTCGAACAAGGCCGGGTGGAAATCCACTGCGAGTACTGCAACCAACGCTACGAGTTCGATCCGGTCGACATCGCCCAGCTGTTCGCGGCCAGCGAAGTCTCGGCCGGCGTCGCGCCGGTGCAATCGCAGCGGCATTGAGCGCCGAGCCGTTCGCCCATGCGCGGCGCGGCCGGACGCACGATCCGCGTCGTTCGTCGACTAACCGGAGTTCGCCAATCATGAACGCATTGCCCCGCCCTCATCAGCCGGCCGCATTGGCACCGGTGTCCCGGCGCGCCATTGCCGCAGGGGCTTGCGCGGCGGCGCTTGCCGCGCTTTCCGGGTGCATCGTCGCCCCGCCGCCTCCGCCGTCGGGAATCATTCTGAGCCGCCTCGCTCCCGGCCAGCCGGGCGCTGCCGAGAGCGCGCATCCGCTCAGCCCCACAGAGCAAAAGCGGTACGCCGACATCGACAAGCAGGTCATCCGCGAACAGAACGAAGCGATCGCCGCCGATGCATGGGCGCGCTACTACACGCCGTACTACTACTCGCCGCCCGTTACGTTCGGCGGCTACTACGGTAGATGGGGCGGGTGGAACAGCGGATGGGGTGTGGGGTATTACAGTCCCGGCTACTATCCGGGCTGGTGGTGGTAACCCGCTGAAGCGGGCAACGCGCGCACTGGCGAACGCGGCACCGACGCCAAGGCCTGCAAAGGAGGCTTGTAGCATCCGCGCTGCCCTTCCCCGCCGGGAAGGTGGAAGACGAGGCTTGGCAGGCTTTCCGAATCAACCCGCGCCGTGGTGCTTCGGGGCAGCTGCGTGCTTGCCCTTCTCCGCGGCATGCTTCTTTTCCGCACGCTTCGGCTTTTCGCGCGAAACAGGGTTCGGCACGACACTGACGGGCGCCGCCGAGACGACCCCGCGCGTGGACGTGTTACTCGGCGCGAGCGTGGCGGGCACGCTCGAATTGGCATTCGGCGAAACGAACTGCACGAATACTTCGCCGTTCTTGACCATCCCCATCTCGTAGCGCGCGCGCTCCTCGACGGCGGACGTGCCGTTTTGCAGATCCTGGACTTCGCCTTCGATCCGCTCGTTACGCAGCTTTTCGTCAGCGTTCTTTTGTTGTTGCGCGGCCAATTCGCCGCGAAGCTCGTGAACGTTGAGCCACCCGCCATGGCCCCACCAGAGCGGATACTGAATCAGCGCGAGCAGGGCGAGAAGGACAACAGTGACGAGGCGCATTCAAAAGGCCGCAGATTCAAAATCGCCCCGTGCGCCCCAAGGAATGCCCTTGGGGTGAAGCACGGGGCGTCATGCTAAACGAACGAGTCAGGCGAAAGGCGAATTAACGAAGGTTATAGAACGTCGATTTGCCAGGGTAGCTGGCGATATCGCCGAGATCTTCCTCGATACGCAGCAATTGGTTGTATTTCGAAATGCGATCGCTGCGCGAGAGCGAACCCGTCTTGATCTGACCGGCGTTCAAGCCCACGGCGATATCGGCGATCGTCGAATCTTCCGTTTCGCCCGAGCGGTGCGAAATGACGGCCGTGTAGCCGGCGCGCTTCGCCATTTCGATCGCAGCGAACGTTTCGGTCAGCGTACCGATCTGGTTGATCTTGATGAGGATCGAGTTCGCGATGCCTTTCTCGATGCCTTCCTTCAGGATGCGCGTGTTCGTGACGAACAGATCGTCGCCGACGAGCTGGATCTTCTTGCCGAGCTTGTCGGTGAGCAGCTTCCAGCCGTCCCAGTCGCTTTCGTGCATCCCGTCTTCGATCGAGACGATCGGGAATTTATCGGCGAGCGTGGCGAGATAATCGGTGAATTCGGCCGACGACAGTTGCAGGCCCTCACCGGCCAGCTGGTACTTGCCGTCATGGTAGAACTCGCTGGCCGCGCAATCGAGCGCGAGCAGCACGTCTTCGCCCGCGCGGTAACCCGCCTTTTCGATCGCCTGCAAGATGGCCGACAAGCATTCGGCGTTGCTGCCGAAGTTCGGCGCGAAGCCGCCTTCGTCGCCCACGGCCGTGCTCATGCCGCGATCGGACAGGATCTTCTTGAGCGCGTGGAACACTTCGGCGCCGCAACGCAGCGCTTCGCGGAACGTCGGCTGGCTGACCGGGACAATCATGAACTCTTGAATGTCCAGGCTGTTGTTCGCGTGTGCGCCGCCATTGACGATGTTCATCATCGGCACCGGCAGTTGCATCGCACCCGAGCCACCGAAGTAACGGTACAGCGGGAGGCCCGCTTCCTCGGCGGCCGCCTTCGCGACGGCCATCGAAACGGCCAGCATCGCGTTGGCGCCGAGGCGCGACTTGTTGTCGGTGCCGTCGAGCTCGAGCAGCGTCTTGTCGAGGAACGCCTGCTCCGAGGCATCCAGGCCCATGATCGCTTCGGAAATCTCGGTGTTGATATGCTCGACCGCCTTGAGCACGCCCTTGCCGTTGTAGCGGCCGGCTTCGCCGTCACGCAGCTCGATCGCTTCGCGCGAGCCCGTCGACGCGCCCGAAGGCACTGCCGCACGGCCCATCGTGCCCGATTCGAGCAGCACATCGCATTCGACGGTCGGGTTGCCTCGCGAGTCCAAAATCTCACGGCCGATGATATCTACGATTGCACTCATGATTTCCTCTAGAAAAGACGATGAATTTCTCGTTTGACGGGTGCAGTCAGTTGAAATCGCGCTCGATGAACGGAGTGCGTTTCACGACGGTATCCAATGCGACCAACGTCTCCAGCAAGTCGCCCATGCGCCGCAGCGGCACGGCATTGGGGCCGTCCGACAGCGCGCACGCGGGATCGGGGTGCGTCTCCATGAACAGGCCCGCCACGCCCACGGCCACGGCCGCACGCGACAGCACCGGCACGAACTCGCGTTGCCCGCCCGAGCTCGTGCCCTGCCCGCCCGGCAACTGCACCGAGTGCGTGGCGTCGAATACGACGGGGGCGCCCGTGTCGCGCATGATCGCGAGCGAGCGCATATCGGAGACGAGGTTGTTGTAGCCGAACGACACGCCGCGCTCGCACGCGAGGAAGCGGTCTTCCGACAAGCCGGCCTCGCGCGCCGCGTCACGCGCTTTGTCGATGACGTTCTTCATGTCGTGCGGCGCGAGAAACTGACCCTTCTTGATATTGACGGGCTTGCCCGAGCGCGCGCACGCGTGGATGAAATCGGTTTGACGGCACAGGAATGCCGGCGTTTGCAAGACATCGACGACCGACGCGACTTGCTCGATCTCGTCGATGGCGTGCACATCCGTCAGCACCGGCACGTTAAGCTGCCGCTTCACTTCGGACAGGATGCGCAAGCCTTCGTCCATGCCAAGCCCACGGAACGACTTGCCCGAACTGCGATTGGCCTTGTCGTACGAGGACTTGTAGATGAACGGGATGCCGAGCTTCGCGCAAATCTCCTTGAGGCGGCCTGCCGTATCGATCGTCATCTGTTCCGATTCGACGACGCAGGTGCCCGCGATCAGAAAAAACGGCCGATCGAGACCGACTTCGAAGTCGCACAGCTTCATGCCTTCTCCTTGCGCGTTTCGTGACAGGCCAGCGCCGCTTCGACGAACGACTTGAACAGCGGGTGGCCGTCGCGCGGCGTCGACGTGAACTCAGGGTGGAACTGCACGCCCACGAACCACGGATGCAGGCTGCGCGGCAGCTCCATCATCTCCGGCAGGTCCTCGCTCGGCGTACGGGCGCTGATGATAAGGCCACCGGCCTCGAGCTGCGGCACGTAGCGGTTATTGACTTCATAACGGTGACGGTGACGCTCGTTCACATCCTTGCCGTAAATCTCTTCGGCCAGCGTGCCGGCCTTGACCGGGCAACGCTGCGAACCCAAGCGCATCGTGCCGCCGAGATCCGATTCGTCGGAACGCTTCTCGACACGGCCTTCGCGGTCGTACCACTCAGTGATGAGCGCGACCACGCGATGCTCCGTGGCCGTATCGAACTCCGTGCTGTTCGCGCCTTGCAGGCCCACGACGTCGCGGGCGAACTCGATCACGGCCAGCTGCATGCCAAGGCAGATGCCGAGATACGGCACCTGTGCTTCACGCGCATGGCGGATCGCGGCGATCTTGCCTTCCGTCCCGCGGCGGCCGAAACCGCCCGGTACGAGCACGGCGTCGAGATGCTTGAGGCTTTCGACGCCCTCGGCTTCGATCTGTTCCGAATCGATGTACTCGATGTTGACCTTCGTCGACGTATGCACCGACGCATGGCGCAGCGCTTCGATCAGCGACTTGTACGATTCGGTCAGATCGACGTACTTGCCGACCATGCCGATCGTGACTTCGTGCTTCGGGTGCTCCAATTTCTCGACGATCGCCGACCACATCGTCAGATCGGCCGGCTTCGGTTGAAGCTTCAGTTCGTCGCAAATGATGCTGTCGAGCCCTTGGTCGTGCAGCATTTGGGGAATCTTGTAGATGCTGTCGGCGTCCCACACCGAAATGACGGCTTCTTCGGGCACGTTCGAGAACATCGAGATCTTCTTGCACTCGTCGTCCGGGATCGGACGATCGGCACGGCACAGCAGCACGTGCGGCAAGATCCCGATTTCACGCAGCTTTTGCACGCTGTGTTGAGTGGGCTTCGTCTTGAGTTCGCCGGCCGTCGCGATGAACGGCACGAGCGTCAGGTGCACGAAGCACGCGCTGTTGCGGCCGAGACGCAGGCTCATTTGCCGCGCCGCCTCGAGGAACGGCAGCGATTCGATATCGCCCACGGTACCGCCGATTTCGACGATCGCCACGTCGGGCTCGCCGCAGGTGGCCGATGCCGCACCGCGTTCGATGAACGCTTGAATCTCGTTCGTGATGTGCGGAATCACATGCACGGTCTTGCCGAGGTAATCGCCTCGACGCTCCTTGCGGATCACCGATTCGTAGATCTGCCCGGTCGTGAAGTTGTTCGCGCGGCGCATCTTCGTGCTGATGAACCGTTCGTAGTGACCGAGGTCGAGATCCGTCTCAGCGCCGTCTTCGGTCACGAATACTTCCCCGTGCTGAAACGGGCTCATCGTGCCGGGATCGACGTTGATGTAGGGATCAAGCTTGAGGAGGGTGACTTTAAGACCGCGCGATTCGAGAATCGCGGCGAGAGAAGCGGCGGCAATGCCCTTGCCGAGGGACGACACTACGCCGCCGGTGACGAAAACATATTTAGTCATCGCTGAATGCTCGCGGGAAAAACGGATTATACCTTAGGGTCCGCTCTCAGATGGAACATGCGTGCGTCATACGGCACACGCTTGCGTCATCGCGACACCCTGAGCATCTGATCCGCTAACCCGCCCCGCGCAGCCTATTCAACATGCCCAGCAGCGCCCGCGCCGTCTCGATCGGCCGCTCCATCGGGAACAGGTGGCTGCCCTCCATCCACTCGATGCGGCCGTGCGCCGCGCGTTGCGTCGCCTCGAGCCCCACTTGCCGGATTTCCTTCGAGTGCGTGCCGGCGATGAAGCCGAGCGGCACCGGTGCGCCGTGCGCGAGCCGCGGGCC
>NZ_JBQCDN010000173.1:0-3820 GCF_051961175.1 Trinickia sp. | reverse complement strand
GCCGGCATCGCCTGCGCCGGTGTGGGTGGGTGGATCAGCCTGCGGCGCGTCTTGCGCCGCCCGGCGGCGCAGTCGTTGCGCGATGCGTAAGCGTTGGGTTGTCCGCTTTCGGGTCAATCGAGCAGGGCGTGAATGACGACGGCAGGGCATCGCACAAGCGCTGCGCGCGCGGGCAGGTGCGGCGAGCGCGTGCGAGAATCGTGTTTGCGGGCTCTCGATGCGCCGGCACTCGCGTGCCGTGCGTGGAACTTGCCGTTGTCCGCTTATCGGGTGGTGCTCGATGCATCCGGGCAGCCCAGGTCCGATTCCGGGCAGTATCGATTTCGTTTTTGGTTAACCGTATCCGTATGACTGACGATTTGAACGACGACGAAGCGCAAGCAAAGCAACCCAGCGCATTCGATCTCGTAGGCGGCGAGACGCGCGTGCGTGAACTGGTCGACCGCTTCTACGACCTCATGGATCTCGAGCCCGAATTCGCGGGCATTCGCGCCCTGCATCCCGCTTCGCTCGACGGTTCGCGCGACAAGCTCTTCTGGTTTCTCTGCGGCTGGCTCGGCGGGCCGGATCACTACATCGAACGCTTCGGCCATCCCCGGCTGCGTGCGCGCCATCTACCGTTCGCGATCGCTTCGTCGGAGCGCGACCAGTGGGTACGCTGCATGGCGTGGGCGATGGAGGACGCCGGGCTGCCGCAGGCGTTGCGGGAGCGGCTTGTCACGTCGTTTTTCGATACCGCTGATTGGATGCGCAATCGTGAAGGTTGATCGCGATGGTGTGGAGCACCGGATGCATCCCGGCTTTGACGACGACTACGCCGCGCTCGACCCGCTAGCGCGTGCCGTGCTCGACTTTTGGTTCGGCGAGCCCGGCAGCGCGGCGTTCGGACGGGCATCCCCGCGGTGGTTCAAACGCGACGACGCCTTCGACGCGATGATCGCCGGGCGTTTCGGCGCGACGCTCGAAGCCGCGCGGCGGGGCGAGTGCGATGCCTGGCAGCGCACACCGCTGGGGGCCTTGGCGCTGGTGATCGTGCTCGATCAGTTTTCGCGCAACACCTACCGTGATCATGCCGATGCGTTTGCCGCCGATGCAAGGGCGCTCGACGTCGCGCGCGGCCTCGTCGCGAGCGGCGCGCACCTCGCGCTGCCCTCCGCCGAGCATCGTGCATTCGCGTACCTACCGTTCGAACACGCCGAATCGTTCGACGCACAGGCTGAATCGGTGCGCTTGTTCGAAGCGCTGGCGGACGAAACGGGGCAGGCGGGCCGGGGCAGCTATATCGACTACGCCCGCCGGCATGCCGCCATCATCGAACGGTTCGGCCGCTTTCCGCATCGCAATGCCGCCCTGGGGCGGGCCTCGACCGACGAAGAGCACGCGTTTCTGCGCGAAGCGGGCTCGTCGTTCTAGCCGCGCTACGCCTGCTCACCACCCAGCACGGGGGCTTGCGGCATTCGCTTGCGCAGAGACACGCAGCCGCTGTGTGGCGGCGGAGCGTGCTGCGATGAGCAACGCGAAGGCATGGCGTACGGGCGTGAGCCTGGGCGCGGATTCGGATCGGTCCGGCATGATTGGGCGGTCGGAGTGGCCGCATCCTACGTGGGATGCGGCCCTGGGATGGCGACTCTCGAGACTGGCCGGCAACCGTGGGCACGGGCTGGAAGCACGAGCGGCCCGACGCACGCGGCTTTTGTCAGCCAGTACGCAGGATCCTAGAGGCCGCGCGCGCGGATGTCTGACGAGAAACGTCGGGATTTGTCTAGTTTTGTCGCGCGCCGCAAGGTTAGCGGCCGCCCGTGACGTCGAGCAAGGCGCCGGTCACGTAGGCGGCCGCGTCGCTCAACAGCCACACGATGGCTTGTGCGACTTCATCGGCATGGCCGGGCCGGCCTATCGGCGTTTGGGCGCCCAGCACGGCGGCGCGCTGGGGCTGGCCGCCGCTGGCGTGGATGTCGGTCTCGATCAAACCCGGGCGCACGGCATTCACGCGCACGCCGCGAGGCCCAAGTTCCTTGGCCAGACCGATCGTCATCGTATCGACGGCGCCTTTCGAGCCCGCGTAGTCGACGTATTCGTTCGGCGAGCCGAGTCGAGAGGCGGCGGACGACACATTGACGATGACACCGCCGCGGCCACCGCGATCGAGCGACATGCGGCGCGCCGCTTCGCGCGCACACAGGTACGCCCCCAACACGTTGACGTCGAACATGCGCCTGAGCCGAGCGGTGTCCATCTCGGCCAGCGGCATCGACGGCCCGACGATCCCCGCATTGTTGACGAGCGCATCTACGCGGCCGAAGGCGGTTTCGAGTTCGTCGAACATGGCGACGACGGCTGCTTCGTCCGCAACGTCGCCTGGCAGCAAAACGGCGCGGCCGCCCTTGCTTTCGACGTCATCGGCCGTTTCCTGGGCTGCAGCGAGTTCGTGCACATAGTTCACGCCCACCGCCACGCCTTGTTCGGCAAGCAGGCACGCGGTCGCGCGGCCGATGCCGCGGCTGGCTCCGGTGATGAGAACGACGCGACGTTCGGTATTCATCATGCGAGCTCCGGCAGGAAGAAACGGCGATGCGCGGCGAGACCCGCCTCGCCGCCGTGGCGGCTAGACGACGGCCCGCTGCGTCGCCCATTTGTCGCCGCCGGGCGGGTGATAGCGGCGCAGCTTCTCGAGCAGGGCGGGCGCATCGGCATCGATCTGCAGGATGTCCAAATACGCCTGCTGCATGAAGCCTTCCCGGACGGTATGTTCGAGCATGCCCACGAGCGGCGCGTAATATCCGCCGATGTCGTACAGGCCGATTGCCTTGTTGTGATAGCCGAGCTGCGCCCAGGTGAAGACTTCGAACAGCTCTTCGAGCGTGCCGGCGCCGCCCGGGAGCGCGACGAACGCATCGGACAGATCGGCCATCATGCGCTTGCGTTCGTGCATGTCCGATACGACGTGCAGTTCGGTCAAGCCCTGATGGCCGACTTCCTTCTCGACGAGCAGTTCCGGAATGACGCCGATCGCGCGTCCGCCGGCCGCCAGCACTTCGTCGGCGATGACACCCATGAGGCCGACTCGGCCCCCGCCGTAGACGAGCGAGCAGCCGGCCGCGACGAGGGCGCGGCCGAACGCCCGCGCCGCTTGGGCGTAAATGGGTTTGGCCCCGGTCGACGAGCCGCAGTAGACGCAGACCGATTTCATGCGAGCGTTTCCTTGCTGCCGTTCTGACGGCTGCCATCGCGCGGGGGCAGGTAGTCCTGGAATTGACGCTTGGGCAGTTTGCCGGAGACGAGATCGTCGAACAATTGACGCGAGCGCCCGCGCAGATACGGCGCCATCATCGAGATCACGTGCACGCTCACTTGATGGAGCTCGTCGCGGATCGCTTCCTGATCGTTGTACTTGCGCGGGTGCATGACGAACTGATACGACAGCCAGTACGTGGCGATCACCCCCATGTTCGTGGCGATGACCTGGATTTCCTCGGGCGTGGCCACCATTTCGTCGTCGGCGACGAGCAGTTCGCACATCTGCTTCGCAAAGCGCACCTTGTGGCTGATGATTTGCTTGAAGTGCGTTTCGAGCGTGCGGTTGCGCGCGAGCAGATCGTTCAGGTCGCGATACAGGAACCGGTAGGTCCACATGAAATCGGCCATGTATTGCAAGTACGACCACGTCTCGTCGATCGTCGGACGATGATCCTCGGGAAAACGAAGCCGCTTCTCGATCGCCTGCTCGAACTGCGCAAAGATGCTGTTGATGATGTCGTCTTTGTTGCGGAAATGGTAGTAGAGATTGCCTGGGCTGATCTCCATTTCCTCCGCGATCGTC
>NZ_JBQCDN010000172.1:0-21052 GCF_051961175.1 Trinickia sp. | reverse complement strand
CCTCGGTTCACGGCTATGCATTTGAACGCCTGGGCACGAGCGGTGCGGTGGTGACGGCGCTGTGGGCGCACAACAACGCGAATTGGCCGACGTCGAACGGTGTGTACAGCCAGAGCGCGACCCAGAGCTATGCGCTGACGGTCGATGCACCGGGCACGAGCGGCAAGGTGGCGACGTTCGACATGATGGGCAACCCGGCCGTCCTGCCGTACACGAACGGTGTGGTTCACCTGACGCTGTCGGAAACGCCGATCTACGTGGTGTCGAAGAACGCCAGCGTGATGAAGGCACAGGTCACGGTACCGGTCGGTTACACGGGCCAATAAGTGACGCAGTAAGCGGGGCAACAGGCGCCGAAGCAGGCGCCGAAGCAAGCCTCGCTTCACCTTGACGACAAATGCCAGGCGAAACGCCTGGCATTTGTTCGTTTACGGATCGGGCGCGCTTAACGTCCGCCGCAGGACAGGGCCATGAATCGCGGGAAGTGAAGTTTCATTTTCGGGTGCAGCGCGGCCAGCACGCCGATCACGAACACCGGGATCAGAAAATAGAAACCGAGTGCGAGATAAGACGAGTGCGGTGGAATGAGCCGGTACAGCAGCTTCCTGCAAATCGTCAAAAGCGGCTCGTGCGCCGCAAACACGAAAAAGCTCGTCCCGCTGAGCCGGATGAGACGATTCTTGATGTCGTCGGAGCGGATCGCGAACCGGGTGATCCACAGGGCACAGACTACCCCGAGCAAGATCGACACCTTCGGCACAAGCGTATCGGCTGCCGCACCGAACCAAATCGAGTCGAACAAGAGCGCCGGGACATAAAGCACCAGTGCGAGCGCGCCGACGCGATCGACGCAGAACAGGTCGATCCGCTTGATCGCCAACCAGGAACCGGCGATAAAAAACAAGGTGGCGTCGAGCGCCGGCATCGGAAACCATCGAGCGTTGGCGAGCCACAGCGTCAATCCCGCCAGCAGGATAGGGATTCCGGCCCGGCGGCACAGCAGATAAATCAGCGGCGTCAGCAGGACCAGCACCATCAGGTCGCGAATGAACCAGAACTGGTAGGAGATGGGTACGCCATGAACGCCGAATACCGCATCGAGAAGGACGGCGGCGTCCAGGTGAGAAACCAGGGCGGTTTTACCTGACAGGTACCTCGCCCCGGCCGGGAACGATTGCGCCGCCGCGATGATCGCCAAGTTGGCGATGTTCCAGAAGAGGAACGGGAGCAGCAGCGTTCGCGATCGGGACTTCAGCTTTGCCAGCAGCACCGCTACCGTGGGCTCGAAATCCAGAAAGAACAAATAGCCCGACATGAGAAAGAACAGCGGGACGGATACTCTCGCCACGCCGTGCGACACGACGTTCCTGACAAAGGCCAGGATGCCGTCCGCGTGTGCGATACCGATCGCGCTGCCGTGCAGCGTCGAGGTCAGGCTGTAGTTGTGGATGAAGACGACTCCGACAATCAACGGGAACCGCAACACCTTCAGTCGCAACGAGGCTTCTTCAGACAGCATCCCATTCCTCCGCCCCCCTTATCGTGTCGTGACGGTATCCGCGTCGGCGGCCACATCGTCGACGCTCTTGGCCAGTGCCGGCGTCTTTCCGTAGGTATCGATCTCGCGGCGTGCCCCGACGGGTACGCGGCTGCACAGCATCTTCGAAAACTCGCTCAGGACGGCGTCGCGCGAGAGCACATCCTCGGCGAATTCGCGGCCCTTGCGGCCCAGACGATCGCGGGCCTCCGGGTCTTGCGCCAGCCGCTCGATCGAGGCCGCCAACGACTGCGCGTCGCCAGGCTCCGCCACCACGCCGCGTGGCGCCACCGCGTCATAGAGTTCGGTGCCCGGTCGCGCCATGGCGATCACGGGACGCCCGCTCGCGAACATGCCCGTCAGTTTCGACGGCATGACGAGATCCGCCGCATCGCCGAGTTGCGGCAGCACATGAATGTCGGCGAGGTTCATGAGCTCGTTCAGCTCCTCCTTCGGCCGCAAATCGCTGAACCGGCAATTCTTCAGGGGGCCGCAGATGGCATGGATCACACTGCGCATCGGACCGTTGCCGCAGAACACGAAGACGATGTCGCTGCGGTCCACGAGCTGCACAGCCGTCGTGGCCAGTACCTCGAGCCCTTGTTTGGCACCCATGTTGCCCGAGTACAGCACGACGATTGCACCCTCGGGGATACCGAGCGTGTCGCGCAGTGTGCTGGTCCGGCCGAGCGGGTGGATTGCGGTGACGTCCACCCAATTCGGAAAGTGCACGAGCCGCGTCAAGGCGACACCTTTATCGGCGGCGCGCTCGAGCATCTTGTTCGAAATGGTCGAGACCGTATCGAAGCGGCGCAACAACATGCGTTCGATCCAAAGGGCCGTGCGCTTGAGCCGCGAACCGTTGAGTATGCCGAGCTGAAACGCCGCATCCACTTCATAGTCCTGAATGTGGATCCAGGCGTGAGCGCGGCAAAGACGGGCGACGAGCCATGCGCCCGGCGCATTTAAAAGGCTCGGGGCGATACACATCACGACATCGGGGCGCCAGAACGTGTGCGCCAATACGACGGGCAGGCTGGTCACGGCAAAGCTCGCCAAATGCAGCAGGCGGCGCACCCCGCGCGGGCGACGCGGAACCCACAGCGGCGTGCGCCAGAGACGGACGCCGTCGCGAACCTCGCGGCCATAGCGCCACGCCGAATAATCCGGCCCGATTTCCCACTGCGGGTAGTACGGCGGCGCGCAGACAATGCGCACGTCGTGACCGTATCCCGCGAGCGTGGCCGCCATCTCGGCAGTGTATTTGCCGATTCCGGTCAGCTCCGGCGCATAGTTGATTCCGTAAACGAGGATCTTCATAAGGCCCCGCTGCCTTTTCGATATTTGAAATGGATATGGCGTATCACTGCGCATCATGGCCATATTCGCGCGAGCGGGCCTGCGCTGCGCGCCAGCGTATCGCCGTATACCGCCAACCCGTCTATCCCGCGCCACGGTGTGGCGCCTGCCGCCGGCTCAAATGCGCCAACTCTCTGCGTGCCGCGCCAACCGCTTGCGCGGCGTGTCCGGCAAGCGCATAACTAGCGTGATCCTTCTCCATAACAAGAGACCTTTATGCAGAAAGTCGCTCTGATTACCGGTATAACGGGACAGGATGGCGCGTACCTCGCCGAATTCCTGTTGTCGAAAAATTACGCGGTGCACGGCATCAAGCGCCGTACGTCGCTATTCAATACCGACCGTATCGATCATCTTTACCAGGATCCGCACGAGAAGGATCGTCGCCTGATCCTGCATCATGGCGATATGACCGATTCGTCGAGCCTCATCCGAATCATCCAGGCGATCCAGCCGGACGAGATCTATAACCTCGCCGCGCAAAGCCACGTCGCCGTGTCGTTCGAAGAGCCCGAGTACACGGCGAACGCCGACGGCCTCGGTGCACTGCGCATCCTCGAAGCGATCCGCATCCTCGGGCTCACTAAGAAGACGCGGTTTTATCAAGCGTCGACTTCCGAGCTGTACGGCAAGGTTCAGGAAGTGCCGCAGAAGGAAACGACGCCGTTTTATCCGCGCAGCCCCTATGCGGTCGCGAAGATGTACGCCTACTGGATCACGGTGAACTACCGTGAGGCCTACGACATGTACGCCTGCAACGGCGTGCTGTTCAACCACGAATCGCCGCTGCGCGGCGAGACGTTCGTCACGCGCAAGATCACGCGCGCGCTGGCGCGGATTTCGATCGGCATGCAGGACTGCGTCTATCTGGGCAACCTCGATTCGCGGCGCGACTGGGGCCATGCGAAGGACTACGTGCAGATGCAGTGGCTCATGCTGCAGCAGGATCAACCCGAGGACTTTGTCATCGCAACCGGCGAACAGCACAGCGTGCGTGAATTCACGACGCGTGCCGCGCGCAAGCTCGGTATCGAATTGATGTGGGAAGGCAAGGGCGAGCGTGAAGAGGGGATCGTCGTCGATGTCGGTGTCGACGCACGGGTCAAGGTGGGCGACGTGCTCGTGCGCGTCGATCCGCGCTACTACCGCCCGACCGAAGTCGATACATTGCTCGGCGATCCGACGCGGGCACGAGAACGCCTGGGCTGGAGCCCCACCACGAGTTTCGAGGAACTCGTGGACGAGATGGTGACGAAGGATCTTGCCGACGCACGTAAGGATTATCTCGTGCGCAAGCATGGTTTCGCCGTCTTCGAACGCAAGGAGTAACGCATGACGACGATGGGCACGAGCCGCATTTTCGTCGCCGGGCATCGTGGGATGGTCGGCTCCGCGATCGCGCGCCGCCTGGCCGCCGAGCCTGGCGTCGAGCTCGTGACGCGCGCATCGAGCGAACTCGATCTGACCGAGCAGGCGGCGGTGCGCGCGTTCTTCGAAAACGAGCGGATCGATCAGGTGTATCTGGCGGCCGCGCGCGTGGGCGGCATTCGCGCCAACGATACGTATCCGGCGGAGTTCATCTACCGCAATCTGATGATCGAGGCGAATGTCATCCACGCTGCGTGGAAGGCGGGCGTCAAGCATCTGCTCGCGCTCGGCTCATCGTGCATCTATCCGAAGTTCGCGCCGCAGCCCATCATGGAAGAGGCGTTGCTCTGCGGCGAACTCGAACCGACGAACGAGCCGTACGCGATCGCGAAAATCGCCGGGATCAAGCTGTGCGAATCGTACAACCGCCAGTATGGCGTCGATTACCGCAGTGTCATGCCGACGAACCTCTATGGCCCCGGCGACAACTTTCATCCGGTCGATAGTCACGTGATCCCCGCGCTGATCCGGCGCTTTCACGAGGCGAAGGTGGCCGGCGCGTCGAGCACGGTCTTGTGGGGCAGCGGCCGCGCAAGGCGCGAGTTCCTGCATGTGGACGATCTGGCCGATGCGTGCGTCCTGGCGATGAACGTATCGCGCGAGCGCTACTACAGCGTGGCGAGCGAGCGTTGCTCGCATCTGAACGTGGGCTACGGCACGGACGTCACTGTGCGCGAGCTGGCCGAGCTCGTGGCAAGTGTCGTCGGCTACGAGGGGCGCATCGAACAAGACCTGGACAAGCCGGATGGAACGCCGCGAAAGCTCATGAGCAGCGCGCGCATGATGTCGCTCGGCTGGCAGCCCAAGATCGATCTCGCCGCCGGGCTGGCGTCGACCTACGCCTGGTTTCTCGACGCGCATCAGGTTGCGGCATGAGCGTTGGCGATTCCGTCGCACGCGGCGAAGCGGCGCCCGGCCGCGGCAACGCGCAGTCGCCCCCCGGCAACGAGGGGATCGACCCGCGGTTGCTTGGCGTGCAGGATTTGTCGGCGTTCGAGATGCCCGCGGATTTTCGCGGTCGGCCGGGCTGGTTCGTGCAGCTTTGGTGGATCGCTGATGCGTTGCTCTTCAGGCCGTCGCCGCAGGTGCTTTATGGCTGGCGGCGCGCACTGTTGCGGCTCTTCGGTGCGAGCATTGGCAAGGGCGCCGTGATCCGTCCGCGCGCACGGATCACCTATCCCTGGAAAGTGTCGATCGGTGAGCACGCTTGGATCGGTGACGATGTCACGCTCTATAGCCTCGGCCCGATCGAAATCGGTGCCCATGCCGTGGTATCGCAGCGATCCTATCTGTGTGCCGCCGATCACGACTATCGGCGCCGCACCTTTCCCATTCGTGCCCGAGCGGTGCGCGTGGGCGCGCACGCCTGGGTGGCGACCGATGTATTCGTGGCGCCCGGCGTCACGATCGGCGATGCCGCTGTGGTCGGCGCGCGCAGCACCGTGCTGCGCGACTTGCCGCCCGGTATGGTGTGTTACGGCTACCCGGCCGTCGCAGTGCGTCCTCGCGAATCGTTGGACCTCGACTGACTCACCGATTCATCGCCCGCGATCAAATCGACGAGCTTGCCTGCGGCGCCTTCGATACGAAATTCCCGTTGATAGCACGCGAGGGCGCGCTCGCGCATCATCGCGATGTCGGCCGGGCTCATCGTGTCGCACCAACTGAGGAGGCCATCGGTCACGCCGTCTTTCGTGTCGCTCACGACGATGCCCGCACCCGATTCGGCCACTTCGCGCCAGATATTCACGCGATCGGTGATGATCACCGGCGTGGCGGACGCCAACGCTTCCACCACCGCAATGCCGAAATTCTCCTGATGCGAGGGTAGAACGAACACCTCGGCCGCGCGCAGTGCCGCCCACTTGAGCGTGCCGCTCAGCATGCCTGTCCACACGACCTGCGATTCGATGCCGCCTGCGCGCACCTCGTGCTTGAGTGCCGCAATCGTCGAATCGTCGCCCGGGCCCGCAATCACCAGGCGCGCTTCAGGATTCCTCGAGGCGATCCGCGCGAATGCTTCGATCAACAAATCGCAGCCTTTTTTCTCGTGAATGCGTGAGAGGAAAAGGAAAATGCGCTTGCCGCGCAGATCGGGGTAAGCGGCAAAAAACGCTTCGCCGTCCGTGATTTCGCCGGGCGGCGGCGCAATGCCGAAGCCCGTGACTTCGAGCGGCGTGCGGCGATTGAGAAACGGCCGGCGTGCGAGTTCGAGTTCGGTCCGACAGGTGAACAGCGCAGCGCGCGCGCGGCTGAATACCCAACGCTCCGCCAGCGCCCAATAGACGAGCTTTCTCAAATGCTTGCGCGGATACGTGTACTGGAACCACGGATCGAGCATACCGTGCGGAAACACGAACAGCGGCGTACGCGAGCGGCCGATGCCGAAGCGGGCGGCAATGGAGTGAAATTGCCAGATGCCATGCACGATGATGGCGTCGTATCGGTCGGCATGCTCGCGAAACCAACGCATCGCGCTGAGGCTGAGGCCATACTTGCCACGCCCCGGGCCGAGCCGATGCACCACACCTTGCAAGCGATCGCTCACGTCGACGTCGGGGCCGTCGAGCGAAGCGACTTCGCCCGTGCACCCATAGGGCAGCATGTAATTCACCAGTTGCACCACCGCCTCCGCTACGCCGCCGGCGCGCGGATCGAGAGACGGTACAACGTGCAGCACGCGCAGATTCATCAATTGTTTTCCGTGGTTGCTGTGGCTGCGACGACGCGCTCCTGCTCGCGTGCGGGGCGTACCTGCGCGCCTTGTTCGTGTGCCGGTACCGCACGGCCCGAATGCCGGGGCGCGCCGGCCGCGTCGAGGAATGCAATCAGCCGCGCGCCGACTTCGCGCCGGCCGCAAGTCGCCTCGATGACGCGGCGGCCCGTCTCGGCTATCTGCCGATAGCGGTCAGGGTTTTGTACGACCGCCGCGAATGCCCGCGCGAGGGCGTCGGCCGTCGCTTCGCGCACGAGCGCGGCGCTGTGTTCGTCGAAAAGCAGGCTGACATCGCTGACGTCGGTGCTCAGCACGAGCAATCCTTGGCTCGCGAATTCGACGACTTTCGAGGGAAATGTTGTCGTCGCGAGTTCGGTACCCGGTAGGCGCAGCGACAGCCCCACATCGGCCTGCGCGAGCAGTTGCCGATATTCGTGCGGCCCGATGTCCTGGTGCAATTCGACGCGCACGCCTGCCGCGGCGGCTTCGCTTGCGAGCGCACGGAGCGTGTCGGCACCACCGTAGCCGCTCACCACGAACCGTACGCAGTCAGCCAGCTCGCGATGCGCATCGGCGAATCGGCGCACGGCCGCGGCGAATAACTCGAGCCCCGTTGCCGTCTCGATCGTGCCGCCATAGAGGAACGTGATCGGCGTGCGGAAGGCGCGAGGCGGGGCGGCCTGCACCGTGCATACGCCGTTCACGACGCAGGCATCGGCGATCCCCAGCGACTGCGCGAGTTCGCGCGACACGACGATTGCACGCTCGCTGCACAGGTGTTTGAGGATGCGCAGGCTGGCGCGCGTCACGAACCCGCGCAGATCGTTTTCGTCGGTGCGGGGGCCGTCTTCGATATCGAGCAACACGCGCTCGCGCCCGAGCCGCCAGCGCAGCCAGGCGGCGACTGGAATGTACTCGGGAAAAAAGTTGTAGAGGACGACGACGTCGCCGCGCTTGACCTGTCGCCAGGCGAAGCTCAAATAGCAGAGCGCGGCGAACACCCGATTCAAGCCACGCACGCTGATTGCCGGCAGATAGGCGCATGGCAGCGCCGCATCGCGGCACGCGAAGCCGCCGAAGAACAGTCGATTCCGGCTGGCTGTGACGATCGGCGAACTGACGATCACCGCGCGCCGCGCGTGGGCGCGGAGGCTCGCGGCCATCCCGACGACCTTATGGGCGGCCGCGCCGACGAGAAATCGCTGCTGCTGCCGCTCGTTATAGCGCGGCAGCATGATCGGGGCGAAAAAGAACTGGCGAGCCAAGTCAGATCTCCGGAAGGTGAAGCGGGGGGCGTCCCGCCGCGGGCACTCGATAGTGCCGTGGGCGCGGCGCACGCGGCCAACGCACGAGGCGCGTTCTCTCCGTCAGTGCCGACCGATAGCGTCCATGGCGCGCAATCTGGATCGCGAAAACGATCAGTGCGAGCTTGTCGAAGTCGAGCGGCGCGCCGTTCTGCGCCATCATGAGCAGCATCAACAAGCCGGTGATGCCGCCGCCGGCCGCTCGCCAGAGCAGGACGAGCAGCGGAAACGCGAGCCAGCCATAGGCGAAGAGGAGATTGAACACGCCGTTTTGAAGCGGGGCGTCTTCGAACGGCACGATCAGGTGGTGCCGCTCAAAATAGGACTGCGTCGCGGACATCGGCACACCGAACGGGGCATGCACCAGCACCTGACCCAGCAGGGTGAATGGTTGGGCGATGCGGATGCCGACCGATTCGTCCTGGCCCGATACGATCCGCTCGAGCCGACCGGTACGGGCCATGACCGAAGCGGGGAGCACGCCGCTATCAAGGGCGAGCAGGCTCGCGCTCAGCACGAACACGCCCGTCACGAGTACGAACGCTTTCGGTATGCGCGACGCGTTGAAGGCACCGAAAATCAGCAAGTTCGCTACCAGCCCGAAATACGTCTGCGCGAGCAGGCTCGTCGCCAGTGCAACGACAAAAGCAAGCCAGCGCAGGCGGCTGCGCAGCGTATGCAGACACAGGAAATGAAGGACCAATGTCACGCAGCCGAGATAGGACGGCTCCGAAAACGTAGCCGCGGGCCGAAGCGTCCATGCGTAGCCGTGCTCGCGTGCGTGCTCCACCCATACGCTGGCGAGTGCGTGATCGCCCGATTCCACGAACAGGCGCTGTGGCGGAAACAGGGCGATGCCTTTCTTGGCCGCGAGCCACTGCACAGCGGTAATCAAGAACAGCAGGATCATCATCCCGAGCGCGAAGCGGCCGTCGACGCGCTCCACGGCGTGCCGGGGCTTCCCCCATAGCGCAACAAAGAGGAAGACGAATCCGATCGTGAAGCGTGTCTCGCGCAACAGATTGGGTTCATCCGGCAGCACGACGGCGCAAAACAGCAGGCTCGCACCCGCCGCGACGAATACGAGGGCGCTCGGCAGCGGGACGATCCGCCAGCGCGTGTTCCAGGCGGTCAGCAGAAAAAGGAACGCGGCCACCGAAACAAAGTAGTTGAGCCCGTATTGAATCACGGGCAACAGCAGGATGAAGGCGTGCGCGAAGCGGTCGCCGCGCCAGGCCGCGCGCAAGCTACCCAGCGTGCTCATGGCAGCAGGCTCCGCGCGGCCGATTCGGCATCGAGTTGGTCCGGCCGCAGCGTTTCGACGTGGCGCACTTGCTGCAGCCAGCGGTAGAACGCCCGGCCCGCGCGCGGGCCGAGCACGCCGATCGCGAGCCAGAACAAGGTTCGCACGGACGCGCGGTCGCGCCATACCGCCTTGATGAAATGCGAGAGGGCCAGCGCATGACCATGCCCCAGTGCGGCGCGGCCGTTGGCGATCAACGCGTCCACGTGCATGCGTCGTCGAAACGCTTCGAAATCCTGGAAGGCCGACATCGCGGTGCCCCACTTGCGCTCGAACGCCGCGAGCCCCCGCAGACGCTTTTCGATGTTCACGCTGGTGCGGTCGCCGCTATGCTGGACGAACTCCACGAGCGGCTTTTCCGCGTAGCGCAGCTCGCCGAATGTGAGGCAGCGCAGCCACATGTCGTAGTCCTGAAAGCTCGGCAGGGTTTCGTCGAACAGGCCCGCTTCGACAAGCACGTCGCGACGCACGAGCGCGAGGCTGGTGGACGTGGGGCACACGCCACCCAGCGCCATCTCCCGCGTCAGCACGGGCTCGAAGCGGCGGCAGCTCACGGCGTGCCCGAACACGACATCGATTTCGATGTAAGAGCACAGCGCGCCGATGCAGGCATCGTCCGCGAGCAGCGCGACTTGCTGCGTCAGCTTTTCGGGTAGCCAGCGGTCGTCGTCGTCGAGGAAGGCGATCAGCTGACCGCGGGCGCAGGCGATGCCGGTGTTGCGTGCGCCGCATGCACCTTTGGCCCGCATGTTCTCGAGCAGCCGGACGCGTTGCCCAAAGGGCTCGAGCGCTTCTCGCACGCGTTGCTGTTCGTGCGCGTCGGTGTTGTCGTCGACGACGATCACCTCGACATTCGCATAGTGTTGCGCGAGTACGCTGCGCACGGCGCGCGGGAGCATATCCGCGCGCTTGAACGTCGGGATGATCGTCGAGACGAGCGGATGGGCGCCGAGCGGGGGCAGGGCGAAGGGCCGGGCGTCAAAGGCAAGCGAGTGTTCGTCGCGTACGGTCTGCATCGATAATCTCCGTCAGGATGCCTCGCGGCGGCTCGGTTCTGTGCGCGGCACGCGGATCCGCATCGTGCGCAGCAGGGCACCGAACTCGCGCGGGTGGAAGCGGCTCAGATGCCATAGGCCGTACAGGGCGCCGCTCGCACTGCCGATCAGCAGCTGCGCGAGGGGCGGCAATTCGCTGCGCTGCAGCAGCCAGCCCGCCGCGAACGCGGCGGCGAAAACCCCCGTCCCCAGCAGGAGCGGCGCGCCTACGGTTTGCAAGAGCGCCGTCTGCTTCAATTCGAGCAGGCGTGCGATGCAGATGAAGTAAAACGGTGCGACGACCAGCGTCGCAATCAAGTAGCCGGCGGCGATCCCGTGCAAGCCCCAATGCGCGCCCAACAACCAGCACGTGATATGGACGGCGGCATTGCCGAAATTGATCCACAGCAGCATGCCGGTGCGTCCTTTGACCATGAACGCGGCGGGGGCCGTGCTGAGCACCGACTGCACGAAGCCGACGGGGGCCAGCCATAGCAGCAAGTGGCCGACCTCCGTCCAACGCGGGCCGAGCACGACGGCGACGAACGGGTAGCGCAGCGCCATCAGGCCGCCGATCAACGTGGCGGTCAGCAAACTGACGAACGAGGTGCTGGAAAGCCAGGTGGCGGCGAGGCGCTTCGGTTCGCCTTGCTGCACGGAGAGGACGGGGTAGAGCGACCTCGATGCGACGAGCGAGACGTTTTGCAGCGGGTACAGCATGATGCGAAACGCGAGCGAATAAGGACCGAGCGCGATGGCGCCCAGTACCTTGCCGACGATGACCGAATCGGCGTTGCGCTGCAGATACTGAATGAGGTTCGATAAGGTCAGATTCGACGAGAACGCGAAGATCCGCTTCAGGTGATCGGTGTCGCAGCGAAGCGATGGACGCCAGGGCGACGCTACGTAGAGCTGGATCGAATACAGGCCCGCTTGCACGAGGGCCTGCACGACGAAGCTCTGTGCGCCCATTCCCATATAGGCTGCGACGACGGCTGCCGCCATTCCGGCCGTGTACGACACGACATCGGCGCGCGCCGTGACGCGAAAGCGCGATTCCCGCTCGAGCAACGCCAGATGAACGGCGGTAAAGCTCATCAACGGAAACGTCACCGCAAGCCCGTACAGCACATGCGCGAGCGGCGCCGCACCGAACGCCCGCGCGAGCGGGACGGCGATGGCGACGACGACGAGCGCAACCACGACGGTGACGGTCAGATTCATCCAGAAGATGGCATCGACCATGGCGTGATCGAGTTCGCGGGTGCGAATGATCGCGGGCCCGGTACCCATGTCACGCAGCAGGCCGGCCAGACTCGTGACGACGAAGGCCAGCGCCATGACGCCGAAATCGCCTGGGCCCAACAGCCGCGACAAGATGCTGATGCCGCCCAATTGCACGAGTACCCGCGCGACTTGCGCCGCGCCGAGCCAACGTGCATTGGAACTGACAGAGGGTTCGGCCCGCGTCATTGGGTACTCCGCACTGGGGCGATGGCCTTCGGCGCTTTGAACCCGGCCGACAGGGCGGGCGAATCGGGCGAGAGCTTCAATGCCGGCAGCGAATCGCGCGCGTTGTCGGGCATCGATTGCTCGAATTTCACGTCGCCCCGGCCGAACGTTTGCTGTGTCTGGACGAACGGACGCGCGCCGCCGTCGATGGCGAGCGCCTGGCCGTTGATGACGACGTTGTTGGCGATGACGGTGCCCTTGGGTGCGCCGGGCGCATCGGACAGCGTCTTGGCGAGCGCCGGGTAGCGCGCGGCGTACGGCGAGCTTTGCGCGTGCGCGGAGAGCTGGGTGCGCAACTGGCTGTGCGGATCCACCACCATGTCCTTCTGCCACGACAATCCGCGCGAATCGACATAGATCGAGGGTGTGCAGCCCACGAACAGGTTGTGCTCGACGACGTTGTCGCGTCCGCCGCCGATGAACACGGCTTGATTGACGCGCGCGAAGACGTTGCCGCGCACGGTAGTGCCGCTGGCCTGGTCGTCGAGATAGATGCCCATCGTGGCATGGGGGCGGCTGGGCGAGCCGATGTCGTGCAGGAAGTTGTTCTCGATGACGGTTCCGCGCGCGGTCCAGTCCCGTCCTGTGTAAATGGCACCCGAATCGCCGCTGTCCTTCACGACGTCGTAGATCGTATTGCCGTTAATCACATGATCGTTGCCGCTGAAGATGATCGCGGCATGCGGGCCGTCATGGATGACGTTGCCCTGGATGCGGTCGCCCACGCCCGACAGGCTCACGGCGGGGCGGTACGAGCGTGCGAGCCGCGCGAAGTCGGCGAATCCGCTATTGGCGACGACGACGTTGCCCGGCGTGAGGCGGTTGCGATCGCCGGCTTCGATGAATACACCGCCTTGGCCCGTGTGCTCGACGGTGAGGCCGCCGAAGCGGCTGTTGGTTGCGCTGGAGACGATTGCGCGGCCGCCGGTATTGAGCAGCGTGACGCGATCGAACGCCAGATTGCTGCCGCCTTGCAGCGTCACCGCGTCGCCGCGCGACATGTCGAAGGTCACATCGCTGACGGTGACGTTCGTGGCGTGATCCATGCGCAGCAGCGTGTCGGTGACCGATACTTCGAGGTCGCCGTCGGCAAGCGGCGCGGGCGCCCACACATAGACACGTCCCGCACGGCTGTCCAAATAGTATTCGCCGGGCGCGTCGAGGTCGGCCAGCGCGTTTTCGATGGCTACACGTTGCCCGGTTTTCATGCCGAAGCGCGGTGCGCTCTCGAGCGTGAGCGCACCGCTGGCGGGATCGACGGCCGTGACGGAAAGCGTCTCATCGGCCCAGTCCTGGTCCCAGTAGCCCATGGCGCGCAGGTTCGGCTCGCCGCGCCAGCGTCCTGCGTCGGCGCCGGTCAGCGTAAAGCTCGCACCATGCGGCCCATCGGGCATCGCGGCGATCGTGGCGAACCCTTGCTTCGGCCAGCGCGCGAGTGGGAGCGGACGGTCACGGTAGAACAACTCCAGCGGGATGGGGCGGACAGGGATGGCAAAACCATACGGCGCGAACGGCGGGAGCGGTCCAACGCCGTTCGCGGACAGATCGGCCACACGCACCGCGCCGCGCGCCGGCGCCGGCATGCGCGCCAGGATTGCGTGGTCGCGCACCGGCGCCAGATCGTGCAGCACCTTCGCGCCGGAGATCACCGTATGCGCACCACGCGGGCCGTGCAGCGAAACCGGCGTACCTTGCCAGCCGGGGCCGAGCGTCAGGACGAGCGGGGCCGTCAGCCGATAGGTACCTGGATCGAGATCGATGTCGACGCGCCTCACGCCGGCGCCCACCCGGGCCTTGTCGCCGGCGAGCAGCGCCAGGGCATCGCGCAGCGTGACCGGGCCGGATCGCAACCGCGCGCCCGATGCAGCCGGGACGTCCGATGCTCCGGCGCCGCGCGCTTCCTGCGCGTTCGACAATGCCGCTGAGACATGCAGCTCGAGTGCATCGGCGCTTGTGGCATCGCTGACGGCGCACGCCGTCGAAAGCGAGGCCGCAACGAACGTGGCAACGATGGTCCCTGTCCTGCTCATTCATTTCCCTCCGGCGGTCGCGTCGCGGCCAACGCTTGGGCAGGCGTGCTGGCGCGAGGCAGTTCGTAGTGAGACTTGTATTGATATCCGTGCATGCGGCCGTTCGGCTGAAGTCCGTTGAGCACGACGCCCTTGAGCAGGACACCGGCCTGCGTCAGCCGCTTGGTTGCTTCGGCGAGACGCGCGACCGTGGTGACGCGATGCCGTGCAACGATAAGCGCGGTACCCGCGTGCTGGCCGAGTGTTGCCGCATCGTCCACAGGTAGCACAGCGGGCGAATCGATGATGACGACGTCGTAGCTCGCGCTTGCCGCCCGCATGAGATCGCCGAGCGGAGCACCGAGCAGCAGTTCCGACGGATGCTGCGGGACGCTGCCGCGCGTGATCAGATCGAGCTTGGGCAGCACCTCTCTGTGGACCGCGCGTTCAAGCGTCGTCTCGCCGCCGATGAGTTCGGACAGGCCCGGCGACGCCGCGACGTTGAAATGGCGGCCCAGATTGCCGCGGCGCAGGTCGCCGTCGATCAGCAGGACACGTTGATTCGACGCGGCCAGCACCGCGGCGAGATTCGCGCTCGTGAACGATTTGCCGACGTCCGGCTCGGCGCCTGAGATCAGCACGATGTTGTTATGCGCTTCAGGCAGCGTGGTGCGCAGGGCGGAGCGCAAGCTGCGCAGGCTGTCGACGGTCAGACTGTCGCGTCGCGCATGCGCGAGTACCGGGACGCCCGATACCTTCGGGCTGCGCTTGTCGATGCGCGCCTGATCGTTGCTGTAGAGGATGCTCGCGAGGACCGGCAGCCCGGTCGACGCCTCGATCTCCTGCGCCTGCGTAATGCCGCCGAACAGGCGCTGACGCACCCAGGCGATGGCGATTCCCAGACATACGCCCATGAGCGCGGCCAGCGCGACGACGAGTTTGCGCTTCGGCTTGACGGGGCGGTCGGCCGCCGTCGCGCGATCGACGACACGCGCGTTGCCCTTGCTCGCGCGCGCCAGATCGAGCTGCTGCAGATTGTTGAGCAGGCTCGTATAAAGATCCGTATTGACCTGAACATCGCGCTTCAGCCGGACTTGCTGCTGTTCGAGTTCCGGCAATTGACGGGTGGTTGCCTCGATCTGCGCAAGCCGCGCGCGCAGCGCGCCGATCTGGCTGTCCACAGCGAGTACGTCCGGATGGCGCGGCGTAAAGCGCGCCAGCAACTCGCTGCGTTTCAGCTCGAGCTCGGCCATCCGTGTCTGGGCATCCACGGATTGCTGCAGCACGTTGCTATCCTGAACGTTCAAATCGAGCGTCAAATGCTGCGCCCGAAACGCGTTATAGGCGTCCTCGGCCTGCTCGAGCTGATGCTTCAGACGGGGCAGGTCGCGATTCAGGAAGTCGATCGACCTCTGCGCTTCGGACGACCGGCGCTCCGCATCCTGCGCGACGTACTGATCGCCGACCGCGTTCAAGACGTTGGCGATGCCCTGCGAGTCGTAGCCGCGCAAAGCCGCTTGAATCAGGTCCGAATCCTTGGTCGGCTGCGTGACCTGCATGGCCCGCTGCAGGTTATCGATCGCGGTGACGACGGCGATGCGCGACAACCGGAATGCCGCACCGGGCATGGCGTTCAATTGCGTGACGACGAGCCGGATCGGACCATAGGCGGTCGGTACGGTCAGCGGCTGGCCCAGCCGGCCCTGTGCGTCGATTTCGAGATTGAGATCGCTGAACGACCCGAGCAGGCGATAACGTCCGCTGTCCTCGGCCACGAGCTTGAACCGCTGGCCGTAGAGCCGGGGGGGGACGTCGAACGTGCTCAGTTCGGCGTGTTCCGCGCCCCAGACGAAGCCGCCCCATCCGAACAATCCCGGTTTCGATAACGAGAGGTCGTTTGCCCGGCGCTTGTTGGTGACGATCCAACGTCCGACAAGGGGGAAGTAGCGCGGTTCGATGCTCACATTCAAGTGATACTTCTCGACGACGCGCGACAACACGAGCCGCGAACTGAGAATATTGATCTCGTCCGATGTCACCGATTTCTGATCGAACATCTGCTGGACGGTTTCCAGCACGTTGTTGGCAGCGTTCGGGTTGTCCTCGACCTGCAGCAGGATCTGCGACTCGAACGTCGGCCGGGCGAATATCGCATAGCCGATACCGAGCAGCGTCAGGACGAGCGTCACGATGAGGATCATCACGCGGTTGGCGCGCAAGAGATCCAGGAACGGGCCAATATCGAAGTCGGCGCGCGGCGGCTCGTATACAGCGGCCCCCGATGCGGCTCTCAACACGTACTGGCTGGGTCCCTGCTCGTAATACGGCGGGTGGGACGGTTCAAGCGGGCGGTCCATTTTTTCGACTCCGAATGATGAAAGACGTCGAGGGGAGGCCAGTCAGGGCGTTCTTGTCGACGCGAAAGTACGTGCAACGCTTGCGCAACGGCGGCGCGATGAATGAAGGAATAGCTCAGGGGGGCGAGCGTCTGCGCATCCGATATTCCGTCGGCGAAACGCGCAACGTCTTGCGGAAGATCTTCCCGAGACGATCGCCGTTGCCGATCCCGCATCGACGCGCGATCTTTTCAACCGGCAAGTCGGTTTCGACCAGCATGCGACAGACGAGATCGAGGCGTGCGCGCAGCAGAAATTCGGAGGGCGTGACGCCAAGGTGGAGCTTGAAATGCCGCGAGAAGCTGCGGCTGCTCATCATCGCCACTTGCACCGCATCGGCCACCGTGATGGTGCGGGTGCAGTTTTCGTCGAGCCAGAGCGCGGACGCGCGCACCTTTTCTTCGATCGTTTTATGGCCGATATCGCGGAGCATCAGATCGACTTTCGCTTTCGCGCTCGGCAACACGCGCTCGCTGATTTCGCGCGCGACATCGCTGCCGAGGTCGCGTTTCACGAGCGTCAACGCGGTGCGGACCGCGTCCGTGCCGTCGTCGACGATACAGGTTTCCTGCGCGGTATGCGCGGCGGGCTTCATCCAGCCGTTGCGAAATCCGATGTGATCGGTATGGCTGCGGCGGCTGCGCCCTGCAAGCAGCTGAGCGTACAAGCCGGATTCGAGCGCCCGCCCATCGACGACAAACAAGGCGTCGAAGTGATTGCGCTGCTCCATTTCGAAGCATTCCGTGAGCATATGCGCCGACGAGGCCGATTGCAGGCTGCCGCCGAGCAGCGAAAGCATTTTCACGTCATAGGTCACGCTGCTCGTATCGTGCAGCGCGCCCGCTCGAGCATGTTCGTTGGCCAACTCGAAAACTTCGGTGATCGCGCCGACACGGAGCAGCGAGAAGCCCTTCGATAGCACGATGCCGATTCGCCGCGTGGCCGGGCGAGGCGATTCCAGCAGACGGGGAGCGGCCGCGGAAGCATGAATGTCGCCGCGCACGGTTCGGTCGTGGCTGAGCGTATTGACGCCTACGTGCAATAGGTTGTTGTTGAAATCACTAAGGAGCGTCATGACGTCACCCTCGAACTATGGTCCATGCGGTGCGGTTGGTTCTGATTAACATTGCTTCTGTACGCCGGACGGAGAATAACCGAGCGCCAAGTTACTTAATACCGTTTGACCGAAAAGGCCGACCAAATGGCCAAATTATCAATGGGGACGGATGTGGCGTGAACAACGGGATAATGTGTTCCGATAGTTTTCTCCGATGTTCTTGCATGGCGCAGCGAACAGGGGTTGGCGGTTAAATGCTAATTCTCGTCCTTTGGCTGCGAGAAACATTCAATTCATCTAATCGATACACCCATTTTTCGTAGTTTTAATCGCCTGTTTGCGGGCGGCACGCGATCGGCTCATGCAACGAGCGTATTGGCACCGGCCCGGGTCGCGCGATCGTGCCAATCTGCAGAAAAAAGGCAAGGCGGTTTTATCGCACCGCCCGTTATGCATTCGTCTGAGCAAGGGCGGGTCCCAGGGACGCTGCAGCGCGTGAGCGCAGGCGCATACCAGTGAGCGGGCGATCAGTGAGACGTCGCGCCGCGAGGCGGCACATCACCGGGGAACGGCGATGCGCATATCGCTGATACTCCGGGCAGGGGCGAACCTGGGTGGGGGCTGCGGATCGCGATTGCGGCAGACGGACGTGCTGGCGCCCGATAGCCAATCCGTGAATCCGCCGCGCGACGGCTGGCCGCTAGGGTCAGACGCCTACAGGGCCTGCCGTGGCTTGAGGCGGGGAGATCGGCCCGCGCACGGGTTCCATCCGCTTCAGGAGCGCGCCCCATTCATAGTCGATACGATCGGGGTGGAACGGGAAGACGCCGGCCCCCGGGGTGAACGTGAGTTCGCCGAAATAGACGCGTCCCGCGACGTTATAAAGATCGACGCGCAGGTAACCGAGGCCATCGGCGAGGCGAGTGGCCACGTCGACAATTTCCGCCCAGTTTTCGGGGCACGGTACGTCTGTCGCGCTGCGCGGGTAATGGCCGACGGCGAGATCGACCCGATTCCAATTGACATCGAAGACGTCGCCGCGGCTGTCTCCGAACCGGTCCGCGACGATCCCCGTATAGATAATGGGGCCGTCGGTGCCCTGGCCGAACATGTTCATTTTGATGTCGGCGGGGATTTTTCCGTCGGCGTCCAGTAACAGCGTCTCGAAATACAGGCGCGGCTTGATGGAGCGGTAATGACGTTCCCGTGACTGACGATAATAGTTAGCCGCGAGCCAGCGATCGGCGAGTTTGCGCAGTGCATCAAAAGAGGTTTTCGACTTGTCGTGCACGATCTCGACGAACCCGCAGCCATGATTCGCCTTCATGGCGAAAGAGGGCGGGAGTGCGTCGAACACGGCTTGAGTGAAAACGTCCGGTGCCGCGATCAGCGGGATAAGATATTTTTCGCCTATTTTATTTCCGACGTATTCGCGGACCGCCAATTTATCGGTGAGCGTTGTCCAATGCGGCTCCGGATAAAGGCAGCGACGCAGAATGTAGTCGTTGTACGTGACCGGGCTCGCCAGGTTCGGGAAGCGGCCCACGCGGCGGCGATGGCTTAACCAAAGAAAGACGGTATCGGGCCCGCTGGATAGCAAGCGGCGATAAGCCGCGCCTGCCAGCGGGCGCGCCAAGGCCCATATCGCGCGCATGGCCTGCGCGCCGCGGTGGCGGTTGCGCACACCGCGTGTAATGGCCTGCAAGGATTCAACTGTCACCCTCGCCGCCTCGGACGATCGCGTGAGTTTGTCAGCTTCGGTCGTCATCAGATCGCCCCGTCGTGAAGTGCCGTTCGGACTCAGTCCTGTAACGAACGGAACGAACCGCCACTGGCGTCAATCTCGCGCGCGACAGTTCGTTGTGGTCTTTTGGCTGGTTGAGCATCCCGCAAGTCAGTCACAGCTTTGTGTTCCCCATCGGAACATGGCGCTGGATGGCGCGGCAATACCGAGGCTCAAAACGTCGAGGTGTTGGCGCGTTTCGGCGTTGTTTGGCGACACGGAGCGAGGCCGGTCGCCGTTTATAGGTCAGCCGCCGCTGTGCAGCTGCATCATCGCGCGCTCGGGCGCGCCTTTGACGACGTGTGGCATGACGGCGAGCGAGCGCTCGATGGCGGCATCGATGACGTCCTGTTCGTCCTTGCGCGGCGGTTTCAACACGAAGTTCGCGACATCGGGTTTCGCGCCCGCTCGCGCGCTTTCGGGAATCAGATCGCGCGGATGGCCGATGCCGATGCGCAGCCGCCAATACTGCTGCGAGGACAGGTGCGCGGAAATGTCCTTGAGGCCGTTGTGTCCGCCGCTGCCTCCGCCGAGCTTGAGCTTGACGGCGCCGGGCGGCAGGTCGAGTTCGTCGTGCGCGACGAGGATCTCGTCGGGCAGGATTTTGAAGAAATGAGCGACGGCGACGACTGATTGTCCCGAGCGGTTCATATAGGTCTGCGGCTCGAGCAGATGCACTTCTTCGCCGTGCAGACGCGCCTTCGCATAGAAGCCGTGGAAACGCCGCTCGTCGCGCAGCTGGGCGCCCGCTTCGCGCGCGAGCTGATCGACGAGCCAAAAGCCGGCATTGTGGCGGGTGGCCGTATATTCCGCGCCCGGGTTACCGAGCCCGACGATGAGCTTGATCATGCTGGGGTGCCGGCGAACCGGTCCGAGAACGAGTGATGAAAATAATCGAAAAAAAACCCGCCGGGCAAGCCGCGGCGGGTCACGTCGTCCGTTCCAATGAAACGGATCGAGAGGATAGGCGCGAAAAACGCCTTAGGCGGCGGGCGTTTCGCCTTCCGCTGCGGCTTCAGCCGCTGCACCAGCCGGCACGGCAGCTGCCGCGACAACCGGGTTTTCGCTTTCGATGTGCGCCACGAGCGAAACGCCCTTCGGCAGCGCGATGTCCTTCGCGTGCAGCGATTGACCGGCTTCGATCTTCGCGAGGTCGAGCTCGACGAATTCGGGCAGATCGGCCGGCAGGCACTCGATTTCGACTTCCGTGACGACGTGCGAGATGATCGCGCCGCCGAGCTTCACGGCCGGGTTCGATTCCTGGTTCATGAAGTGCACCGGCACCTTCGTGTGCAGCTTCTTGTTCGGGTCGACGCGTTGGAAGTCGACATGCAGCACGAGCTGACGGAACGGGTGGTATTGCACGTCACGCAGCAGAACGCGTTGCGACTGACCGGCCACTTCGAGATCGAGGATCGACGAGTGGAAGGCTTCCTTCTTCAGGGCGTGCCACAGGGCGTTGTGATCGAGTTCGATCAGTTGGGGTTGTGCGGCTGCGCCATAGATAATCCCCGGCGTCTTGCCGGAGTTACGCAGGCGGCGGCTCGCACCCGTACCTTGCAGGTTACGCTCGAAAGCGACGACTTTCATGTTCTATCTCCAATAGCTGCCCGC
>NZ_JBQCDN010000171.1:0-12957 GCF_051961175.1 Trinickia sp. | reverse complement strand
GGGAAATCGTCACACGGCGTTCGAGCTTGCCGAGGTTTTCAACAACGTTAGCCATGGCTTCAATCGTCCTAAATTGTTCAAGCGAATCGGTTATCTTTCGCCGTGCCCACGTGTTGCGCCTCGCCCTGGGGATGCCGCAATCACCGCCCCAGGCTATCTAAGTCTTGCCGCCTGCGGCACGGTTTGAATCGGAAGAATCGAGCATTCTAGCAAACTATTGATCCGCACAACCCTGATTTGGCGACGCCCCTCGTGTGCAAGCGCACCGCGCGGCAGCCGGGGCCCTGACACCGCAAGGCGCCGGCTCGCCAGCACTCGCGTCGGATGCATCAATACCGCGCGATGCCAGACATGCGTGCGCGGCTATCCTACGAGGCGTGCGCACTGATAAGCTCGCACACGAGCACACCGCGAATAACCGAGCGCTGCGGCACCGCCGCACAGCGCTCTCCCCTTCGGAGACACCATGCCTGGCCGCACCCCCATCGTCGTCATCGCTCCCGATTCGTTCAAAGGCTCATTGAGCGCAGAAGCGGTCGCGCAGGCTATCGCAGACGGCGTGAAGCGCGCGCTGCCACAGGCCAGCGTGCGCCTGTGCCCGATGGCCGACGGCGGCGAAGGCACGCTGGACGCGATGCTCGCGCGCGGCGGCAACAAGCGCACATTGCGCGTACGCGGGGCGGCGCTTGCGGAACGCGATGCGGCGGTCGGCTTGCTGCCGGACGGCAGCGCGGTGATCGAAACGGCCGAAATCGTCGGCATCACCGATCCGCTGGCCATGCGCACCGATGTGTCCGAACGCAGTACGCGCGGCATGGGTGAAGCCGTGCGTCAACTGCTCGATGCCGGCGTGCGGCGTTTCTTCGTCGCGCTGGGCGGCAGCAGCACGAACGACGGCGGCGCCGGGCTACTCGCCGGCCTCGGCCTCAAGCTCTTCGACGCGGATGGCCGCGAACTCGACCCGACCCCGGACGCGCTCGCCCGGCTGGCGCGCGTCGATGCATCCGGCCTCGACTCACGGCTCGCGCAAGCCTCGTTCGTCGCCATGTCCGACGTCGACAATCCGCTCACGGGAGAGCATGGCGCCACCGCTGTGTTCGGCCCGCAAAAAGGCGTGACGCCCGAGCGCATCGGCGCGCTCGATGCCGTGCTCGGACACTTCGCCGGACTCGCCGAAGCGGCGCTCGGCCGTGAAGGCAGCGCCCTGCCGGGCGCCGGCGCGGCGGGCGGGCTCGGCTTCGCGCTGCATTTACTTGGCGCGCGCTTCGAACCCGGTGCGGAAGTCGTGGCAGCGCAAGTCGGATTGGACGCGGCGCTCGACGGCGCCGATTGGCTCATCACCGGCGAAGGCCGCTCGGACGCGCAAACGCTGCACGGCAAGGCGCCGTTCATCGCGTGCCGCCATGCGCGCGCGGCCGGCGTCCCGGCCACCCTGCTCTCCGGCGGCGTCGATGCGAATGCGCTCGCGCGCCTCGGCGAACATTTCAGCGGCTGCTTTTCGCCAGCCCCCGGACCGATCACGCTCGACGTGGCGATCCGCGATGCCGCGCAGCTACTGGCGAACGAGGCCGAGCAACTGGCGCGCTTGAAATTTGGCGACTGAATTCGGCGACTGAATTCGGCGACTGAATTCGGCGACTGAGCCTGGCGATTGAACGTCAATGCCTGGACGCCGTCGCCTGGACAGGCGATGCGGCGGAGCATGGGCCAGCGCGCCGGCACAGGGAAACACCGCGTTGACCGCCGCGCCGGATACGGGAACAATCGTCGCCCAGATACCTCTTGCCCGCCCATTTCCGACGAGGTCGACACGCCTATGAAGGCCGCAGCCAAAGCCGGGCTCGAACAGTTTTTGATCTACCGCATGCACGTGCTGAACAAGCTCTCTGACCGCGGCATCGGCGAGCGCTATCAGACCAAGCTCGGCATTACGCTGCCGGAAGCGCGTGTGATTGCATCGGTCGGCTCGTTCGGGCCGTTCTCGATCATGGATCTGGCCAAGCGCGCCAATCTCGACAAGAGCCAAGCGAGCCGCGCGGCCGAAGCGCTGATCCAAAGCGGGCTCGTCGAACGTGCGCCGAGCGCCCAGGACGGGCGGGTGGTCGTGATCTCATTGACACCCGAGGGCCGTGCGCTCTATCGCAAGGTCATGCCGATCGCGCGCAAGTGGAACGCCGATCTGTTCAGATGGCTCGACGACGAAGAAGCGCAAGCGCTCGGGCAGGCACTCGACAAGGTGATCGCGCACGCACTGGACAAAGGGTAGGACCTGTCAGGTATTCGGCGGGCGGCGAACCGGCACCAGGAGCGCCGCTGGCCTGCTCTACCACTCCAATGGATCGCAGCGCAAAGGTAATTTGCGGATAGGCTGGGCCCACTGCAGCATCAAGCGCCCCCCCCGGCATGGCGGGCAGCGTCTTGGAGCGGTAGTTTTTTGAGATCGAGTGTAGTGGTGCGAGGAGCGGGACTCGAACCCGCACACCATTGCTGGCGTCAGGACCTAAACCTGGTGCGTCTACCAATTTCGCCATCCTCGCGCCGAAGTGCGCTTGCAGCGCACTTCGATTGTCAGGCTCGCTTTCACGACGCCGCAGGCGCGGCGCCCGATCGGGGTGCGATCAAAAGCGTAAGCGCGAGATTCTAACTCATCCGCTCCAGTTTGTGTCGAACATCGCTTCGCCTCCTGCGCGTAGCGCGCTGCCTGTCGAATTGCCTCAGCCGATCACGGGCCCCATACCACCCACGCTCGGCCTTTGGCCCCGCCGCGAGCAGCCTTCTCCCGAGTTAGTTGCGCACACAACCAAGCTGATCACGCATTCAGTTGTTCGTACGCATCACGGCCAGCCCGTGCAAGGTCGCGCCACGCTGTGGACGAACATGCATGCCCCGTCGCCCGGCGTTCAAGCAGATGCTCGCAAAGCATGGACAAGTGACGGAATGCCTCGACAGCCTCGGGCTTGCAGACTGTCTGCACGGCCAGCACCACGTTCGCATTGCGCGCCGCCCGCGCGAGCGCCTGCCATTGCGCCTCCTGAACCGGCAAGCCGTATGCGCCCAGCTGCGCCGCCGCCCCTGACACCAGATAGAGCGCCTTCAACGTCGCGCGAGTGTGCGCAACGCACGCGGCGTCGCAATCGCTGCCAGTCGATTGATGAGATGAAATCGCGGAGTGCATGAGAGGCCAGTCAGTGGGGCGAATCGATAGAGCCAATCGGCCGTGCGCAAACGTTGGCGCCGTGTGACGACATGCGAGCGCGTCAACGCCGCTCCAGGAATTACGGCTCCCGACCCCTTTACTTTATACACGTATACCCTGATTACAGAGCCAGCTACCCCGCCCTCTGGCCCCCCAACTTTGCCGAATTTCGATAACACGCCCAAATATGGCTCCCTACTATCAAACCTTGTGCCGCTTGGCGTTTGCCGCCGGCAATCGGCGCCCCCACCGGAGAAACCTCGATGACGCCCGACCTGAATATCGCCCCCGCGCGTGCAGTCACACACCATGAACTCAAACAAACGTTGGGCACCTGGCAGTTATGGGGTATCGCCGTCGGGCTCGTGATTTCCGGCGAGTATTTCGGCTGGAGCTACGGCTGGGCCAGTGCCGGGACGCTGGGATTTCTGATCACCTCGCTGTTCATCGCGGCGATGTATACGACGTTCATCTTCAGCTTCACCGAGTTGACAACGTCGATTCCCCACGCAGGCGGCCCGTTCGCCTATGCTCATCACGCGTTCGGACCGCTTGGCGGCTATCTGGCCGGCATGGCGACGCTCATCGAATTCGTGTTCGCCCCGCCCGCGATCGCCCTGGCCATCGGTGCCTATCTGCACGTGCAGTTTCCCGGCCTCGAGCCCAAGCATGCCGCCGTGGCCGCCTATGTCGTTTTCATGACGCTGAACATCGTGGGCGTACAGATCGCCGCCGCGTTCGAGCTGTTCGTGACGATTCTCGCGATCTTCGAACTGCTCGTTTTCATGGGTGTCGTCTCGCCCGGGTTCAGTTGGGCTCACTTCGCGCAAGGCGGATGGGCCGGCTCGGCTCACTTCGGAAGCGGGGCCTTCCATGGCATGTTCGCCTCGATCCCCTTCGCCATCTGGTTCTTCCTCGCGATCGAAGGCGTCGCGATGGCCGCAGAGGAAGCGCGCAACCCGAAACGCTCCATCCCGATCGCCTATGTGACAGGCATTCTGACGCTCGTGGCGCTTGCCGTCGGCGTCATGATCTTTGCCGGCGGCGCGGGCGACTGGACCAAGCTGTCGAATATCAACGATCCGTTGCCGCAGGCCATGAAGTACATCGTCGGCGAACACAGCGGCTGGATGCACATGCTCGTATGGCTCGGGCTGTTCGGTCTCGTCGCCTCGTTTCACGGCATCATCCTGGGCTATTCGCGCCAGATCTTCGCACTTGCGCGCGCCGGATATCTGCCCGATTGGCTCGCGAAGGTGCACCCGCGCTTCAGAACGCCGCATCGCGCCATTCTGGCGGGCGGCGTGATCGGTATCGCCGCCATCTACAGCGACGAGTTGGTCCAGTTCGCGGGGCAAACGCTGACGGCGAATATCGTCACCATGTCCGTGTTCGGCGCGATCGTCATGTATATCGTCAGCATGCTCGCGCTGTTCAAGCTGCGGCGCAGCGAGCCGGCCCTCGAACGGCCGTTTCGCGCACCGGCGTTTCCCTATTTCCCGGCTTTCGCGCTCGGCGCGGCGCTCGTCTCGCTCGGCGCCATGGTCTACTACAACCGCGAAGTGGCCGTTGTGTTTGCGCTCTTCGTCGCGCTCGGCTACGGTTATTTCTTGACGACGCGCCGTCGGCGCGCCTCCGCCCCTATCGATTCGCTCATCGAGGAGTAGGTCATCAAGGCAAGGGCGCGCGGCGCATCGGCATCGGCGGTGCGCATTCACGAGGATTCTTTCTTCGCAGTGTCATGAGTCGACGGGAGCCCATTGCATGAGTTTTACGCAAACAGTCGGCGCACACGTTTATCGCTTCGCCGATCTGAAGACACTCCTCGCCAAGGCGAGCCCGCAGCGCTCGGGCGATGAACTCGCGGGCCTGGCCGCCGCGAGCGAGGAGGAACGCGTGGCCGCCAAGCTCGCATTGGCCGCTACGCCGCTGCGCACGTTCCTGAACGAAGCCGTCATCCCCTACGAGGACGACGAAGTCACTCGCCTCATCATCGACGAACACGACACGCACGCATTCGCCGGGATCGCTCATCTGACTGTGGGCGATTTCCGCGATTGGCTGCTCTCGGAGGCTGCCGATACCCACGCGCTGATCCGCATCGCGCCCGGCCTCACGCCCGAGATGACGGCCGCCGTCTCCAAGCTCATGCGCAATCAGGATCTGATCTCGGTGGCGCGCAAACGGCCCGTCGTGACCCGCTTTCGCAACACGATCGGTCTGCCCGGGCGCCTGGCGGTCCGGCTCCAGCCGAACCACCCCACCGACGATGTGAAAGGCATTGCGGCCTCGATGCTCGACGGCCTTCTGTACGGCTGCGGCGATGCCGTCATCGGCATCAATCCGGCAACCGACAACCTGTCCGCTATCACCACCTTGCTGGTAATGATCGACGAGTTCCGCGAACGCCACCAAGTGCCGACGCAATCGTGCGTGCTCACGCACGTCACGAGCACCATCGCGGCGATCGAGCGCGGCGCGCCCGTCGATCTGGTCTTCCAATCGATCGCGGGCACCGAGGCGGCCAATGCGAGCTTCGGCATCTCGCTGAGCTTGCTGCACGAAGCCCACGAAGCGGCGCGATCGCTCGGGCGTGGCACCGTCGGACAGAACGTCATGTACTTCGAAACGGGGCAAGGCAGCGCCTTATCGGCCGGCGCGCATCACGGCGTCGATCAGCAAACGTGCGAAGCACGCGCCTATGCGGTAGCCCGCCGCTTCGAGCCGCTGTTGACGAACACTGTCGTCGGCTTCATCGGGCCCGAATACCTCTACGACGGCAAGCAGATCACGCGGGCGGGCCTCGAAGATCATTTCTGCGGCAAGCTGCTGGGTGTGCCGATGGGCTGCGACATCTGCTACACGAATCATGCTCAGGCCGATCAGAACGACATGGACGGCTTGCTGACATTGCTGGGCGTGGCGGGGGTGAACTTCATCATGGGCATTCCGGGCGCCGACGACATCATGCTCAATTATCAAAGCACGTCGTTTCACGATGCGCTCTATCTGCGCGATGTCCTCGGGCTGCGCCGCGCCCCCGAGTTCGAGGCCTGGCTCGAATCGATGCGTGTGATCGACGCGCACGGCGCCTTGCTGCCGGCCTCGCCGCGTCAGCCTTTGCTGGAAGGCGCATCCGCCTGGGTGGGGTTCAAATGAACCGATTCGTCGCGCCCGATCCGTGGCATACGCTGCGCAGCTTCACGCGCGCCCGTATCGCGCTCGGCCGTACAGGGCATGGACTCCCCACCGATGCACTCCTCGCCTTCGAGCTTGCGCACGCGAAAGCACGCGACGCCGTGCATCATCCGCTCGAGATCGACGCGTTACGCTCGGCGCTGCGCGCCCAAGGCTTCGCCACGCTCGACGCGCATAGCGCCGCCCCCGATCGGGCGCACTACCTTAGACGGCCCGACCTCGGGCGACGTCTGGCCGATGAAAGCCGCACAGCGCTTGAGCGCGCGAAAACCGAGGGTGTCGACCTCACCTTCGTCGTGGCGGATGGGCTTTCGGCGTTCGCCACGGCCCGTCATGCGGTGCCGTTGCTCGTCGCCGCACGGGCGAAGCTCGAAGGCTGGCGCATCGGCCCTGTCGTCATTGCACGTCAGGCTCGCGTCGCCCTCGGCGACGAGATCGGCGCCCTGCTCGGCGCCACCTTCGTGGCCGTGCTCATCGGTGAACGGCCCGGACTGAGTTCGCCCGATAGCCTCGGCATCTATCTGACCTACGGGCCGCGCGTGGGCCGTACCGACGCCGAGCGCAATTGCATCTCGAACGTCCGCCCCGAAGGGCTCGGCTATGCCGAAGCGGCGCACAAGCTGCACTATCTGTTGACGCAAGCACGACGGCTGTCGCTGACCGGCGTCGCACTCAAAGACGACAGCGACGCACTCGATGCGCCTGGCGCGGCTCTTGCATCGTCACGGGCATGATGCCGACTTCCGCCCGCTATGCGCTCCCTCTCGATGCTGCCCCGCACCTCGGCGAGGCGGACGCAGCACGTCCGCTGTGCATGTCCATCGCACACGATGCGGACGAGCAAGCGCGCAACCTGCATGGCTGGCATCAGACCTACGATCAGTTGAGCGCCGGCCGCTTTACGGGCACGCTCGTGGAGTTGTTCCTCGATCGCATGACCGTTTTTCGCGAAACGACGAGCCACACCCTGCGCCAAACTTGCGAAGTCAAATCGGACGCTTACTGGTTCGGTATTCCACTGTGTGACAGTGGCACCGGGCGTGTGGACGGGCAGCCGATCGACGAAGACGCACTCGCCTGCCGTCCCGGCGGTGTCGAGTTCGAGTTGCTCACCCCGGCGAGCTACGAATTCTTCGGGATCGTCGTGAAGGGCGAGGTCCTGCGCCACTATGCGGCCGAGGTCGAGCACGTGACGTTCGCGCAGCTGGTTTCCGAAGCGCCCGTCGTACCGATCGGCGCGGCGCGCAAAGCCCGGCTCGTCGCCTCATTGCGCACGATCCTCGATGAAAGCGCGCGGCGCGGCGTGCCCCCATCGGCGTTGATGCGCAACCGTCTGCAGGCTTCGGTGCTGAATGCCCTGTTCGACTTGTGCACGCCGGAAGATCGTCAGGATACCGAATCGATCCGCCCGTCGACGTATCGCAGGCGGCTTGCGATCGTGTCCGACGCACGCGACTACGCCATGGCGCACCGCGATCGGCCCATCGGCGTACCGGAATTGTGCGAGCAATTACACGTCAGCCGGCGCACGCTCCAATACTGCTTTCAGGACGTGACCGGACTCGCCCCTGCGGCGTATTTGCGTGCGATCCGCCTGAACGGCGCGCGCCGGGATCTCCGCGAGGCCGCGTGCTCGGCCGGGGCTGCGCCGTCTGTGCAGGATGTCGCTTGCGCGTGGGGCTTCTGGCACTTTAGCCAATTCTCGGCGGACTACCGCCGGTTGTTCGGCGTTCGCCCCTCCGATACCGCCAAATCCCTTCATCCGTCGGCTTGACCGGCTGGCCCACTGCTCAGCAAGCCACAGCGCCTCCGGAGAAGCCGCGCGGGTCGGCGCCTCCGCAAGAAATCGTGGTGCCGGCCGATCCTTCGACGAGCCGTTCGACATCAGCCAATGCACCGATGGCGGCTCGTCGGCCGGTACGCTCGGCGAAGCGCGACGCGGCCTGAAGCTTCGGGCCCATTGCCCCAGCCGCGAACACGAATTCGCCCACCACGCTCGGATGCCCGTGGCGCAGGAGCTTCGAATTGGCCGTGCCCCAATCGAGAAACACGCCGGCCATGTCGGTTGCGATGACGAACAAATCGGCGTCGATCGCCTCGGCGATCAACGCCGCGCCGGCATAGGGATCGATGATGGCCTCCACGCGACGCAACGTGCCGTCGGTCGCGGTGACGACGGGAACGCCGCCGCCCTCGCACATCACGACGGTCTTCTCGTCGATCAGGCGGTGCAGCGCTTGCAATTGCAGCAGCCGCATCGGTTGCGGGTTCGGCACGACGCGTCGGTAGCCGATACCGTCCGAGGCCATCCGCCAGTGCTTGTTATGCGCTTCCGCCACTGCTCGCTTGTCGATGAGCACGCCGCCGATCGGTTTGTCGGGATGGTCGAACGCGGGATCGCCAATATCGACTTCGACCATCGTCGGCAGCGTCGCGCATGGCCGCGTCGGAGCCAGGCAGTTGCGCAGTTCAAGTTCGAATCCGCCGGCAATCGGCAGGCCGGCATCCGATGCGGATTGCATGATCCCATCGGCGGTGCAAGCCTCGCCGTCTTCAGGTGAATCGATGCCCGAGAAGTGTCCATTTTCGTACACGACAACGACGTCGTTGCCGTCCACGATGCAGGCCAGCCGCTCCGCGGCGGCGCGAACGCCGAGGCCATTTGCCCGCGCCCCGCCCCGCTCGCCACGCTGATGCAGCGCATGCTCCCCCACCACGATCACGATGCGCATCTCCGCACTCTCCTGCTGTATGCCGGTTTGCCATGGCTTCGTCGATTCAGCGCCCACCTGCCGCGCATCGGCCATCGACACCCAGATAGCTTTATAGAAGATCTCTGCGCGCGCGACTGCGTCCTGGGTCACATCCGCAAACGATCGGATGGCCTGGCCTGGCCTGTGCTTGAGCGACGCTATTCGTCAGGCGACGCGGCGACGGGCCGCCATGCCCGCCGGCGCAATCGTCTTCCGAAAACGTGCAGGCGACCGCGCAGACCAAACCGATCAGATTGCGCTAGCCGATGGGCGGCATCAGCTTCGCGAGAAACCAATCGCACGCGAGGCGCGCGGCATGATCGAGCGTGCCGGGCTCTTCAAACAGGTGCGTCGCATCGGCCACGATCATCAGGCGGTGCTCGCATCGCAGCTGACCCGCCGCCAGCTGATTCAAACGGATGACATCGTCGTCCAGTTCGCCGACGATCAGCAGCGTCGGGGCTTCCACCTGTGTGAGCGCATCGCGCGCGAGGTCCGGCCGGCCGCCACGCGAGACGACCGCACCCACTTCGTCGAGCAGATCGGCCGCTGCCACGAGCGCAGCCGCCGCCCCCGTGCTTGCGCCGAACAGGCCGACCGTCAGCGAACGGGTATCTTCGCGCGAAAGCAGCCAATCGAGCACGCTTTCCAGCCGGCGTGCGAGCAAAGGGATATTGAACCGGTATTCGGCCGACGCCGCATCGATCCGCTGCTCCTGCGCAGTCAGGAGGTCGAACAGCAGCGTGGCAAAGCCGGCCTCCTGCAGCACCTGCGCGACGTGCTGATTGCGCGGGCTGAGCCGGCTGCTGCCGCTGCCGTGCACGAATACGACGATGGCATGCGCGTCGGTGGGAATCGTCAAGTCACCATCGAGTTGAACTTCATCGTCGGCAATGACGACGGTTTGCGTTTGCATGAGTGGCTCCGATAAAGCAAAGCGGCGGGAACACAGTGCATCAGGCGTGCCCCGGCCACCGATGCTACGACACTCGCCCTACAATTTGCCGAGGCTGCCTACAATAGCCATGTTCCCCGCGCGGGTCCGAAACAGCCGAGCGCGAACGGATAATGAAGGCCGCACCGGTGCGGCAAGGAGCGCAACATGGACGAGAAATACGAACGCCGGGCGCTGCTGCTGCATTTGGGCGGCGTCTTGCAGACCACGAGCCTGCTCATGGAGCATGAGCGGCTCGATGAAACGTTGGGTGAATTGCTCGAGGCCCAACCACTCTTGGCAGACGTGCCGCTGCTCCAGCACGCCTATGAACGGATGACCGTCCGCGAATTTTCGGCCGCCGCGCTACAGGCGTTTTGTCTCTGGCCGCAGCTGCTGTTGGAAACGCCGCTCGATCGCGCGGCGCTGGCCACGCCGGTGCGCGAGCACCTGTTTGCCGGCAACCCTCACGGGTGGGCCGCTTATGCGGCCTCCCTGCAGAGCGAGGTGAGCTGGTTCGGCAAGCTGGCCGCGGTGCCCGACACCGTTCCCGACGGCGAAGGCGCGCGCCGTTCGGCGTAGCGCCATTCGCCGGAAACGGCGGCACATCCGCTCAATGCGCTCGCGGCTGGAACCCCGCGGCGCCAATCTGCCATAGTGCGAACGCCCATTCATCAGCGTAGCGATCCGCCGTTTGCTTGACGCTTGAGCCGATCCCATGGCCCGCGTCGTAATCGACCCGCAGCAACACAGGACGTCCGCTCGAGGTGGCAGCCTGCACGCGCGCGGTCATCTTCAGCATGTGCCATGGCGACACGCGAGGATCGTTCGCCCCCGTCGTAAACATGACTGCCGGATACGGCGTGCCGTCATGGATATGATCGTAGGCGCTCATCATGTACAAGCCATGGAAGCCCGCTTCAGTCGACGTCGAACCCATCTCGGGCACGTTCGGCGGGCCGTTCGGTTCGGTTTCGAAGCGAAGGGTATCCGACACGCCCACATCATCGAGCACGACATCGAACAAGCCCGGATCGATCGTCAGTGCGCCACCCATCACGATGCCGCCCGCGCTGCGGCCGTTCGCCACGAGATATTGGCGCTGCGTATAACCCTGATCGATCATGTAGTGCGCGCCCGCCAGGAAATCGAACAGGGTGTTGATCTTCCAACGCTTCTGTCCGGCTCGATGCCATGCGTCGCCGTACTCGCCGCCTCCGCGCATGTGGACGACGGTCATGATGCCGCCTTGTTCGAACCAGGCGCGCCAGGCGGGTTGATAGCTCGGGTCCATCGAGAGGCCGTAGCTGCCGTAGCCATAGATGATCGTCGGATGCGATCCGTCGAGTTCGATGCCCTTCTTCGAGATGATCGAGACCGGGACGCGCGTACCGTCGTAGCTCGTGGCGAACGTCTCGCGCGCTTCCAGATCGTCTGCTTCCGTCTTCGACGGCGGAACGAGGCCGGTATCGCTGGCAGCCGCAGCCCCTGGCGCATAGGCCAGCTCACGCGGCGACTTGACCCAGCCGCGCAATTCGAACATCACGCCGGGCAGCTTGGCATCGGGCGCCAGATCGTGGATCGCACCCGCGAACGGCAGTGAAATCGTGCGGTCGTCCTTGCCGTCGAAGCCCGTTCGATGCAGTTCGAACGTTGCACCGGCGCGTTCGGCCAGATAGAGGCCGTCGCTGCCGAGCGCGAACGAATCGATCACGTTCGGGCCTTCCGGCACCACCACATCCGCGTGCGCCAGGTCGGGGTGCGCCAGCGGCGCCGATACGATCTTGAAGCGCGACGCGTCCTTGCCCGTCAACGCATACAGCCGATCGCCGCGCAGTTGGACATCGACGACACCATCCTCAGGGCTCGCGATTTTCTTCCACGGCGTGTCGGCGCCATGGATATCCGCCAGACGCGCGACGTAGAACGTATTCGGATTGTTATCCATGTTGTGATTGGCGACCGCTACGGCATACGGCGAATCGGGCGAGACCAGGACATACGCGCCTTGACCTTCGGGCACGTCGAGTCCCGGCGAAACACCGCGGCCAAACACCGCCGTATCACCCTCGCCATCCGCGTTCCGACCCAGCAGGTGCAGATGCGCCACCGCGTTGTATTCGCTTTGAGCGGGCGGCGTATCGGGGCCGACCTGCGGGTAGCGCAGATAGAAGAAGGAACGGTTGTCCGCGCGCCAGGCCACGACGCACGAACTCGTGCGGTCGATCGATTCCGGCAATGGCTGGCCCGTTTGCACGTCAATCACATGTAAGACGCTCTGCTCGGAGCCGCCCTCCGAGATTCCGTAGGCGACGTAACGGCCGTCCCACGACGGCGCATACCAGTCGAGCGCGAAATGGCGCGAGGCGTCCGTCGAAAGCGTGGCCGGATCGACAAGCACATGCTCTTCGCCGCTTACGCCGTCCCGATAGGCAAGCTTCAGCAGGTTCTCACCCGCGGCGGCCGTTTGATAAAACAGCCGATGGCCCCGCCGGGTGAAATCGATGCGGCGCAAATCTCCGCTCATCAGCGCTTCGACGCGCTGCGCGAGCGCATCGCGTCCCGGGATGGCGGCCAGTTCGCGACGCGTATAGTCGTCCTGCGCCTTCATCCACGCTTGGACTTCGGGGTCTTTCAGGTTTTCCATGTAGCGGTAATCGTCGACCACCGGCGTGCCGAAGTACATGTTCGTGACGGGACGCACGGGGGCGACGGGGGGGGATTCGGCGGACCAGCAAGCGTTCGAGGCGGCAAGGCAGGACAAAAGCGTTACGGCTACTAGTGCCCTGTCCCGCAAGTTCCTTTGATATGAAATCGCCCATTTGGCCGCCAGGCGGCGTCGCTCGTCGTTGCCATAGCTACGGCTATGGCGCCTC
>NZ_JBQCDN010000170.1:0-4191 GCF_051961175.1 Trinickia sp. | reverse complement strand
TCGATCAGGCCATCGCGTCCGTGAAAGCGATCGTCTGGGACTGACATCATGAAAATCGCTTTCTACAAGGGTAAAGGAACGCTTGTCGACGGGATCATCCGCTGGTGGCAACGAGGGCCGTACAGTCACGTCGAGGCCGTGCTGGCCGAGACCGAAGACGGCACGTTCGAATGCGCGTCATCGGTACGCGGAACTGGCGTGCGGATCGCGGCGATCGCGCTTGCGCCCGACGAATGGGATGTCCTCGACATGCCGGCCGACGTCGACGCGGTACGCGCTTGGTTCGCTGCGCACTCGGGCCTGAGCTATGACTACTTGGGGATTTTGGGGTTCGTTGTGCGGCCGGTGGGCGGGGAGCCTCGGCACTACTTCTGCTCGGAAGCGATCGCTACGGCCCTTGGCCTCGCTGAGCCGTTCCGGCTCGATCCCAATGCGCTCGCCGATCTCGTTAAAGACCTCGCGCACGTCGAGCACGCAACGACAGCTTGAAAAGACAGAGCGGCCGGCGTAAGTGCTGGACACACTCGCACCGGCCGCCTCATCACTGCACTACCAGTGAATCAGCCAAGGCCCTGCCACCTTCCGGAAGGCGGGGCGGATTTTAACAGACCGCAGTAAGGCTTTTTCATTGATCGCTCAACCCATCATTCCTTGGCTCGGCGGCAAGCGCCGCTTGGCCGATCGTGTCATCCCGCTCTTCCCGCAACACGAGTGTTACGTCGAAGTCTTTTGCGGTGGAGCTGCGCTGTACTTCCTTCGACCGATGCCGGCGCCGGTCGAAGTGCTCAACGACATAAACGGCGAGCTGGTGAACCTCTACCGAGTCGTGCAGAACCACCTGGAGGAATTTGTTCGCCAGTTCAAGTATGCGATTTCAAGCCGACAGGTATTCAAATGGCACCAGCAAACGGTCCCGGAAACGCTCACCGACATCCAGCGTGCGGCGCGCTTCTATTACCTGCAGCAGCATGCCTTCGGCGGCAAGGTCGACGGACAGACATTCGGCACGGCCACGACCGCGCCATCGGTCAATCTGCTGCGGATCGAGGAGAGCCTGTCGGCCGCACATCTTCGCTTGGCCGGCGCGCATATCGAGAAGCTGCCGTGGGATGAGTGCATGGACCGCTATGACCGGCCACACACGTTCTTTTACTGCGACCCACCGTACTGGCAAACGGAAGGCTATGGCGTCCCATTTGCGTTCGCCGAGTACGAGCGCATGGCTGAGAAAATGCGCTCTTGCAAGGGCAAGGTGATGGTCAGCATCAACGACCACCCGGACATCCGGCGAGTGTTCGAAGGCTTCGCGATGCTTGGGTTGTCGATCAAGTACAGCGTGAACAATACGACTGCGAGCGGCCCGTCGACGAGCCGCGAACTGGTGATCACGAACTGGGAGCCCGGTACGCAGTCGGGCGGCCTGTTCTAAGCCCGGCATACAGATTTGTCTCCTAGGGGAGGTGCTACGATGGCGGCCCACCCCTTACACATGGAGGAAATCGATCGATGGCCTCGGTCCAACTTGACTTGGGTTTTGGTGAATACGCCATCCTTTCCGAACGGGCAGGCTCCGGGATTTCGACAGCCAAGCATCAGCAGGACGGCGAGGAATTCTTGCGGCGCTGGCCACGAACTCGATCCATTGAACAGGAGAGCAGCTACCTCCGGCAACTCGGGTTTCACCCCGGACAGACAGTGCCCGGAGTGAGTGCCAGCGATACGAGCGCGCAGCTTCGGGCAGCAGTGAAAAGCGGTAAGGTTACGGTCGTGATCGAGCGCGCGGCGCCGATGGGAGGCGGTATCAATGCCTCCGGGCCGACGCGCCCCCCGTATCCACTCAAAGAGCGGGAGAAAGCCGCTTGGGTGGCTCCGGCTCGTAAGTCGTACTCCTCCGATTGGCCGCCCAGCTACAACGACGTTAGCGCGGATGACTTAATCAACTACATTCAAAGCGTTGTTGGTAGCACGCCGACCGAGGTTGCCGCCCCTGACGCTGCCCTGTCGATGGCGCTTGCCGATGCGCAGCCGTTTGAGTATGGCGAGGACGCCTCGTTCGGCGGGCAAGCTGAACAGGATGCCGGATTCCTCATGACGCCAGAGATCGAGGCGGAATGCGAGCACGGGCTCAATTTGGACCTTGACGAATGCTCTGCGTGGGAAGCAGCGAAACCGGGCACATGGAACATGTGTCACAGCCGATCCATGGAACGATATGCCAACTGCTTAAAAGGGAGAGTCCTTGACTAACACCGCTCAACGCACGCCGCGCTGCATTGTCATCACTTATGACGAAGACGCGCAAGCGCTTAACGTTTGCACCGTCAATCGCCAACCTCTGGCGAAGATGATTGACGCGGCCATGGTTGTCCCCTGGCCGCTCGAAGACGAAAATTTCCGGCTCGACGATGAGTTCGCGCGGAAAATCGGTGGCCTAGTGTTTAACTTGTTGGCGGTCCATCAGCCCGACCTGAAGCAGTACATCAGCGTCACGCCTACGAAGAAGTAGGACGCGAGTGTCTTGACTTGGCAGTGTTTCCACGGTGCCGTCCGGAGATGCCTCATGCCGCCCTCGGGCGGCTTTCTTTTGCGCTAAATGGTGACAAATCCCCCGCGAAGGCGGTGAAGCGGCGGAGGACAAAAGTACCGCAAAACGGTGACAAAGCGCGCGCGACGCTACAACATTGCGTAATGGATTGGCGGCCTAGCGGGAACGGTCTCCGTACGGATCGGCGAAGCCGAGCCGGCCCAGGATCTGCGTTTCGAGCGCTTCCATCTCTTGCGCTTCCTGGTCGTCTTCGTGGTCATAGCCCTGCGCATGAAGCGTGCCGTGCACGATCATGTGCGCGTAGTGCGCGAGGAGCGGTTTGGATTGTTCGGCTGCCTCTTGTTCGATCACGGGGCAGCACAGTACGAGATCGCCGGAGACGGGATCGTCCTCGCTCTCCGCATAGGCGAACGTCAGCACGTTGGTCGCGTAGTCCTTGCCGCGATAGGTACGGTTCAACAAACGGCCTTCGTCGGCATCGACCAGACGCACCGTCAACTCACCGTCCGCGAACAAGGCCGCCTTGATCCAGCGCGCGACATTCGCGCGCGACACGACCGCCTTATGTTCGGGGAAGGCCTTGGCGGCGGGAACCTGCAACGCGAGCTTCAGTTGCGGCGTGCGTGTCTTCTCGGTCATTCGTTCATTCGTTCGTTCGGGGTTGCGTCCGCTTCGCGCTCAGCGCGAGCGTCATCGTCCATCGACCGGCGCCGCGTCGTCTTTCTTCGTGTGCTTGTCGTAAGCCTCGACAATGCGCGCCACGAGCGGATGGCGCACCACGTCTGCGCTCGTGAAGCGAGTGAGCGCGATGCCGCGCACGTTCGTGAGCACCTGTTGCGCTTCGATGAGGCCGCTCTTTGCGCCGCGCGGCAAATCGACCTGCGTCGTATCGCCCGTGACCACCGCCTTCGAACCGAAGCCGATACGCGTGAGGAACATCTTCATCTGCTCGGGCGTCGTGTTCTGCGCCTCGTCGAGAATGATGAACGCATGATTCAGCGTGCGTCCGCGCATGTAGGCGAGCGGCGCGATCTCGATCATTTGCCGCTCGAACATCTTCGCCGTCTTGTCGAAGCCGAGCAGATCGTAGAGCGCGTCGTAGAGTGGGCGCAGATACGGATCGACCTTCTGCGCGAGATCGCCCGGCAAGAAACCGAGCCGCTCGCCGGCTTCGACGGCCGGACGCGTGAGTACGATGCGCTTGACCTGATCGCGTTCCAGCGCATCGACGGCGCAGGCCACCGCGAGGTAGGTCTTGCCCGTGCCCGCGGGCCCGACGCCGAACGTGACGTCGTGCGAGACGATCTGCTTCAGATATTCGCGTTGCGCCGGCGTGCGTCCGCGCAGATCCGCCCGGCGCGTGTACAGCTTCGGGCCGAGTTCCTCGATGTTCTCGTCGTCGAGCCCAGCCGGTTCGTCGAACGGATGATCGGGATCGTAGCGGGACGACGAGGCGTCGTCTTGCGCAGCGCCACGGTTGTTGGCCGGATGCCGCGTTTCGACGAGCGCGAGCTGGATATCGTCGACCGAAAGCGGCTCGCGTGCGCGGTTGTAGAACGTTTCGAGCGCGCCGAGCGCGACTTTCGCGCCGCGTCCGCGGATCGAGATGCGATGGCCGCGCCGCTGCAGCGTGACGTCGAGCGCTT
>NZ_JBQCDN010000169.1:0-2815 GCF_051961175.1 Trinickia sp. | reverse complement strand
CGCCCCTGCTCGTAGACGGCAATCTGGATCCGTTCGATATCTGCCCACGCTTGCGCGTGCTCTGCCTTGGGCACCGAATCCTCGTGTCCCAGGAAGTAATCATCGAGCGTGCAGCCGAAGTTGTAGCACCACATGCCGGCCGTCAGCGTCGGCGGCGGCAGCTTGAGGGCAGCGATGAGTCCTATCGCCTCATGCTGAGCCATCAGGAGCGAGCTGGCGGTGCGCTTGTCTCCAAGCCCGCCCCGCGCGATCGCATCGGCGATCCTCGAGACCTGCGTCTGCGCATCGATGCGTTGCGCGCGTGCATCATGCACGGCGCCCAGCCGCGTGGCCCACGGGTGGCCCGGCGCACGCCGCTCGGCGAGTGTGCGAGCGGCATCGGAAACGATATCGAGCGCCGCTTCTTCCGACTGCGTAGCGAGCGCAGCGAACAATTCGGCATGAATGGGGGAGCGCGCTATCAGATCCTGGCCGCCTTCGCGCCCGATCGCGGCGAGGCGCGCGAGCGTCGGCGCGGTGTGGCAGGCACGCACGGCACAGAGCGCCCACCAGACGGAGGTATCGGCCGGGTCCGCCAGCCGCTCGTGCACGGTGCGGCCGACGCTCTCCCACATCTCTTGTTCGAACTCGTAAATATGGAAGAATGCACGCTGGCCGGCGTCGTCGAAGCGCCCGGCTTCCACGAGCCACGGCAGTTCGTACTCAAGGAAATCGTCGGAACCATTCGATTCGAGGCTCATATGCGCGAGCTCGCACGCGCTCAAAGCGCTCGCCAGATCGCCCTGCGCGTAGGCGGCGCGTGCGGCGAGCCGCGCCACGCGCACCTCGGTTTCGCGCCGCTGCGGCAGCGGCCAGTCGGCCGTCAAGGCGGTGATGGCGCGTTCGATCACGGCTAACTGCAGCGGTGCGATCTCGATCAGGGAGTCGCCCATGCGCAGCCAATCCGAGGCATCGATGGATTGATCGGTGCTTGCCGATGCCATGGCTGCCACGGCCGCCTCTGCGGCTGCGCGTGCCGCGTCGGCATCGCCTTGCTTGCGGTGGAACCATGCGCGCCGCACTTGGTAATCCGCTTCATCCCAGGCGCGCACGGGGGCGCGTTCCGGCACGGCGAGATTCAGTGTATTGCGCAGCTCGATGGCGGCCAACGCTTGGGTAGGTCGTTCCTGCTCGATGTTATCGAGCACGCGTACGCGCCGATAGCGCTCGGCCACGAGTGCCGGCTCGGTTTCGACGACATCGCGCAGTTGCGCAAGCGCGGACGATACCGCGTCCTCCTCGTCCAGGTAGTGCGCGATTTGCAGGCGATAAAGCGCAAGCTGCATCCGGATATCCGCATAGGCTTGCCGGGAGGCATTGCCGAGCAGCCGCGTGCCGTCGGCGTCGAGCACGGCGCGCGCGGCGGCGGCGTCTCCGGCTCGCATCCAGAGCGTATGCAGACGCCCGATGGCCTCGATCGAGTCGGCCTGAAGCGGTTGCGCACGCAGCCTCGTCAATAGACCGGCGGCCGTGCTCGAGTTGCTTTCCTCGAGATCGGCTTCGAGTCGATCCATCAATTGTTCGAGTGCTTGGCCCTTTAATGCGTGCGTGTTTTCATCGATTTTTTCATCGATATTGGTATTGTGAGTCATCGACCTCTCCATTTCGACGCGCGTTAGCTTATCAGGCTTGTCGAGAAATACCAATTTGGGCGGTGAATAGGACAGTTGACGAGATGAATGCGACAAACCGCTTTTCCCTCGAGACACACGCTGGGCCTTACGAGTCCTGGCCTCTGCGCTCACGGCTCATACTCGACGGCACGCCCTCCGGTCTCAAGGTGAACGGATACGTCTTGCTTCACCAGTTCGAAACAACGGCCGGCTTTCTGTTGGTGACTGACTACGACTGTCCGTTTGAGGAGTCGGTCAATTTCGTGCTGATTTCGAAGGACCTGCGCAAGGTGTTGGGCGAGCGATCCGTCGGAGCGATGTACGGCACGTTCCTGCTTGAGAGCGTGACATGGAACGATGAGCGACATTTCGCTGCGACGTTTATGGGCATCGAGGGGCGATGGGACTTCAGGATTCGCGACTGGTCGCTGCCGGTGATTTTTCCGCGGCTGAAAATGCGCTACGTCGCGGCAACAGACAAAGCGAGCGTGAATTTTTCGTAAAGCATCGCGTGAATGCCTTAATGCGAGCACTACATGAAACGTGATGATGGGGAGCGGTTCCAAGCTGGAGGCCCGATGCCATGGTTTTCGGCGAGTGCAGAGTGCTCAGTTGCTCGAGCAACAATTGGCCGGAGCATTGGCCGACGAACTGGCTGCGGGCAGCGGTGACGTCGCCGGTGAGCGCTTGCGGGCCGAGCAGTATTCGCACGTTGAAGCATCTGCGGCGTTTGTACTGGAGCACGGCATTGAGCCGTTCGATGTGCAGCGGCATGTTGCGGCGGCAGCGGTCGAGACAAATGGCGCTGTGTTGAAGCAGTTTCTCGCAAAAGTCGACTCGTTGCGTGCGTCGGGACAATGGCATGACCTGCCGCCGTGGCGTGTGGCTTAGATAATTTCGAAGGCCGGGAATCGAAAACATAGGAATGACAAAACGAACCTGTCGCGCATGGCTTGTGACGCTTGGCGTCGCGCTGATGGCCGCACTCACCGCCTGCCACTCGTTAGGCAGTGAAGAATCCTTTGGCTATTCGATGGGAGGGATCGATCATCTTGCGGACAATTTGAGCGTAACGGACTTCTGGGTTAACGGTGCGGCCGGCTTTCAGGCGGGGAGCGGCAACGCCGGGGTCCCCGCTCCTTTGCTACCTGTCAAATGGCATT
>NZ_JBQCDN010000168.1:0-6322 GCF_051961175.1 Trinickia sp. | reverse complement strand
AGCCGATTCTTAGGATCCGTCCTTCGCCTTCAGCACATAGCCGAGCCCGCGCAACGTCATGATTTGCGCAGTCGAATGAGTCAAATGCTTGCGTAGCCGATGAATGTAGATGTCGATGGCGTCCGCGCTCGGCTCGTCTTCGAGGCTGTAGACGCTATCCATCAGCGCCGTCTTCGACACCGTCTTGCCTTGCTTGAGCATCAGCGCCTCGAGAATCGCATGCTCGCGCCGGCGTAGCGCGAGCGGCACGTCTTGATGACTGAATTCCCGCGTGTTCGTGTTGTAGTGCAGATCGCCGCAGACGATCGAAACCGACTTGCCGCCCGCCTGGCGCCGAATCAGCGCCTTGATCCGGGCAATGAGTTCTCGCGCGTCGAATGGCTTGACGACGTAATCGTCGGCCCCCGCACTGAAGCAATCCACCTTATCGTCGATCGAGCCATGCGCCGTGAGCATGAGCACGGGCGCATTGTCGCCACGCCGCCGCAAACGCGCGAGCACGTCCTTGCCGCTCATGCGCGGCAGCCTCATATCGAGCAGGATCACGTCGTAGCGCTCGGTGAGCAGAACCGCATCGGCCGTTTCGCCGTCCGGCACGCTATCGACGGCGAAATTCTCGCCTTGCAGCAAGTTCACGATCCAATGCGACAACTCGGCATTGTCTTCCACGAGCAGCAGCTTCATCGTTTCAATCCTTCCATGCCGGCAGGCGCACGGTGGCCACGAGCCCCACCCGCCCCTTGCCCGGCGCGACCCCGACACTTCCGCCATGCGTCTGCGCAATGCGCTGCACGATAGCGAGGCCGAGGCCCGTTCCCTCCACGTCCGTCATCCCGCGATAGAAGCGCTCGAAGACGTGCGCACGCATTTCGGCCGGAATGCCGGGCCCATTATCGACAACTTCAAGAACGACCTCCTCTCCCGCGAGTCGGCAACGCGCGGTCACCGCGCCGCCCGCCTGCGTATATCGGATCGCGTTGTCGACGAGGTTAGACACAAGCGCGGTCAACAGTTGCTCGCTGCCCGCCACCCGCAGATCGCCTTCCAGGTCCGCGCCGAGATCGATGTCGCGCCGCTGCGCAGCCAGGAGCGATTCCTCGAGCACCGACGACACGACCTGGGTCATATCGACCGACACGTTCGGCGCAGGCGACGGCGCCGATTCCGCACGCGCGAGCAGCAGCAACTGATTCGTAATCTCCGTCATCTTGCGGCTGGTGCGATGAATGCCCGTTAGCGCATCGGAAAGTGCGGGCTCGTCGGCCACGCATTGGCGCGCACACTGCACCTGCGTATCGAGCAACGTTAGCGGCGTGCGCAATTGATGCGCGGCATCGGCAATGAACTGCCGCTGCGTACTCGTATGCAGCTTTAGACGCGCGATGCACTGGTTGATCGCATCGACGATCGGACGCAGCTCGGTCGGCAAGTGATCGACGCGCACGGGCTCGAGTTGCATCGGATCGCGATCGGCCACGTCGTCCTTCAACTTCATGAGCGGGCGCAGCTCGCTCGTCAGGCCGATCAGGACCAACACGACGGCCAGCACGAGCATCAAGCCCTGCCGGATCAATTGCGGATGCCACAGTTGCGCCAGCATCCCCGCGCGCGACGCCTGCGTCTTGCCTACCACGACCACCACCGACAGCGCCTCGCCGGCATTGTAGAGCTGACGTTGGTAAGCCACTGCGCGAATCGCTTGATCGTCGAGCGTCGTATCGTAGAACACCGGATAGGCCGCATGCTCGCTCGGCAATGCGAGTTCGGGTGTGCCGCCCAACAGCCGATCGCCGTCGGCGACGATCCGGTAAAACACGTGATCCTGGTAAGGCGATTCGAATATTTCCAACGCGGCGGGCGGAACGTTCGCGAGCAACTCGCCGTTGCTCCATTCGACGTCCTCGCCGATCGTGCGCGCCGAAGCGAGCAGCGCGTTGTCCTGCAGCAGATCGGCTGTTTGTCGAGCGGCATCGTAAGCCATCACACCGGCCACGACCATGAACGCCGCCAACGGCAACAACACCCACCACAGCAGGCGGGCGCGCAAACTATGCATCATCGACCGACGCCCTATGAATGAAGTGTGGCTCATGCCGCGTCGACGCACGCGGCGTCGGCGCGGCATGAGCCTGCCGCCTCGATCGCGCCCGACCGGCGCGATCCGTCGGAATCAGAATGCAGCGGGTCTCCATTTCAGCAGACGCTTTTCCAGCCGGGTCAGCAAGTAGTCGCAAGCCAGCGCCACGACGGCCAACACGATCATCGCCGCGAACACGCCGCTCGCATTGAACGCGCCTTGCGCCGTGGAGATCAACAAGCCGATCCCTTGCTTCGAGCCGAGGAATTCGCCGACGACCGCACCGACGAGCGCAAAGCCGAAGCTCACGTGCAAGCTCGCCAAGATCCACGACAGCGCCGACGGAATGACGACCGCCGTCGTCAATTGCCGCTTCGACGCGCCCAGAATCTGCGCATTCGCGATCATATAACGGTCGGCCTCGCGCACGCCTTGGAACGCATTGCCGAAGACGACGAAGAACACCATGACCACCGCGAGTGCCACCTTCGATGCCATGCCCAAACCGAGCGCGATCACGAACACCGAACCGAGCACGACGCGGGGGATCGAGTTGGCAACCTGGATATAGATGCTGAATACGTCCGACAGCAACTTATTGCGCCCGAGCACGACGCCGCAGATGACGCCGGCCACCGAGCCGATCGCAAAACCGATCGCCGTCTCCTCGAGCGTCACCCACACTTGCGTGAGCAGCGGCCCTTGCGAGGTGCCGTTGACGAACCAATCGAGGATCTGCGCGAAGATCAGCGAGGGCATTGAGAAGAAGAACGGATCGATCCATTTCAGCCGGCCGGCGAGCTCCCAGCCGCCGAGCCAGACCACGAGAACTAGCAGGCGCAGGCCGATAATCAATGCTTGACGATGGCGCAACCGCCGCTGCGCCGCTTTTTCCACTTCGGCGAGCGACGCTTCCATCGGGCTCGCTTTGGGTCGTTCGAAGGTAGTAGCCATAGTAGACATCTCAGTCTTTCCGGTATTCAAAGTCAAGCAATCTGCACTTCTTCGCGCAGGTCGTGCCAAATGTCGCGCGAGAGTTCGATGAAGCGCTGTTCATAGCGAATTTCCGACGTGATGCGCGGACGCGGCAGGTCGATTTCATAGACCTTTTTCAGGGTCGCGGGACGTGCCGTCAGCACGAACACGCGATCGGCCAGCGCGATGGCTTCTTCGAGATCGTGTGTCACGAAGACGACCGAGCCCTTGTTCGCCGACCACAGCTGCAGCAGTTCGTCCTGCATCAGCGTGCGGGTTTGCATATCGAGCGCCGAGAACGGTTCGTCCATCAGCAGGATTTCGGGCTTGTTGATGAACGTCTGCGCCAGCGCGACGCGTTTGCGCATGCCGCCCGAGAGCTGATGCGGGTAATGATTGCCGAATTTCTCGAGGCCGACTCGGCGCAGCCAGTCTTTCGCCTCTTCATAGGCGGCGGCCTTCGAGCGGCCGCGGAACAGCGGGCCGGCGGCGACATTGTCGAGCACCGAGCGCCAGGGGAACACAGCATCGGCCTGAAACACGAAGCCGATACGCGGATCGATGCCCGTAACGGGGCTGCCCATGACGCGCACGCTGCCGGTCGTCGGCTGGAGCAGGCCCGTGATCATGCTGAGCGTCGTCGACTTGCCGCAGCCGGTCGGGCCGACGATGGCGATGAATTCGCCTTTGGCAACCGACATGCTGAAATCGCGCAGCGCGATCGTCGCTTTGCCGTCCGGCGAAATGAAACGGCATGACACCGAGTCGAACTCGATGACGGGTGTGTCATGGGAAGCAGCGTGGTTCATCAGAGCAATCCAAGCGATGGGAGGTGGGCGCCCAAACTGGCGCGCCCGGGGTACGACAGGGGGAGACTAGGTGATTCTTACTTCGCGGCAACGAACTCGTTCGTGTACGTCTTCGAGAGTTCGACGTGCTTGCCCTTGACCGACGGGTTGAAGCCCGAGAGCACCTTCAGCACCGTTTCCGGACCGTCGGCAGGCATCTTGCCGTCTGCCGTGTACATCGGCAGCGACGCCTTCAAAGCCGATACGTAAAGCGCTTTGTCCTTCTGGTAATCGGCCGGCATCTTGGCGGCGATCTCGTCGGCGCTATGCGTATGGATGAACTGCATCGTGCGCACGAAAGCATGCGCGAGCTTCGCCGCTTGATCCTTGTGCGTATCGACCCAAGCCGATTGCACGTACAGGCTCGATGCCGGATAGGTGCCGCCCAGTGCCGCCTTCGTGCCCTCGACCGAACGCATGTCGACCAGCACCTTCGCGTCACCCGTGGCCAGCAGCTTGGAGACGGTCGGCTCGGTCGTCATGCCCGCATCGATGCGCGACTGCTTGATCGCTGCGATGAAGCTCGCGTCGGCGCCCACCGGCAGCATCGTGTATTGCGACGAGGTGATGCCGTGCTGGCCAGCCAGGAATTGCGTGAGGAAGCTTGTGGACGAGCCCAGGCCCGTCACACCGAGCGTCTTGCCTTTGACGTCGGCCATCGACTTGATCGTTTCGGCCGATTTGGTCGACACCATCTCGACCTCGCCCGGGACCTGGCCGAACACGACGATCGCCTTGACGTCCTTACCCTTCGTCTGCAGATCGATCGTGTGATCGTAGAAGCCGACGACGGCTTGCACGGCGCCCGCCAGCAGTTCGTTTTCGGCGTCGACGCCGGCCGGCTGCGACAGCAGCTCGACATCGAGCCCTTCATCCTTGAAGTAACCCAATTGCTCGGTCAGCTTGGCCGGCAAATAAATGAGTTTTGTAATCCCCCCGACCATGATCGTGACTTTGCCGTTGTCTGCGGCCATCGCACCATGTGATGCCATGCCGAACAGCAAGGCGGAAGCGAGAGCGAAATTGCGGATTTTCCGCGACGTCGGGTGCATGCGAGTGTCTCCTCATTTATGTCGGCGCGGTGTTGCGCCGGGTTTGCATCGATGAAGCGATTCTAGGTGCGGCAATCCTTCCCGAGCCTTTCACAGCATAGGGCGCGATATCCGGGATTACCATGACGAATTATCTGGGCGTCGCGCCGGCCAGCGTGCATTCCTCTGACGAGCGCGTCCAAGCCGCGGCGCGCTCGTCCCGGTCGTCATTCAAGTCGCTCTTACTTCATCACCCTCCTCCTCCGCTCGTTCCACGCCTCGCAAACGTATGCGGCTCAGCCCCAGCCGTCGGCCTATAGCGCGCGTCGGCAGCCTTCGTCAAGCTGGGGCGAGCGCCCCTCAAGCTTTACATTCCTCAGCCGATAAAGAGGCAGGCACATATTAGAACGAACATTGTCGTCCTCCTTTGCTCCATGCTTTTGGAACACTTCCCTCGCGGGAGAAACCCGCACCCGCTGTGCCGCCTTGCGCTCGCGCTGTCGATGCTCGTCGCCGCAAGCCGCGTCGACGCCGCGCCAGCCGATGCGGCCGGTATCGGCTCGCCGGGCGATCTCGCGTCGATGCCGCTCGAAGCGCTGATGCAGGTGAAGGTGAGGACTGCCACTTTGTTCAGTCAGTCGGTCGCCGATGCGCCGGCGGCTGTCGTCGTCCTGACGGCCAAGGACATCCAGGCCTTCGGCTGGCGTACCTTGGCCGACGCCCTCGCCTCGCTGCCCGGCCTGTACACCTCGTACGACCGAACCTATTCGTACCTCGGCGGCCGCGGCTTTCAGCGGCCCGGCGACTACAACAGCCGCTTCCTGCTGCTGATCGACGGGATGCGGGTGAATGACTCCGTCTACGATCAGGCGCCCATCGGCGACGATTTTCCGCTCGACATGGATCTTGTGGAGCGCATCGAATATGTGCCGGGCCCCGGCTCCGCCGTCTACGGCTCGAATGCGCTGTTCGGCGTGATCAACGTCGTGACCCGGAAAGGCAGCGACATCGACGGCACGCAGGTGGCAGCGGCCGCGGGGAGCTTCGGCGAAAAGCGCGCGCGGGCGACCTACGGCTGGCATGGCGCCGGCGGGACCGACCTCGTGCTGTCGGCATCGAGCTTCGTGCGCGACGGGCAGGATCTTTACTATCCTGAATTCGATACGCCCGATCAAAACAACGGCGTCGCACACCATCTGGACTACGACCGCGCGCAGAACTTTTTCGCCAAGTTTGCCTACGGCGACCTCAAAATCAGCGCGGGCTACGGCAATCGCACCAAGGGCGCTCCCACCTCCCCCTATCAGTCTGTCTTTAACACGCCGCAAAGCACGACCGATACGCACAGCTTCATCGATGCGAAATACAGCCATGCAGTGACAAACGGCCTC
>NZ_JBQCDN010000167.1:0-6882 GCF_051961175.1 Trinickia sp. | reverse complement strand
GGCGTTGCGCGTGATTCGCGCGGCGACGGATATTCACGGCTGCGTGAAGCAGGCGCTGTTCTGGTATCGGAACGAACCGCTGTCGGAGTTCGAGTACAAGACGGCGGAACAACTCGTGTCGGGTGGGCGGACGGACGAGGTGTTGAAGTACATCGTTGCGACGGAGGTGCATGCGGGGAGTACTCACTAGGCCGCTCTTCCCGCGGCGGCTTCTGCCACGGTCGACATGCCTGCTCCGTGATCTCCACGGCGCAGGCATGTGGGCGGTCTGCCGGCGCAGCGAGAAAGCCTGGCAACCGGTGACCCAACAACTGTTGAAGGAGGGTGCTAGGACCTTCGCGTTCCTTACTGTGATTCTTGCGAGGATTTCAGTTGACCATCGGCACCAATCCCCACGCCTGCACCGCGACGAGCGTGCGATCGCACGTAGTACGCACCCGCGGCAAGTATCGTCCATGTTGCGCCAGCGTAGATCGAGATACGAGACTCCGGATCCGCGCCGAGCATGTACAGAACGAAGCCGCAGAAGACCAACGAGACTACCGCGGATAAATTCGCAGCCGGCAAGATGAATCCAGTTTTCCTATCAGAGCTGGGGACGATGCGTCGATAGCCGATGTGCGTGAGAACAATGAATACCCAATTGAACACGACGTTGAACGCTAGGATCGACATCATTGCGCCGAAGGCCTGATCCGGGACCACGTAGTTGAGAACGACGCCCAGAGCCGTGCAGACCAAAGTCGCGATGACGGCGCGGCCGGGAATTCCGTTCGAGAAGAGCGGGCTGAACACACTTGGCGCCTGATCCTGCAGCGCAAGATTTCTCAGGATACGTGCGCCGCTAAAGAGAATGCAGTTGAAGCTTGAGAGCGCAGCAGTCAAGATAACGAAATTGATGATTCCTGCTGCTTGCGAGATACCGATGCGCTCGAACGTCACTACGAATGGGCTGCCATTCACACCAATCTGGTCCCACGGATAGATGGCGAGGATCACGCCAAGAGCGAGCACGTAGAAGAACAGGATGCGCCAAATGACAGAGTTAATCGAGCGTGGGATGGTCTTCTGGGGATCACGGGCTTCGGCGGATGCGATCGCAATCATCTCGATCCCGGCGAATGAATAGGCGACAATCGGGATTGCATTTAGCAATCCGGTGACTCCGTGCGGAAACCAGCCGCCATGGTTCCAGAGATTCGACAAGCCCAATGGCACGCCGTGATTTCCCCAACCGAACACAATGATCGTCGTGCCGCAGCCGATCAAGGCAAGAATCGCGACGACCTTGACGAGCGAGAACCAGAATTCGATCTCGCCGTATACTTTCACCGCGAGAAGATTCAATAGCCCAATACTTGCAATCGCGCTGAAGACCCAGATCCACTGGGGTACATCGGGAAACCACATCTTCATGTAGACCGCAACGGCGGTGGATTCAGCGATGCCGACGCCAACCATCGTGATCCAGTAGTTCCAGCCGACGAGGTATCCGGAAAAGGGACCAAGATACTGATGGGCATATGCTGCGAAGGATCCGCGCGACGGATCGCGAACCGTCAATTCTCCCAAAGCGCGCATGATCAGGAAGATGACGCCGCCGCAGGCAAAATACGCGGCGAGCACGCCGGGACCGGCGGCCTTAATGGCGGACGCGGAGCCTAGGAAGAGCCCAACTCCGATGGCCATACCCAATGCCATGAAAGACAACTGGCGGGTGCTGAGTAGTTTCGAGTCCTTTGGCTTCATAGCGTGCGGTGGCTCCGTTACGGTTCGGATTTGATCAGAGGACGTGACTGGTATCCGGGCGCGAATGACCTGGATCGGAACGGCTGCAGCGCTGGTCACGATAGCGTTAAGGCTTTCGCGGTTACGTTGAGCGTTCGGCCGAGACTCCGCACATGTGCCGTTGAACTGAGGTGGCTCGCTGGGACCAGTCCGAGGAGTGGATTGGACGCGTTTTTTGCGTATACGCAAATAATGGTAAACACCTCTGCCCGCCGGAATTTCGGCATGTCGCGGATACGCAAATTTTGTGATTAGAGGGTGGCGCTTGCGCTGTCGGTGCCTACGTCGGGGACTGATAAATGGAGATGCATTAGGACAGGCTTTGGGAGTGGCCCTGGCGTGCAAACGCCATGTGGTCACTTTCGTCGGTGATGACGCCCACTACTTTCGCTAGTTGTTTGCTCACTGTTACGTAGGCGTGTCCGATGCGGCTGTCGAAGTAGAGGGTGTCTCCTTTGCAGAGCGAAACCCTTTCACCCGTTTCGAAGTACACGTCGATCTCGCCCGTCAGTACGTAGACGAACTCATGGCCGGCGTGCCTGGCGTAGTCTTGCGGGCCACTGAACTCGCGTGCGTGTACCGTTCCCAGGACGGGTTCAAATGGCTTTCCGGGAACGCCGGAGGCGAGAAACTCGTATGTAAAAGATAGACCACGGTACGCAACGCCTTCGCCCGCTCTCGTCACGACCGGCCCTTCGGCCGGTTCTACTTCGCCGGTGCCGCGCGAGAACAGGGAGCTGAGGTCAATCTCCAGTGCTCGGCCCAGAGCAGTGAGGTTTTCGTACCCAAGCGCAAGGTGGCCGCGCTCGGCTCGAGAAATTGTCGTGATCGAGACGCCGCATTTTTCAGCGAGCTGCGTCAGTGTCCAGCCGAGCCGCTTTCTAGCGGTACGCAAGCGTTGCCCCAACTCTACTGGCGTCAGCGACGCGCCCGGTTGTTTCTCGTTGTCTGGCCTTGCCTTCACGAAACGTCCATCCTTGCTGCACGGTTATGTTGTGCGAGGTATCCCCGTTTCTCGTTGCTGCGGAAATAGCAGGGGAACATCGCCGAGAATTTTGCGTAAACGCAAAATATGCTAAGGTGCTGTGCTGCACCTCGAAATTGCGGGTTTGCGCGTAGGAGTATACGTTTTCATGGGGACTTACTGATATGAGAATTGTGGTCGTCGGTGCCGGTATAGCAGGGACGGTGACTGCGCTCGCGCTCTCGCGGGAAGGGCACGAAGTTCATATCTTTGATGGTGCTGCCGAGGCTGCCCGTGGCGCCAGCCATGCCAACGCGGGTTTGATATCGCCAGGGCATTGTTTTAGCTGGGCCGAGCCCGGGGTCGCCGGTGTCGCGCTCAAATCGCTATTGGGGCTGGGCGACGGCATCAGCATCTGTCCGCCTTGGACGCCCTCACTATTGCGCTGGGGAGCGCTCTTCGCGCGTGAAGGCACGCGAGAACGCTGGCTTTCGAACTCAAAAGCAGCGCTCGCGCTTGCGGCCTACTCGCGCGACTTGCAGTTTGGAGCAAGTGACATTCCGCTCGATGACTATGGCGGTCGCCATGATGGCATCCTGTACTTGTATGGGGAGAGCGACAAGCCGGGGCCATACGATGAAGCCCTGCTAAGCGCCGCAGGAGAGGCTTTCGAGAGCCTGGATCACGACGGGTTGCTGAACTGCGAACCGATTCTGCACGCCGCGACGGTGAAGTTTGCAAGAGCCGTGTTCTGTCCGAACGATGGCACTGGCGATGCTGCTCGCTATGCAACGGCGGCCCTTGGAAAGGCTGTCCAACTCGGAGCCACGGCGCGTTTCGGCGAAAAGGTGATTCGCCTCGATATCAGCGGGAACACAGTCTCGGGCGTCGAGACAGATCGAGGCTCCTTCAAGGCCGATGCCGTCGTGGTGACCGCAGGTTTGTCCTCGCGGCAACTTCTCGCCTCGGCGGGCTACACCCTGCCGATTTACCCAGTCACTGGTTACTCGATCTCGTATCGGGTCGCCTCGCCGTCGCGTCCGCGTGTGGGCGCCGTTTCGATTCCGCATAAGGTGGCGTGGGCGGCCTTCGGTGAAGAGACGGTGCGGTTCACTGGCTTTGCCGACATCGGGGTTCCTGGAAGCGTCAAGGTGGAGGAGCGGTTTCGTGCGCTCGAAGCGTTTGCGTGCGAGGTGTATCCCGAAATCCGCGACGCCAAACCGTCCAGGTGGGTCGGGCAAAGACCCATGACGCCGGATAACCTGCCGTTCCTTGGGGCGGCGGAGCATTCGAATTTATGGCTCAACTGCGGGCATGGCGCCATGGGGTGGACGATGGCATGCGGTTCAGCTCGCATCGTGGCTGATCTCATCCGCGGCCGGGAGCCTGCCCTCGACCTTTCGCCCTATCGCTGGGACCGTTACCGCCTCCTCGGGAGAAGGTCAGCGATGACACCGATACCGGCATCAATATCTTGAAACTTTGGAGCAATCCATCCATGACCGCCTACCCCGTTTTCTACCCAGCTCCCGCGGCAATGCCGTTCTCCGCCGCAGTTCGGGTACCCGGCTTCTTGCTACTTTCTGGCCAGATCCCGTTCGATGATGCACAACGCCCACATTCCGGGTCGATCGCAGAGCAGACTCATGCCGTGCTCAGGAGCATCTCAAAGACGCTACAGGAACTTGGCAGTTCGCTCGACAAAGTTGTGAAGGTGAACGTCTGGCTCAGTGACCTAGCCAACTTCGCAGCGTTCAACGAGGTCTACCGGGGGTATTTCGACGAAGGTTGCTACCCGGTCAGAAGCCTGGTTCAGGCGCAACTGGCGTTCGGAGTCGGCGTTGAGATCGAAGTTCAGGCGCTCGATGTTGCAGCACCCGCGCAATAGCGGTCGGCCGCATCAAACAGATTCCAGGTTTCTTCAACCATCGTGGTCGACGGCACGACCGAAGGCGGCAACCCGCGCCTGCTGCTGCAGATCTTCTCGGAGCCGCTGCTGGGGCCGGTGTTCTTCGAGTTCGCCGAGCGCAAGGGCAACTACCGCGAAGGTTTTGGCGAAGGCAACTTCAAGGCCCTGTTCGAATCGATGGAGCGCGACCAGATCTCTCTCGGACTGCTCGGAGCGCAACGTTTCGTCTATCGTGATGAACTGGGGATTTTCGCATCTCGGCCGCTTTTCCAACGACTACAAGCAGCTCTTCGGCGAAACGCCATCGCAGACACTCAAGCGTGCGACGAGACGTTAGATCGTTCGGCTTTGAGTCACCGTGCGCCATATCCGCAGACTCGACTGCAGCCCCGGTATGGCGCACTCTCTTGATCAGCGTGTCACTGGAAGTGATGCATGTAGCGCAGCACCAGGCGCGTTCCTTCGGGCCGGTTGCACGCATCCGCCTCGAAATAGGCGTTGAACATCAAGTGATCGTGCTGGGAGAAACTGTACAGCGCCGCCGAGCCGATCGACATGCGCAAGTCGATCGATTCGCTTTCGATGCTGGTCGGTCCAATGTTCGATCAGAGCGCGCTGAGCGGGGACGTGTTTGTGTTCTACGGCCGCGGAGGCACGTACTCCGGTCGCATGATGGCTGGCTGACGATCGGCTCGCGGCCGATGGGCGCCCGCTGTCGGTTGCGAACATGCTTCTCGATGTTTTCCAAATCTTGGGAGGCAATGTCTGCGACGCGCTCCGCGCAATCAAACTCTATCCTTTCGCCGTCATCCAATCGCTCGATTTGCGGTAAGTTGGCGTTGCCTCCACTCTGTTTCCGGGGATCACATCCCACTGGATGTAGCGGGGAGTCGTGTCGATTGCGGTTCGTCACGCCACGGGCGAGCGCCTGAATCAAGCTATCAAAAAAGGAAGAAGAGTATGTCTGCTATCAAGAACTGCGCGCGGATCGTTAACGATGCGAAGGGCTCGATCGCCATCGAAAAAGATTCGAATTTTGACGACATGATCTTGGTAGTCGACGGCGTTCGCCAGGACCGCTATGTGTTGCGGGCTGGGCAAGCCGCTTATGTCGGAGCGACATACGCTAACGAAGGCGCGATCGTCTATGACGACGACATGGGGCTGACGCTCACCTATCAGCCCGCCGGACAAATTCTGGGCGACGAACGATACCTGGAGATCGGGGTGCCGAACGACAGCGATGGATCCTCGGAGATATTTTCTGTCATAAGCGATAGCGAGGAAGGCGACGATAAGGCGCCGCTCCGCTATACGGTGAGCAACCAGTCATCAACCTCCATTACGCTCACGTTTTCGGATAAGTGCCCGACGCCTTAGACGCTCGACCTGTCGTACGCCGTATGTTCCGCCGGCCCACGCGCAGCGGTATCTACCCGCTTACGCGGCCCAAGTACGCCAGTCGACAACGAAGTCCCCAGCATAATCACAGCGCATCCGGTTGCCATATCGACGCTCAACCGTTCGCCGAGAAACACCATGCCCCACAGTACGCCGAACAACGGAATGAGGAAACTGACCGATGCCGTGCGTACCGGTCCGACGTTCGCGACGAGGCGGTAAAACAGGATGTAGGCGATGCCGGTACACGCAATACCCAAGCCGGCCACGCATAGCCATACGCTGCCGGTGGGCGTGCGCGCGGGCCACGCCAGGAATGCGAGCGGGAAGAGCATGACCGCGGCGGCCAGTTGGCTTCCCGTCGCGACCGCGAGCGGCGGCACGCCGGCCAAAAAGCGTTTGGTGTAGCTGCTCGCAATGCCGTATAGCGCGGTGGCGGACAGCGCGGCCGCCACGGCCAAGCCGCCTCGCGCATCGCCGATGACCGACGAGCCGCCCACCAACACCACCACGCCCGCAAAGCCGATGGCCAGCCCGAACACGCGCAGCGGCGACAGCCGCTCGCCGTGCCATGCGAATGCGACGATGGCGGCGAACAGCGGCGCCGCCGCATTGAGCACGGAGGCGAAGCCTGCCGTGAGCGTGAGTTCGGCATAGGCGAACAGGCACAGCGGGACCGCGGAGTTCATCGCACCGAGGACAAGCAAATGCGGCCAGCCGGTGCGCAGCGCGCGCAACTCGCCGCGTGCGGCCAGCATCGGTACGAGGAAGCACGAAGCGATGGCGACACGCAACGCGATCAGCGCGACCGGCCCGAACG
>NZ_JBQCDN010000166.1:0-28535 GCF_051961175.1 Trinickia sp. | reverse complement strand
CGCGCCCCCCCGGGGGTGCCATTCCCCCGGCGATGCGCTGCGGACGAGGCCCCCGTACGCGTGGGTGGTAGGGGGCGGCGGCGGGGTTGCGGGGGCGCCGGCGGGCGCGCCGCTCGTGCGGTTGTCGCAGACGGCGTGGCGCGAAGCCGGCTACGCCGAAGAGGACCGCGTGCTGCCGCAGCCGGCTCACGCGCATCCGGCCTATGGGCTGCTGCAGGAATACTTCGCGTTCGCGCGCAAATTTCACTTCTTCGATCTGGAGGTGCCGGCCGGCGCCTTCGGCACCGGGCGCAGCTGCGAAATCGTCCTTCATCTGGACCGGATGCCGCGCGCGCTGGCGCATATCGGCGCCCAACATTTCCGCCTGGGCTGCACCCCCGTGGTTAATCTGTTCGCGCAGACGACCGAACCGCTCGTCGTGGACGGCCGCCGCTACGAACACCGGCTCGTCGCCGAGCAAAAGCGCGAGGCCATGACCGAGATCCATTCGATCGTCTCCGTCATCGCCTCGGATCCTGTCGCCGACCGTGCGATCGTGCTGCCCGGCTATACGGCGGCCGACCGCATGGACAGGGCCGGCCCGGACGCGCCGTCCACGTTCTGGTTCGCGCGACGCGAGCGCAGCGTGCGAGGCAACGTTTCGGGTGTCGATACGTATCTGAGCTTCGTCGACGCGAGTCACAACTTCGCGAACCCTGCTGCGCCCGTGGTCTATGCGAACGTGCTTTGTACCAATCGGCGTTTGGCCGAGCATGTTCCGATCGGTGCGCGCATGCTGGTCGAGCGCGTGTCGCGCAATGCGCGCGTGCGGTGCCTGTACGAGCCGACAGCGCAGCGCGATCCGCCGCTCGGCAGCGAGACGCTTTGGCGGCTGGTGTCGCTGTTGACGCGCAACTATCACTCGCTCGTCAGCGGGCCGAACGGCCGGCGCGAGCTGCAGGAGATGCTGACGCTGTTCGCGTCGGACGGCCTGCGCGAACAGGACCAGATTCGCGGGATCAGCCGTATCGGGGCCCGTCATGTCACCGCGCATGTGGGTACCGATGCATGGCGCGGCTATTGCCGCGGCACGGAGGTGAACGTCGAATTCGACGCGGATGCGTTTGTTGGCGGTTCGCCGCTGTTGATGGCTGCCGTGCTCGCGCGTTTCTTCGCGTTGTGTACCTCCGTCAACTCCTTTGTTCGGCTCGTTGTATGCCGTGGAGATGAGATATGGAAGCAATGGGAACCGATGACCGGTTGCCAACCGCTGCTCTGATCGCCCGGCTCCTCGCTCATCCCCACGACTTCGACCTGTTCCAAGCGATTCATTTACTGGAGCAGGCGCAGTCGTGGGCGCGGCCGCTTGGAACGGGGGACGGGACCGACGAGGCCGTGCGCTTCGCCGGTCACGTTTCGCTCGCGTTCGAGCCCAGCGATATCCGCGGCGTGCGCGCCAAAGCCGCGGGTGACGACCGCGCCACCTACACCGTGAGCACCGCGGCGATGACGCTTGCCGGCGCGGGCGGGCCGTTGCCGTTGCCGTTCACGGAGTGGCTGCTCGCGCGGCGGGCCGCGCGCGAGACGGCGATGTCGGATTTTCTCGACATCTTCAATCATCGCTTCCTCTCGTTCCTCTATCGCAGCCGCCAGAAACATGCGCCCGGGTTGAACGGACGTGCGCCGGACGAGGCAGCGCTGACCGCCTGCCTCGACGCGCTCGGCAACCTGGGGCTGCGAGCCGGCGAGCGCGGGCCGAACGGCGCGCGCCGCTGGTTGCGCCACGCCGGCTTGCTGGGCGGCGCGCCGCGCTCAATGGCGGGTTTGTTGGCCTTGTTGTCGGACCGGCTCGGTGTCGCGGTGCGAGGCGGCCAGTTCGTCGGCGGCTGGCGCGAACTCGACGCGCGCGATTCGGTGCGCTTATCGAGCGCCGGGCGAGGCGCATCGCGCCTGAACGGCAGAGCGGTGGTCGGGCGCCGGTGCTGGGATCAGGCGGCCGGCATCCGCATCGAGTTCGTCGATCTGCCGCTCGAACGATTCGAGGCCCTGTTGCCGGGCGGCCGGCTGCACGAGCTGACCGCATGGCTCGTGCAGTCGTATCTGGAACAGGATCTCGACGTGCACGTCGTGTTGCGGCCCGCACCCGGGCAAGCCGCCTGTGCCGTCGGCGGCGCAGGTGCGGCCCGGCTCGGCTGGACGTCCTGGCTCGGCGCACAGCGTGCCGCGAGCGGGAATACGAGCGGGAACACGAGCACGAGCACGAACAGGAACGCCGTATCGCCGAAACCGCGCGCGCCGGCCCGATTCACCTTACGCATGCCGCCGTCTTCGGCGGCGTGGCGCTCATCGAACGCGTAGCCCCCGAGCCATTATGGAAATCGACATTCGCACTCTGGTGAGCCGGCTCGATCCGGCCTGCAAGCACGCGATGGAGCTTGCTGCGCAGCTATGCGTGCGGCAAACGCACTATAACGTCGATGTCGAGCACTTCCTGCTGCAACTGCTCGAATCCGACGCGCCCGATTTGCGGGTGATTCTCGAGCACTTCGAGGTTTCCGCCACCGAAGTGTGCGCGCAGCTGCAGAAGGCTGTCGAGCAGTTCAAGCGCGGCAATGGCCGTACGCCTGCGTTGTCGCCGAACTTTTCGCGGCTGTTTCAGGAAGCCTGGCTGTTCAGTTCGATGCTGCTCGGGCAGCAACAGATTCGTTCGGGTACCGTGCTGCTCGCGCTGCTGGAAGTCGACAGCCTGCGCGGTTTGCTGATCGACACGGCGCCCTCGCTGTTGAAGATTCCGCGCGCGACGCTGCGCGAATCGCTGCCGGCCGTGCTGGCCGCCTCGAACGAAGATGGCGGCCCGGCCGCCACGCCTGCCGCGGGTGCGTCCGCAGGGGGGGCACCCGCTGGGCAGGCGATGCCGTCGGCCGTCGGTAGCGGGCCGGGCGGATCGGCGCTCGCGCAATACACGGTCGATCTGACCGAACTCGCCCGGGAAGGGGCGATCGATCCCATTTGCGGGCGGGATCTGGAAATCCGTCAACTGATCGACGTGCTGCTGCGGCGGCGCCAGAACAATCCCATCCTGACGGGCGAAGCGGGCGTCGGCAAGACGGCCGTCGTCGAAGGCTTCGCTCAGCGCATCGTGCAAGGCCAGGTGCCCCCGGCGCTGCTGAACGTGACCGTGCGCTCGCTCGATCTCGCGCTGTTGCAAGCCGGCGCGGGTGTGAAGGGCGAGTTCGAGAATCGGCTCAAATCGGTGATCGCCGAAGTGAAGGCCTCCCCGGTCCCCGTGATTCTGTTCATCGACGAAGCCCATCAGCTGATCGGTGCCGGCGGCAGCGAGGGCCAGGGCGATGCGGCCAATCTGCTCAAACCGGCGCTGGCGCGCGGCGAGCTACGGACGATCGCGGCCACGACCTGGGCCGAATACAAGAAGTACGTGGAGCGCGATCCGGCGCTCGCACGCCGTTTTCAAGTGGTCAAAGTCGATGAGCCCAGCGAGGCGGTCGCCATCGAAATGCTGCGCGGCATGGTACCGAAGCTCGCGCACCATCATGGTGTCGAGATCGTCGACGAGGCGGTGCGCGATGCGGTGAAGCTGTCGCATCGCTATATCTCGGGACGTCAGCTTCCGGACAAGGCGATCAGCGTGCTGGACACTGCATGTGCGCGCGTGGCCATCGGGCAAAGCGGGGTACCGGAAGACATCGAAGCGCTCGGCCGCTCGCTCGAATCGGGCGAAAACCAACTGCGCATCCTGCGCCACGAGGCAGCGACGGGCGCCGATCATGCCGACGCCATCGCCGCATTGACCAAGCAGTTGGAGGAGCTGCGCGCGAAGCATGCGCGACTCACGGAAAAGCTTTCCACCGAGCAGCGCGCGGTGGAAGAAATTCTGGCGTGGCGGCGCAAGATCGCCCGGCAAGTCGAGGCGAAAGAGGCGCAAGCGGCGCAAGTGCCTGCCGAAGAGGGCGAGGACGCCCAATCGCTGCTGGCCAACCTCGGCCGCCTCGAGAAAGGTCTCGAGGCCGTGCAGAACGACGAGCCGATGGTACCGGTGTACGTGAATTCGGCGATGGTCGCGGAGGTGATCTCGGGCTGGACCGGCATTCCCGTTGGCCGCATGTTGGCCGACGAACTGCATACGGTGCTCTATCTGCACGACAAGCTGGCAGAGCGTGTCGTCGGTCAGGACGAGGCGCTCGATGCGATCGCGCGGCGCGTGCGCACGTTCCGCGCCGATCTCGACGATCCGGGCAAGCCCGTCGGCGTATTCCTGCTGGTCGGCCCGAGCGGTGTCGGCAAGACCGAAACGGCCGCCGCGCTCGCGGATACGCTCTACGGCGGCGAGCGCAACATGATCACGGTGAACATGTCGGAGTTTCAGGAGGCGCATAGCGTCTCGGGGCTCAAAGGCGCGCCGCCCGGGTATGTCGGCTACGGGCGCGGCGGCGTGTTGACTGAAGCGGTGCGGCGCCGTCCCTATAGCGTGGTTTTGCTCGACGAGATGGAGAAGGCTCATCCGGACGTGCTCGAGCTGTTTTTCCAGGTGTTCGACAAAGGCGTCATGGAAGACGGCGAAGGGGTGCCGATCGACTTCAAGAACACGTTGATCCTGCTGACTTCGAACGCGGCGCAGGAAGTCATTACCGAGGCCTCCCAAGGCGGACGCCGGCCACCGCCCGAGGAGCTGATCGAGCGGCTGCGCCCGGCGCTGCTGCGTCAATTCAGCCCGGCCTTTCTCGGCCGGCTCGTGCTGGTGCCGTATTACCACCTTGGCGACGCGCAGATTGCGGCGATCGTCAATCTGAAGCTGAACCGGCTCGCGGAGCGCTTCGGACGCAACCATCACGCCAAGCTCACCTGGGACGACGCGTTCGCGCGCGTCATTACCGAGCGCTGCAAGGAAGTGGATAGCGGCGCGCGCAACGTGGATCACATCCTCACGCAAATCGTGCTGCCGGAGCTGGCGCGCGAGGTGCTGGAACGCATTTCGGTGGCCGAGCCGTTCGATGCCGTGCATCTGGCATTCACCGCCACGGGCGGTCTCGCGTTCAGCTTCACGGCGGAGGGCGGAGTCTGATATGCCCGAAGTCACGACGGTCCAGACAGGCTGCTTTCTTTCGGTGAGCACGCCGTTCGGCGAAAACAAGCTGCTGCTCGAGGGCTTCTCGGGCCGCGAGGCGATTTCCGAGCCGTTCCATTTCGAGCTGCGGATGCGTTCGACGGATCCCGCGCTGTCGGCGGCTTCGATCGTGGGTAAAACCGCGACCGTGACGGTGCAGACGTCGGGCGGAGCGGCGCGCTACTTCAGCGGCATTGTCACGCGCTTCGCGCAGGTTGGTGCCGACGCGGCATACGGATACTATTCGGCGGCGCTTGCGCCGAGTTTGTGGCTCGCCACGCTTGGCTGCGATCGCGTGATTTATCAGAGCCTGAGCGTGCTCGACATCATCCAGAAGGTGCTGGCTCCGTTCAATGTCGCGGTCAAGCAGAGCACGACGGGCACCTACGAGGCACGCGAGTATTGCGTGCAGTACGACGAGAGCCCGTTCGATTTCGTCTCGCGGCTGATGGAAGAAGAGGGCATCTTCTACTTCTTCACGTTCGCCAACGGCAGCCACACGATGGTGCTCGCGGACAGCCCGTCCGCGCACGAGGCCACCCCGAATGTTTCCGGGCTATGGTTCTCGAGCGATTCGGTGGCGCACAGCCCGTCGGAGCGCGTAAGCACGTTCGAACTCGTGACGGGATTGACCGAGCGCACGCATATCGTGTCCGATTACGACGCCACCACGGCGACGGTATCCGCGGCGACTTCCGCGACTTCGGGGGCATCGAGCGCCATCACCAACGGAACGCGCTATACGTTCCCGGGACGCTATGTGCAGGCGAGCAGCAGCCACACCGCGGACTTGCGGCTCGCGGCGCAGCAGGTCGGCCAGCTGACCGGCCGCGGCACGAGCGCGTGTTATGCGCTCACTGCCGGTTCGACCTTCACGCTCGGCGGGCACGCCAATAGCGCGGTCAATACGACCTACGTCGCGCGAGCGGTCGAGCACAGCGCGACGAACGACATCTACGCGAACGAATTCGTGGTGTTCCCCTCCACGGTGCCGTTCCGTCCGCCGCTCGTGACGCCGCGGCCCGTCGTCGCGGGCAACCACACTGCAGTGGTCAGCGGATCTTCCGGTGAAGAGATCTGGACCGATGAGTATGGGCGCATCAAGGTCAAGTTCCATTGGGACCGTTCGAACAGCAAGAACGAGAACACCTCCTGCTGGGTGCGTGTCGCGCAGACTGTCGCGGGCAACGGATGGGGTCACTTCTTCCTCCCGCGTGTGGGGCAGGAGGTGATCGTCAGCTATGTCGATGGCGATCCGGACCGTCCGCTCGTGACCGGCAGCGTATACAACCAGTCGAGCACGCTCCCGTATGCGATGCCGTCGATGCAGACGCGCAGCACGATCATGTCGCGTTCGTCGAAAGGGGGCAGCGCCGGCAACGAAATCCGCATGGAGGACAAGACCGGCAGCGAGGAATTGTTCGTGCATGCGCAGAAAGACATGAATGTGTCGATCGAGAACGCGCTGGCGACGACCGTGATCGCGGGTAACGAAACGCATACGATTCAGAAGGGCGACCGGACCGTCGACGTCCAGACGGGCAAGGAAACGCACACGGTGAAGGGCACGCGCTCGCTCGACGTGACCGGCGACGAGACGCACACCAATCATGCGAAATTCACGCACAACGTGACGGGGGACTACACGCTCAAGGTGAGCGGGAACTTGACGATCGATGTGACCGGTTCGATCACGTTCAAATCGGGCACGTCCCTCACGAGCCAGGCGGGAACGTCGCTCTCCAACCAAGCGGGCACGACACTCGAAAACAAGGCCGGCACCACGCTCACGATTCAGGGATTGGAAGTGCAGAGCAAGGCGTCGGCGACAGCGACGATCGACGGCGGCGGGATGCTGGCCCTGAAGGGCGGCCTCGTGAAGCTCAATTAATTGACCTTGCCGCATTGCGCGAAACACACGCCATGACAGCTCTCGAACCCAAGCGTCCACCGCCTTCTTCCGCCGCGCAGCCGGGGGCGGACGTGCGCGAGGTGGTGGAGCAGCGCGATGCGAGCGGCGCGGTGATCGCGCGCACGTCGCTGCAGGGCGGCGTGCCGCACGGGCCGATGACGCGATGCACGCCGCAGGGCACGCCGACCTTCGATGCGCACTACGCGCATGGGGTCTTGTCCGGACCGATGCATGCCTTCGATCCGCCCGGTGTGCTCGTGAAAGAGGCGCACTACGCGGACGGTAAAGAGCACGGTGTCACCACGTTGTATCAGGACGGGCGTGTCGCCCTGCGGCAGGCGTTCGTGGCGGGTGTGCTGCAGGGCGAGAGCGTGTCGTATGCGCCGTCGGGGCAAGTGACGTCGCGTCTTCCCTACGTGGCGGGAAAGCTTGAAGGCGAAGCGGTTTATTTGCACGAGGGCGCGGTCGTACGCCGTGCGCGTTATCGGGCGGGTGTGCTCGAAGGCGAAACGCGCGAGTACGCCGCCGACGGTACGTTGGTCCAAAGCCTGCCGTATCACGCCGGCTTGCTGCATGGGACGGCGCGACGCTTCGATCCCGACGGCCAGGTGATGGCCGAGCGCCGCTACGCGAGCGGCAAGCCGCAGGAAGCGTGGCGCAGTATCGATGCACCGGTTGCCGGCGCCGCGGGCGGCTTGCCGAGGATCGTTTCCCACTTCGAAAAATGGGTGAAGGGCTGATCGATGGGCATCCTGGTCACTACCGGCACCCTGCTGCAATGCAGCTTCGGCGTGGCGCCTTCCTCGCTGAACGTGCTGCCGACGCCGTGCGTCATGGCGGGTGCGCCCGCCGCGACGATCATGGATAACGCGCCGATGGTCAACGTCATGCCGTTCGGCATGTGCAATTGCCCGGCGAATCCGACGGTCGCGGCCGCGACCGCGGCGGCGCTGGGCGTATTGACGCCGATGCCGTGCGTGCCGGCCACGGCGGCGCCTTGGGCGCCCGGTTCGCCGACGGTGCTGATCGGTGGCCAGCCGGCGCTGCAAAACGATTCGAAATTGATGTGCAACTGGGGCGGCGTGATTCAGATCGTTGCCCCGGCGCAATTCACCACCATGGTTCCTTAAGGACGATCGGCGATGCCCTATGTGTTCTCGATGACTGCGCGGATGGCGACGATCGCGGCGTGCTGCGTCCTGCTGCTCTGCGTGCTGCTGTTCCTGCTCGGTGTCGAAATCGGCGCGCGCTATGCCGCGCCCGCCGCTGCGCCCGCTGTGTCCGCTGTGTCCGGTGCGCCCACTGCCTCGGTCACGAGTGAACCTGCGCCCGTGCCGGCGAGTCCGGACGCCGCCGCGTCCGCTGTGCCTGCTTCCAACGCTTCTTGAAACTGCAAACGGTAATCGCTATGCCTACGCTTCACTTTTCGGGTCCCGAGCCTCATGGACGCTTGATTGCGGCCCGCCCGCTGCGCGCGCTTGCCGGGCGTCTCGCCGCCGCTACGCTGGCGATCGCCATGGGGCTTTTCGCCAGCGCGAACGCCGCGCATGCGGCCGGTGCGGCAACGCCCGCCGCCGTCGCCGCCGCACAGCCGGCCAGCGCACCGCTCGCGCTGACCCCGACGGGTCTCGTACGCATGCCCGACGGCCGCTTGCTGGCCCCCGAGTTTGCCCGAATCGTGACGCGCGGCGAACTCGTGGTCGCGATGCTCGGCGTCGATCAACCGCCGTTTTTCGAAACGCGCAACGGCCGTCTGCAAGGCATCGACGTCGATATCGCCGATGAGCTCGCCGCGAAGCTCGGCGTGAAGGTGCGCTTCAACCGCGATGCGAAGACGTTCGACGGTGTCGTCAGCGAGCTCGCCAACGGCGACGCCGACCTGGCGGTCAGCAAGCTCTCCCGGACGCTGGCGCGGGCCGAGCTCATCAGCTTCAGCACGCCGTACGTCCGTCTGCATCGAGCGCTGCTGCTCAATCGCCTGAATTTCGCTCAAGTCGCGCATGGCCGTCCGGCACCGGAAGTGATTCGGGGGTACGACAGCACGATCGGGGTCGTGATGAACTCGTCGTATTCGCAATACGTGAAAACCAACTTCCCGAATGCGAAGGTCAAGGCTTATCCGAGCTGGGATGCGCTGCTGGGCGGGCTCGATAAAGGCGAGGTCACGGCCGCGTACCGCGACGAATTCGAAGTCAAGCATGTGCTCAAGAGCGATCCGACGGCATCGCTGAAGCTGCGCGTTGTCACGCTGGACGATCTCGACGATCCGATCGCGATCGGGGTGAACGTGTCCACGCCTGCGCTGCTCGCGTTCGTCAATCAATTCCTGGCCGAACGCAGCCGGAAACTCGACGTAAAGACGCTGCTGGAAGCGACCGATAACTAAAACATAACCATAACCATAAAGCGCATTTCGGAGACCGAACGATGGATATGAAAAAGCTTTACGCCGTGGCCGTGAACCCGTGGGTGGTGATCGGCAGTCTGGCGCTCGGTAGCGCATTCGGCTTGATGCTGCCCTTGTTGGCACAACGGCTGGACGTGATCGGGGATCTATACGTCAACTTACTGAAGATGACGACGCTGCCGTTCATGGTGTCGGCCGTGATTTTCAGTCTGCAGCGCCTGTTTCGCGACGGCGGCACGTCGCGCCTGCTCTTGCGCGTGGTCGTCGTGATCCTCGGCGCGTCGGCGACGGTCGCCGTGGTGGGCGCGCTCGTCCTGCTGACGATGCGGCCGGGCGCGAATTTGTCGACCGCCACGATGCATACGTTCGGCGCGATGGTCGGCAGCGACGCGACCGGCACGAACGAGACAGTGATGAGCCTGTACGGGACCGACACGGTGCCGAAGACGATCGGCTTCACCGATATGCTGAAAAGCCTCGTGCCGAGCAACATTTTCGCGGCGCTCGCGAGTGGCGACGCACTCAAGGCGCTGGTGTTCGCGCTGTTGTTCGGCCTGGCCGTGGGCCGGGTCCCGGAACGCATTTCGGTTGGCCTGAGCCAGGCGCTCGAGACCGTCTACCATGCTTGCCAGAAGCTCATGCATTGGCTCAGCTATCCGCTGCCGCTGATTCTGTTCTGCATGAGCGCGGCCCAACTCGGCAAATCCGGGGTGGGGCCGCTGCATGCGATGCTGCAGTTCGTCGTTGCATTCTTCATCGTCGCGCTGTTGCTGCTCGTGCTCGCCGCCACGATCATCTGGAAGCGTTCGGCCAATTCGCTGGGCAGCACGCTGGATGCGCTGCGCGCTCCGTTCGCGCTGGCGCTGGCGACGCGCAACAGTGCCGCCTGCATGCCGAGCATGATCGAGAGCCTCGTCGATCGCCTTGGCTTCGCGCGCTCGCGCGTGGAATTGATGGTGCCGCTGACGGTCTCGCTGCTGCGCGTCGGGCCGATGGTTTACTACGTCTGTGCGACGCTGTTTATCGCGCAGCTCTACGGGCGTCCCCTCGGCGTAGCCGAGGTCAGCACCGTTCTGCTCGCCTCCGTGTTGGCAGGCTTCGCGTCGGCCGGGATGACGGGGCTCGTGATGGTGTCGCTGATCGGCATGACCTGCGTCTATCTGAGCTTGCCGTTCGAGGCTGCCTTCATTCTCTTTCTGGCAGTCGATCCCCTGTGCGACATGCTGCGCACGCTGATCCTCGTCATCGGCAATACGGCGGCTGTATCGATCATCTGCCCCCGGCCGCTCAAGCTTTAAGGACCGCCATGGCGCTGATAGGCATCCTGGGCGGCATGGGGCCGCTTGCCACTGTCGATTTCATGGAGCGGGTGATCTCGTTGACGAGTTCGGCCGGGGCATCGCGCGACCAACAGCATCTGGAGCTGCTTGTCGCGCATCTGCCGCATATCCCCGACCGTTCGGAAGCGTTGCTCGGCACCGGCGAGAGCCCGTTGCCGGCGCTGCTGCGCGGCATCGATATGCTCAACCGCAACGAGGTGGCGCTGATCGTGATTCCGTGCAATTCGGCGCATCACTGGTACGACGCGATGCGCGACCATAGCCGAGCACCGATCATCCATATCGCCGAAGCGAGCATGGCGGCACTTCCGGCCAACGTCCGGCGTGTGGCCGTCCTGGCGACGGGGGGGACGTTTCATTCGGGACTCTATCAACGGATGCTGACTGCACGCGGGATCGAGTCCGTCGAGCCCGACGCCGAAACGCAGGGGCATATCGATGCCAGCATCGGCGAAGTCAAGGCGGGCCGGATCGACGCATCGACCGAACATCTCGTGCTGGCCCTCGATTGGCTCGTGCGGCAAGGGGCGCAGGCGGCCGTCCTGGGCTGCACGGAGTTGCCGCTCGCGGCACGCCAGATGGACGCCCTGGAAATCCCGATGATCGACAGCACGTTCGAACTTGCTCGCGCGACGGTGTCCTATGGCCTCGCGCGCGGCTGGAACATGGCGCTATGAACAGGTTGAGACAACTGCCCAACTCCGCGCCGGTGCTGCTGCTGTGCATCCTGCTCGGCTGCGTCGCAGGCGCGTTCGCCGAGCCGCTGGGCGAAGCCGCCTATGCCATCGGCCAGATCTATGTCTCGCTGGTCACGATGGCGGCCGTGCCATTGCTGGTGGTGGCGATGTTCTTCGGGCTGCGCCAGCTCCTGGCGCTACCGCGCCCGGGCCTGCGCATCGCCACCATGCTGATGTTGGCGATTGCGCTCGTCGCACTGGGCGGCTTCGCCGGTACCGTGACCGGCGTCGCGACGGCGCCCGGGCTGCACTTGTCGGCGGCCGCGCACGCGCAACTCGGCCGGCTGATTCTCGATAGCGGCGGCAATGCGGGGGAGGTCCGCATGACGTTGTTCGGCCAGGGCGTGCAAGACGCAGCCAACGGGGCCTTGGCGCTGACCGATGTCGTGCCGGATAACTTCTACGGCGCGCTCGCGAGCGGACGGGCACTCGGCATCCTGACCTGCACGATCTTGTTCGGCATGGCGTTCGCGGCGCTGTCGAGCGAGCAGACGAAGGTGCTCAACGGGATCTTCGAAAGTATCTATCGCACGCTCGAAGCGCTGATCGATTACGCCAATTTGCTCTTGCCGGTGCTCGTGTTCGGCACGGCGGCCCATTTGGTTGCGCACACGCCGCGCGAGACGCTTTCGGCGATGAGCGGATTCCTCTCCGTATTCCTCGCCTCGGTGGCCGCGTTGTCGTGTGTTGCGCTCGCCGCGATCGCGTTGCGTACGCGCGTCTCGTTCGGTCGTGCCCTGGCATGCCTGCGCGCTCCTATGCTGGTTGGGTTGACGTCCGGTACGCCGACGGCGGCGATCCCGCACATGATCGAGGCGATGAGTGCGAAGCTCGGCTGCAGCCGGGGCGTCGCCGAACTCGTCGTGCCGTTCGGCGCGGTATTCGTCCGCGCCGGCTCAGCGCTGTATTTCGCGCTCCTCACGACGTTCGTGGCGAACTTGTACGGGCGTCCCCTGGACGCCGGCGACTGTGCGATGATCGGCGCCGCCGCCACGGTGGCGGCGTTCGCGTCGGCGGGGCGCAATGGTATCGGCGGCATCGCGGCGGCGGGGATCGCCTTGTCGCTGCTTCGGCTGCCGGTGGAGGCGGCCTTGGTGGCCTTCATCGCAATCGATTTGATCTGTGACGGGCCGCGCAATCTGCTGAGTTTGCTGTCCACCTGCACGGTCGTCGCGCTGGTATCGGCGGGCTTGCAGACGGACCGGGCCACCGCCATGGCGCAGCCGAGCACTCGATATGGCGATTCGGTGATGGTGCGCCTAGCATTTACGCGAGTGCAACTCGCATTGGTGGGGGGCTGCGCGCTCATAGCGGCTTCTTTAATCGTAGTGATGGGAATAGGAGTGGGGGCAAGATGACGGACTCGCGACGCTCTATGCGGCGGCCCGGCTTCGAACGCGGCTGCGCACCGCTCGATGGAGAGGCACGCCCGGACGGTGCCAGGTTCGCGGCGCGTGCACAGACGGCAAGCCTGCGACGGTGGGCGGCCGGGTGCTTGACCGTGTTGTGCTTTGCGGGTCTCGCCGGCTGCTCGATGCTGTTTCCATCGGGCGACAAAGTGAAGTGGGACGAACTTACGCTGGCGGCTGGCGAAGAAGCGAACAACGATAGCCCGATTGCCGTCGACGTCGTGTTCGTCACGGACAAAACGCTGCTCGCGCAGATCGCCGAACTGCCGGCTTCGAAATGGTTCGCCGTGCGCGGCGATCTGACGGGTACGTTCCCCGATGCGATTCGTTATCAAAGCTGGGAACTCGTGCCGGGCCAGCGCGTTGTCGTGCCCGGAGACAAGCTGCGCGGGCCGCGTGTGGCAGGCGTATTCGTGTTCGCCGACTATCCCGGGCCCGGCGCCCATCGCGCGCGAGTCGAGCGATTCGATGGCCGTCTCGTCGTGCAACTGGGCGACAACGCCTTTTCGATTTCGAGTGTGAAATGACAGAGCTTCGCTGTTTTTCTGATTCCCGCCGCGCCGCGCGCGGGTGCGGCCGTGCCGTTTTCCGTGGAGCGAGGTGCGTTCATGCCTGATCGACTCGTCCCTATCGTCGAGCGTGTCGAGTGGTTCGAGGGCATGCTGCTCGCGCCGCAGCATTTTCAGCTGCTGAGCGCGCGCGTCGATTCGCTGGTCGCGTGGCAGAGCCTGGCCGCCGCCCCGTTCAGTTGGGGCGTGCGGCGCCTCGTATTCGACGAAGGCCTGCTGACCGCCGGCGTCGTACGCGTGCTTGCCCTCGACGCCATCATGCCGGACGGCACGGCTGTCTCGTACTCGGCCGAATTCGCGCAGCAGGGCCGGCTGGAACTGTCGCTCGCTCCATTCGCGGAACGGCTCGCCACGACGCAGCTCGAGATCTATCTCACGTTGCCCGTCGCCGCGTCGATGCGCGGGGAAGCCGAGATGCGCCGGTTCCGATCCGTGGCCGGTGAGCCTGTCGAGGATAGTACGTCGGGTGCGCCGCCGGCCGATATCCCGCGCCTGTTGCCGAATCTCGGGCTCGAGGCGGGTGAGATCCCGTCGGCACGATTCGTCTCGCTGTGCCTTGGCACCGTCTATAAAGACAACGAAGTCGTCAAGCTCGGGAATCGGCAGCCGCCGCTTCTGGAAGTGGCTCGCGACAACCCGCTTTGGGTGGCGGTTGCCGGGTTGCTCGGCCAAGTGCGCGGTAAGGCTGCTTTCGTCGCGCGCCAGACGGCGATTCCCTCATCGAAAGCGGATGACCGCCTGACCCAGCTCGAACTGAAGGACCGGCTGCGCAGCCTGCTATCGGCATTGCCGCTTGCGGAAGCGGTATTGCGCACGCCGCATCTGCACCCGCTCGCGCTCTATCACGCGCTTGCCGCGCTGCATGGTTCGTTGTCGATGCTCGCGCCGGGCGGCATGCCGCCCGTGCCGCCGGACTACGATCATGCCGATCCGCTCGCCGTCTTCACACCGCTATTGAATTCGCTGCGCGAGGCGATTGCGGAGGTTAGCGAAGGGTACCGCGAACGCAAGTTCCGCTATGGCAACGACATGTTCGATATCGCCTTGCAAGCTCAGTGGGTCGAAGGGCGGCTCGTGATCGGCCTGCGCGGCCAATCGGATCGCGATCTGTTGGCCTGGATGGACGGCGCGGTGATCGGCTCCGAATCGGTTTATCCGTCGCTGCGCAGCCGGCGCGTGCTCGGTGCCTCGCGTCGCTCCGTGGAGTATGCCGAAGAACTGGGCATACGATCGGGGTCCGGCTATCTGCTTTTCGAAGTCCAAGCCGACCCTTCGCTCGTTCGCGCGGGCGAAGCCCTTGTCATCAGCAATCCGAACGAAGGGGCGAGTGCGCAGCGCCCTCAGGAAATGCTGCTGTTCACGAAAGACTGACGACTCGACACGAAGATGGCACGCACCCGTATTGAAACCGAAGAGAACGACCTCGCGATGGAGCAGTTTCGCGCGTTCTTCGACGAGCTCGTCAAGGCGCAAAGGCGGTTCTCCGAAGCGCCCGACACCGACCCCGACGAGGCCGCGCAGGGCATGTCGCGGCATCTGCTGAACGTGCTCGAAATTCAGACGCTGCAATCGCGCCGCGACAGCACGCGCTTCGATATCGAGAACGTGGCCGACGCGCGCTACCTGAAGGCCGTGCTCGCCGACGAATTGCTGCTCAACGCGCAATGGGCAGGGCGCGAGCGCTGGACCTCGTACTTGCTCGAATCGGCGCTGTTTCGCACGAACATCGCGGGTGATCTCGTCTTCAAGAAGATCGAGGCGTTGCTGTCGGATCGCGAGCCATCAAGGCGCGACATCGCGCGCTTGTACCTGTTCGCGCTCGCGATGGGTTTCCAGGGGCGCTTCCGCGGGGCAGGCGAGCAGGCCGATGCGCGCTTGCGCAGCTACCGGGAAGAACTGTACGAATTCATCTATCAACGCCGCGCCGACTTGGGCGGGCGCGATCGCGTGGTGGCCGAGTCCGCCTATACGAACACCCTTTCCCATATCGCACCGCGCAAGCTGCCGACGGTAAGCCGTTGGAGCGTCATGGCCCTGCTCGTGGTGGTGGCGTTGCTCGCGATATCGGAGATCTTGTGGCTGTGGCAGTCCTGGCCGGTGCGCCAAGCCTTGCATGGCGATACGGTCGTGGGAGTGAGTTCATGAGCGCCATGCAACGTTTGTTCATTGCGGGGGCGATGCCATGCTGACAAGCAATCTGTTTCTGCTGTCGGTCGCCGTACTGATCGCCGTCGTATTGATCATCCTCGGCGCGGTGCTCTGGATCGCGGCGCATAGCGCGCAAAGCAAGCCGGCTGCCGAGCGCAAGATTGTGCGGCTGCGGACCGATTCCCTACGCAACGCGTTTCGCCAGGCGGTGGAGCTGATCGAGGGCAATATCGCCTCGCGCAGCGAGCGTTACAACGTGCCGTGGGTCATCGTCCTGAACGAAGGGGACGACCCGCGACCGCTACCGATCGCGCAAGCGGGCGTGGCCAGCGTATTGAGTTCCGAAGCGGCCAACCCCGCCGCGATACAGGGTATTTCGTGGAATTTCTTCGATCGCGGTATCGCCATCGACATCAAGGCCGCGTATCTCGGCTCGCCCGACGACGACAGCAACGAAAAGCCTTGGGATGAATTCCTGAGCTTGTGCCGCAACTATCGGCCGCAGCGGCCGTTCGATTCGGTCGTGGTGACGGTGCCCGCGTCGATGTTGCTCGCCGATCATCCCGACGCGCGCCTCGAACTGGAGCGCCATGCGAAACTCGCGCACCGCCGGCTGTGGTTGGCGCAAAACCGCTTCGCGATGCGTTTTGCCGTCTATGTCGTCGTCACCGGCTGCGAAGCGCTGTCCGGCTTCGCCGCATTCGCGCGTGCGCTGCCCGAACCGCTGCGCGCCAGCATGCTCGGCTGGTCCTCGCCGTACGACCTTTCCACGACGTATCAGTCGGCCTGGGTCGATGCCGCCATGGGCAGCATCGAGCGCGCCGTGTCGGATGCGAGCGCCGAACTTTTCACGCTCGACACCGGGATGATCGACGTTCAGGGATGCCTGTTGCTGCCGGCGCGCGTCGATGCGATGCGCGCGCAATTGCAACTGTATGTCGACGAGTTGATGCGGCCTAGCGCTTACCACGAGCCGTTCTTCTTCCGCGGCATCTACCTCACTGGCGACAGCGGCGAATTCGCGCAGCGCGACGAAGCCCGGCGGGAAAGCGGCGAGGCCGTGGTGCCCGAATCGCCCGATGCCTACGATCCGTACGGCGAGCGCACCGAGCCCCGCTTCGCGGGTGAGGGCGACGCGCTTGATGAGGGCACGCGGGCGGGCAGCGGTGCGTTGAACGATCTGATGCTGCAGCCCGCATTCCTGCGTGACCTGTTCGAGAAAAAGATTTTCCTCGAATACGGATTGACGCGGCCGTCGCGCTCGCAACACCTCTCGCGGCCGATGCTGCACCGGGCGGTGCGCTGGGGCGGCATTGCCTTGCTGGGCGGTTGGACGTTCGGCCTCGCGGGCGCGACGCTCGCGCTGAGCCATCGCAATCCGCGGCTTGTCGCCGCGCTGAACGAATTGCATGCCGATGCGCAGGAGCGCGATGCGGCCGCGCGTGGCGGGGAGTCGTTGCCGTCGGATTGGTACCGTCGCAAGACACTCTCGCTGATCGGCTTGAATGGCGAGCATATCGGCACCCTCTGGACCGTGTTCATGCCCGGCTCGTGGAGTGTGTTCGACGATCTGGACGAGCGCGTGCGGGCCCGCTTCGAACGCGAGTTCGGCGAGATCGCGCTGACCGCGCTCGAACGAGAGATGTTGACGCATGTGAGCCGGATGACCGGCGTGGCGAACGATCCGAGCACGGGACAGCTGATTGTCGGCGACGATTGCGCCGCTCCGACGCTCGGCAGCGATTCCTCGGTCGTGAGCAGCCTGGCCGTCGAAGATTTGCCCGCGATGCATGCGATGCAGCGCTACGTGACCGCGGTCGATCAGCTCGATGCGGCGCTGGCTGCCATGCAGCGCTTGCAGCAGCCGTCGTCGGGCAACGAGGAGGCGCTCAGGCTCGTGGTGCGCTATGCGTTCGGTACGGAGCTTCAGGGCAACGTGGCGGGCAGCCTGCGCTACTTCTATCGCGATGCGTCGCGCCGCGGCGATGCGTATGCGGCGGACCGCACCGGTGGGTTGAACGTGCCGGTGATCCAACAGGCGGTGCGCTGCACCTTCGACAAAGGCGCGCAGCAGCTGGACGCGCAAATGTTCACATCGAACCCGCTGCTCGCCGCGGAGCGGACGGTGACGGGGCAGATCGACGCGTTGTCCGTGGGCAGCGTCGGACTTGGCGATTTCGCGCAGACGAATACGAGCTATCGAGCGATCGTCTCCGGCATCGACGCGCAACAAAGCCTGCTTGCCTCCGGCAAGGCGGCCTGGATGCATCAGGCGCAGTTCAACCCGGGGCCCGTTTGGGAGCGCACGTTCGTGCGCGCCGCGCAGAATCGGCTGCTCGGCGCCGATCTCGTCGCCCGCTTGCACGACCGCTCCGCCACGGCGTTCCAAACGTTCGCAACCGAAATGGCACAGCGCTTCGGCGGCCCCGACGGTGGTGTGCTCTGGGTCGACAAGGACGCGCGCTACGTTGTCTCGCCTGCGCGGCTCGCGTTGCGCGATGGACTGGCGAAGCTTGTGTCGCAGCCGTTCATGGTGGCGCCGCGCAACTTGCCGCTGCCGCCGGTGCCCGACGGCTCGCTCGTGACGTGGGACCGGACCCAGCTCGACCAGGCGGTGGCGCTTGGTGATGAACGCAAACACTATCTGGCGGACGGCTTGGCGACGCTGCCCGATGCGGTTCGGCCCGCCGTTCAGCAGGCGCTCGACGCGCAGTTTGCCAGACTCGTTCTCGACCAGGTCGCGTCGGCGGCCGCGGTGTCACCGGCCGACGGCGACCCGGCCAACGCGGCGTTCGATGCGGCGCGCACCCGGCTCGTGAAGATACGCGCCGCGCTCGTGGAAATGGGTGCGAACGCGCAGGCGGCCGATCTCGATACGCTCGTTTCGAGCGACGCCATGCAGCATCTTCGCCTCGTCGACAACGCGCTGGCTCAATCGGATCTCTACGCGACGCGTGCGACGGGCGGTTCCAGCAGCGTCAAACCCGTCCTGGCTGCGTTCGGCGTCAACGATCCGGCCGCGCTCAACGTCTATCTGCAGCAGCAGTCGCTGCGTGCGCTCGAACTGGGCAAAGAAGCGAAAACGTACTTATCGGCGCTCGATACAGCTGATGCGAACTCGCCGCTTGCTCAGCGCTGGCAAGCGATCGTCACCGATCTCGACCGCTATCAGCTCAAGAACCCGAACAGCAGCCTGCTGATGCTCGAACAGTTCTTGCAGACGGTTGCGGCCGACCCGAACGCCGGCGAGTGCGTCGATCGCTTCCCGCCACGTCCGGCCGGCGTGGGTGGCGATTACTTCACGACGCTGCACATGCGCTTATACGACAGCTTGCTGTCGCGCTGCGGCTCGGGCTTGGCGAATGCGTTGCGCGGCGAGTGGGACGGCTTCGCGCAAGTGTTCAACCAAAGCGTGGCGTGGCGCCGGCCGTTCAGCGGCCCGTTGCGGCCCGTCAAACTGAACGATGCGCAGGCGACGCCTGCCGACTACGGCGAACTGGGCGTGGCGCTCAAGCGTTACGAACAGGTTGCGACCGCGCTTCGTTCCGCGGGTAGCGGTGCCGGCGCGCGGGCCATTCGCGCGGATGCCGTGCGGCAGTTCGTCGAGCAATTCGACCCGGTCGATGCGTTGCTCGCCCCGCTTTATCCGGGCGCCGACGGGACAACGGCGGGCTACGACGTCAGTGTCGATTTTCGTGCCGACCGCACGGCGGAGGTGGCGGGCAATCAACTGATCGACTGGACCATCCGGATCGGCGAGCACAGCCTGTCGATGCAAGACGCGCCGCATACGCTGCATTGGGAGTACGGCATGCCGGTGACGCTCGTGCTGCGGTTTGCGAAGAATTCGCCGCTGACTGCAAAGAACGATCCGGCGCAGCGCGATTTCACGACCGACGGAAACACGCTGACGTGGCAATTCGCCGATCCGTGGGCGCTGCTGTCGTTCATTGCACAGCAGCGTGTGGCCGATACGACCGTGCGTGCGAGCGCGGGCGGCTCACTGTTGAAATTTGACTTTCCACTCGAGACGTCCAATGTGGCCGATGCCGCGCTGGTATCGAAGTATCCGCGCGGCCGAGTATTTGTGCGCGTGCGGTTGACCCCGGGCGGAAAGAAGATGCCGCTCGCGTGGCCGAGTAATTTCCCGACGCACGCCCCGATCTGGAGTGAATCTTGAACCCATCCGATCTAATCGAAGCCGAGTTGAGTTTCGCGGTCGACCTGCAGCCGCTGCTGAGTCCGTTGCCTGAGGGAGATGGCGTGGGCGTGTCGTTGCGTTCGGATCCCATCTGGCAACAGATCCGCGATGCACAACGCGAGGACGACCCATCGGTGCCGATGGGCGAATGGGAGCGGCCGCTCGTCAAGGGTGACTGGCATGCGGTGGCATCCCTGAGCGCTGAAGCGCTTCGCTTGCGCAGCAAGGATTTTCATCTTGCGGTTTGGCTGTGCGATGCATGGACGCGGCTCTATCGCCTCGAAGGCCTGATGGCCGGCGTGCAACTGCTGAACGAGTTTGTCGATCGATTCTGGGATCATGCCTACCCCCCCCGCGATGGAGACGATACGGACGCGCGTGCTGCACCCCTTCATTGGATCAGCCGACGGCTCGAGATCGTGCTGAAACTCCATGTGCCGCTGATTGGCCTGTCCGTCGAGCCGGGCTTCATCAATCTCGATGACTGGCAGCGTGTCGTGGTGGCCTCGTTGCAGGACGACGACGCACCGGCCACGCATCTGCCGCGCGAAATGCTGGATCGCGAGGCCGCGCAGGGATCGAACCTTGCCCTGCTGCGACAACTCGAGCGGACTGCCGGCACCGTGCTGGAGGCCGTCGAAGAACTCGCGCGCCGGCTCGACCAGCGGTTGGGCGACGATGCGCCGAGCTTCGCGCGCGTGGTCACGACATTGGGCGAACTGCAGCGTGCGGCGCGCGCGCTGCGCGGCGATCACGCGCTCGACGAGGCGGTGCCTGCGGCATCGATCGATGTTGAAGGGGAGGAAACCCCAGTGGCCGAAAGCGACGATACGCAACTGGAGGTGGACATGCAGATGCAGCCGCGAGCGCTACCCATCACACGCGACCAGATCGTCGATCGCGCGCACGCGTATCGGCTGATCGAAGATGTCGCCCGTTATTTGGCCGAGCATGAGCCGCATAGCCCGACGCCTTACCTGCTGGCGCGCGCTGTCAGCTGGGGGCATATGCCGCTGCCGGAGCTCATGCGCGACATCGTTAGCCAGGAAGGCGATTTGGGGCGGTATATGGCGATGCTGGGTGTTGAGCCGTAGAAATCGCAGCGCGTGAGCGCGAGAGGGCTTCACCTTTAGTAGAAGACTAACCATGACTCCACAGCAGTACAGGCTGTTTCTCGACAATCCGGTGGCTTTGCTCAATGGCCCGGGAAACGTAAGGCAGATCCGGCTCGACGGCACGATGGGGCAGGCGATTGCGAACAGCGTTTCCCGAACGGTTCAGAACCCTGGCGCGGTGCCTTTGCACTACCAGTATTCCGCTGCTCGCGTACTGCCTGTCACGCTTCGCTATGACGACACCGGGATTCCTCCGACGTCGGCGGTGTGGATCAGCCGTAATCAGCCGGGCGGTGGTGGTCAATATCAGCGGGATCGGGCTTATTACCTGCAGTGGGCGCCTGATCAGGCCTATGCGATCGAGCTGGGTTTCGATGCGCAGTTGTTTTTCACTGCGGAGCTGACTGGTTGCGGGATCATGGTCTTTACGGCGCAACATAAGACCATCGTGGTTCACCACAATGTCCAGGTTCCGCCTGTGCCGCCAACCTTTATGCAGCAGATTTTTGAAAGCGCTGCCGCGCGGCAACTGCGTGATGCTGCGCACATGGTTGATGTTCGGACACAGACGCTTGCCAGCCTGGCGCAGGATATTGTTGCCGCACATCCGGATATTACGGGGGGCACGCTGTTGAGCGTGCAGCAATATGGTGCTACGGCTCGGGTATTTGGGATCAAGCGTGGCGGGCAATGGCGGCTGTATGTGAATCGTCCCGTTGGGGGCACCTATCAGACGGAGTTGCTGCATCAGTGATTCTGACGTCGTCGAAGTTGGCAAAGATACCTGCAGCGTCTCTGCTACTTCCGGCGGTATGCGTGCGGCGTCATCCGGGCGTCAAAGTGCGTTCAACGCATGGAACGCAAAGTGTGCTTCGATGGTCAAGCATTTTCAGCTGGTCACAGAGGACTCGCGTCGGACCCGTATGGGCATCGATACCACGAGTGATGTGACGTTTCGCTGTCTCGATGCGAATGACCCTGCGTACACGCGCCCGAATATACAGCCTGCGCATGCTGCGATCACAGAAAATCGTATCAGTCAGCAATAGCCCGGAAAACAGAAACAAACGAGCCTGCACGCAGCGATCCGCAGCCATCTTGACGCCGCTGCACCCTGCCGCCCATCGGAAGGCAGAAGGACTTCTCGAGAGCGATGTTGAGTCCGCAGCTCTGTCGCACGGACGGCGTGTATCGTCCGCCGACGACGACACGTACAATTATCTGTACATGTCCTTGTGGGTGGGGTGGAGTTGTACCTGTATCGGTACAGGTTAGTCATGAAGGGGAGATATGCGTACCATCCCGTTTACCGACGCTCGCGCCAACCTGAAGCGCGTCATCGACCAGGTTGTTGATGATATGGACGTGACGCTCATCACTCGCCGCGATGCACCTAATGCGGTTGTCATGTCTCAGGAGCACTACGATAGCTTGATGGAGACGGTCCATCTTCTGCGCTCCCCGGCAAACGTAGCTCATTTGGAGCGCTCGATCGCGCACGCACGCGCAGGCAAGGTAAAGCCCCATAAGTTGGTCGACGACACGGAATGAGCGGCGCGTTGAACATCATGTGGACTGCCGAGGCTTGGGGCGATTACGTCTACTGGCCGGGGCAGGACAAAAAGACGTTGAGGCGTATCAACCAACTCATCGAGGACGTGCAGCGCTCGCCGTTCGAAGGTATCGGTAAGCCTGAGCCGCTGAAGGAAAACCATTGCAGTAACGATCGCAGTAGTCCACCACCTTGTGACCGCTGAAGCCAAAGTTGTCGCCGCCCTTCATGGCCGCGCTCGTGGTTCTGGTCTACGCCTGTCAGTTCAGTAGGGTGGACCATTGGCCGAGCGCACGTTTCGGACGAGGGGGCGTCTCTAACCGACCCCATTGCTGCCCTTGAGGGACTCTCGGCGACTGTCACTACCGCGATCTAAAGCGGCCTCCCGCCCCACGCCGCAAGGTCGGACGTAACCGGAGTTACCCACTTCCGGTTCGCCTCGGGTGGCTACTGCCGACGACTGCTCAGGCCTTTCTGGCGGATGCGAGTACACACGGCATCGGGACTTGTACCTCACCGTTGTTCGTATACGATGCAGCGTCGTCGGACACTGCTTTCTGGATCGCGGCGAGCGCCTCTGGCGACTGTGCCCTCAAGATCGCCGCGACGCGCACGCCGCCGCGCATCAGGACGTCGAAAGGTGTTTCGGGTGCGCGAAGACGCAACGTCTGGCTGACTTCGTTAATGCGGGGCTCCACGAACCCCGCTTCAAGCAGCGCACGTTCCGACTCGTGGGAATCGCTGAAGCGAAAGAACGGAGGCCCGGGTGGTAGTTGGACATCCATGCGGCCGTGCTTCTCAATGGCCTTGAGCACCATCCGGAATCCAACGGCCTGGTCCGGCGATGCCCAAACAGTAAAAGCGATTCTGCCGCCCGGGCGCAGCACCCGAAACGCCTCGGTGAGCGCAGCCTCGGGACGACAGAAATGGAGCATTCCGAAGCTGATGCCGACCGCGTCAAAACTCATATCTTCGAAAGGCAGGTCTTCGGCGCCCCCCAAACGGAATGTGAGGGCGGGAAAAAGCCGTCTCGCTTGCTGGACCATCGCGTCCGCGAAATCGACGCCTATTACGTCTGCGCCACGACGCGCCGCCGCTGCCGCTAGATAGCCAGGGCCCGATGCGACATCAAGGAACTGGACGCCGGCACGGACGTCAAGTGCATCGAGCAGCGCATCATTGCACTGCGTCGTCAGTTCGCCAAAATATGAGTGATATGGCTGTGCGACGGTTTCCCAGCCCCGACGCTCAAAGGCGCTGAATTCGTCTTGTTCCATGTCACACCTCCATCCGGGCTCGCCCTGTTGCGCACCCTGACATCAGGTCGACGCTCCCGAGCCGACGCACGCTGATCAGGTTAGTGCCCCTCGGCCAGTTATACAAGACTGCACGGGAGTTCAGGAATTCGTCTTGTCAGGCCACAACCATCGAGCAATACAGTGAACCCTGTCGTATGTGAGGCGTGGCCGGGCAGGCAATGGCGTCCGCAATACGCACACCCTTTCCCTCCATGAACGGACGGTCGCGGGGCATGGATCGAGTGGCCCCGCCTGGCCGGCTAGCGCCCGACGACGAAGCGCGGTGATCGTCTCGGGGTGGCATCGCATGCAAAGGGCATAAAGCGACCCATTACAGTCATTCGGATCGGTACCCGGGCAATGGCAGTTCTCGAATCCCAGAGCGGCCTGTCGGCTGTGCACTCATCCGATATTCCAGCTACGCATGCGGACCCTCCCACTTGTTTCACACTGGCAGTACGACTTATTGCGGTGCGTCAAGAGCGACCGCTGGAGTTCCGGCCGCACGTTTCATTTCGGCGATAAACCGCAATAAGTCTGCTCTAAACGATGGGCCATACTCAAACTTAACATCAAGTATTCGGATCTTGGCCTCACCTGTTTGATTATCAATATACGCTCTGCGTTTGGGGCCGAATTTCTCAATCTGACGTTGACCAAACTCACTCCACCGCTGCTCCAGCAATGCAAGATTCTGTTCAGCATGCCCTGCGCTGAATTCAAAATTCGTACCGAAGAACAGTTCAACATACAAAAATATCTTCGCATAAATATTCTGGTCTCGCGGTTGGTGTGCACCGATCTTCCCACGCACTACCCCAAGCAGATCTAATCCAGCGGCGGCACGATCGAAATTCCCAAGTATATTTAGGTCGACATCAGAAAATCTGTTTTTCTTGAACAATCGCCGCTCTGAACCTTTATCTATTTGTCCGTTCGCAGCATAGTAAGCGCGCCAAAAAAGATTTCTCTCGACGACTTTCTTCGAATCTACATATCCGTCGTTTATGCCTGTCGAAAATTCGCCGCGCTTTCTCTCATAAAGCAAGCCGTACCGCTCGAAGACGAGTTGCTGAACTTTTATGTGAAACTGTTCATTTGCGAATCTGTCAGCATTTATTACCGGGGTCTGCTTGTTTGTTGCGTTTGATATTTCGTCGATTAGCTCGAGCTTCGCGTTATGCGATTCGTTATCGAATAAAGTTATAATCTTCAGTAAAACTTCTTTATTCCTGAATATTTCTTCCGCTGTCTCGCGATTCTCGCTTAATATTCTGCTTAGAGTGAATGACGTCTGGCCGCCGTTGATAATCTGGGGATTTTTAATCCAAAGCTGCGCCTTGTTCTTCTGTCCAATCTTCTCGTTTATGTTCGTCTCATCGGAAAGCATTGTGATGCCGTTGTTGAAGAGCGAGAATTCGTTGGTATCGGATTGGACGATTGTGTCGCGAATTGACTCGTTTACAGCATGACCCTCAAACTCCAAATAACTTCTCGGATTATATTTAAGTATGGAATTTCTATACTTGTCCATCAGCCTCGCCACTTCGATCGTGGGGACAAATAGAGCCGTTATTTCGCATTCTCCATACTTAGTGGAAACGTTGTAACTTATCTTGCTTCCTGCATTTTTATTCGAAAGGTCGATTGGAATCACGATATCGGAAGCCGTATAATAGGTCCCTGTGATGACCGGGAACACGAGCTCCTCGTATGTCTTCTCAAAGTTGAAGACCTCCGCTGCGTAGCCGCCCGTGAGCTTCTTTAGGCGAGACGGCGTGATATTTTTTAGGTTGGCGAGAATTATAATCCGGTATGAAAACCGGCCGACATCCGGGAGAGACGATATCTCTCGCTGAAGTTGTTTAATTTTTCCGTTGTACTCCAACCCTGCTTCATCAACAGTCTCTCCTTCCATAATCCGAGAGATATCCATCATGAGCAATTCTTCGAGCTCAATTTCTTTATATTCGAAATTCTTTTCGCTTATTCTGAATTTGGATTGAATGAAGTAAATTGTCTTTGTTCCGGTGTCAATATGATATCCATCGATACCCCCATCCCCGCTAGCATCAGTTATTGTTCGCTCGCGCATCGAGAAGTCCGATATCCCGAACATTACTTTCATATATAAATGAATGAACGCCCTTGCCCTCGCCTGGTTAATTTTTTCAATGTCCATATGGTCCGGGCGATATCGGGACGATTGCTGGGAGGGTGCCTCACTTCGGATCTGGTCAAGGATGCGAATCAGAGTTTCATATCTCATTTTTCTTTCTCAAGAATCCGGTTGTTGGATTTTGACCCGCTGTATGCTTAGACAGTACACTTTTCTAACCTTAGCCAGACAAATCTTAGCCGAAACACTGTCAGTCGAGTACGAATGTTCAGGCGATAGCTCCAAGTTGCCCGAACGCAAGTCCATTCTGGTTGATCCCCCATCGGCAGCTTTGGGATTACGGATCGGGCACGCGAATGGCCCTCTGGCAATGTGGATCGATGACGCCTCGTGGCCGTCTGGCACCCCAGGGGATAGCGCGACGAACATCGTCGGGCGGCCGCGATGCAACAGGCATAACACGACCCGTTGCTGCCGCTCGACCAATCGGCGTCGAACGGCTGCCCTGAAGCGTGGGCGCCATTTGTACGTCGGTTCGTGTATCCTGCGTTTCAAATTACAACGGGTACCGGGGAAGCACATGGAAGGTGGCTCCAACCAACAAGACCTCGACGACGCTCATTTCGAGCATTTGCTTGCTGAACGTAATAGACGAGAAGCACGCAAAAGACTTGCAATGATGGTCTCGGGGGCTGCCATCACAGCCGCCGTCACTTTCGTGCTGCTTGTCAACTTCGGGCCACGCGCAAGTGTGCTGTCGGAACTGCCTTTTACTAAGCTTGTGCCGGTTGTGACGACGTTGATGTTGACTAGCGGAGTCACCGCCGCTCTCCTATCGTATCTTCGGGGATCCTCAAGCTCGGCTCGTGCGGTGAGCGGAACTATGTCTTTGCGCCTCTTGCAGCTGGAAAATGAGGTCGAGAACCAGTCGCGAAGAATTGAGACAAAGATAAAGGCCCGCTATGTCGATGAGAGCACAAGGTCCACCATCGTCGCAGAACTGAAACAGGATCTAACTAGTTCGGTGGCTGAAATCGTCCTAGATGAGATCCAGCAAAAGGTTCGCTTGTCACTAGAGCAAGAGCGTGAAGGACGCGAACTTCGCGCTCAATTGGATCAAACGTCCGACCGACTGTCCGATGCTATCGCAGCCCTGCATCTCCGGGCTAACGTGAACTTGGTCTTCGGTATCCTCATGAGCGTTGCAGGCATATCGATCCTCGCATACACATTGGCGGCGCCGGTACCCACTGAAACATCTTGGGACTTCATTCGGAACTATGTTCCACGCGTGACTTTGGTACTCGTAGTAGAGCTGTTTGCGTATTTTTTCCTCAACCTCTACAAAGCAAATCTGGTAGAAACTAGGTATTACCACAATGAAATAACGAATATTGCCGCTCGCCGAACCGGCTTATTGACGGCATTTTCAGTCAACGACAGTTCGCTAATTTCCGCTGTCGTCGCTGATCTGCTTAAAACAGAACGCAACGGCATATTGACCAAGAGCCAAACGACCGTCGAACTGGCAAGGGCCAAGGCCGAAAACGAGGCTTCGAAAGACTTAGCCGGAACCTTAGTGAAACTTGTTGAGGCTTTCGTCGCCGGCCGAAAACGCTCTGATAGTGACGACATTAGCAGATGACGATCGAATGTATACCTCACAAAAGCAAGGTGCCAAAGGTCAATGATGCGATGCACCCTCTGAAGGCCGAGCGTCCCGTTAGCGACGAAGCGGTCGCAAAAAAGTCCGTTCGACTGCTTTGGTGAATGACGCTTGATGGCCGCGTGCTGCCCGACGCAGATGGCTGCAATGAGGCTACTACGGATTACCCACACTGGACGTCGACGGGTCTAGAACGCGCACATGCGGATTCAATTCCAGAAGTTGTCGCGTTAGTTCTCTCGTTTTCACGAAGTCGCAGTTGGCACAAACCCCGCTTTCGGTTTGCTCGCCGCAGCAGGGACAAAACCACCGCGGCCGATCGAAACGATCTGGATCGCAGGAGGAGTCAGTTGGTTTCGATGCAAGCGTCTCAATCTGCTCTCGGATAGCGCAGCTAAACAGTGAACCCGTCGACGAACACTGAAGCTCTCCATTGGCGGCACTGATCAGCTTCGCGGAGCAATACGGGCAGTGCATGGGCTGTGGACTCTGGGAATCTAGATTGCCGACAATCTTGGACGAGACGCCGGATGTCCGCAACTGGCCGATCCCGGAAATCGGAGCCCGCGGACCATCGCGTGTCGCCGAGATGGCCCGAATTTCCAGGGCCGGCCCCAAGCCGCCGGTCGCCCTGGTGGAAGCCAGATGTCCGCTTCCGAAGGTGGGGCCGTCGTACGAGGGTTCGCCTGGCAGTCTCGGAGGACGACGTGTCGTCGCCGATTTGCGCCGAAATGATCCCCGTTGAATCGTTACAATTACCCCGTTGAGTTCCTCCTTCGGAAGTACCGAGTGCGAGACAGTCTGACGTCCTGGTTTTGGAGCGGCGATGCCATCCGCAGTCGACGCGTGAGCGACATCGTTTTATCAGGCACGGTCGACGTGCCTGTGCCGTCTGCACGCGTACTTGCGGATTGGGATAGGGAGACGTCGTCGCGGCTCGTCCTGGAACCCGGGGACGTCG
>NZ_JBQCDN010000165.1:0-2780 GCF_051961175.1 Trinickia sp. | reverse complement strand
GGTCCTCGTCGATCGTGATGATCGCTTCGCCGGAGGAGCGAATGATCGCCATGAGCCGCGCTTCGTCTTTCGAGGAACGCAAGCGTGCCATTCCGGCTTCTGCAAGCATCGGGCCGCGTGCGCGCATGAAGACGAAGACGGCCGCCGCCGCGACGAGTGCGGCGGCGAAACCCGACGACAGGATCGCATTGCGGCTGAAATCGGCCGAGGCGACGAGCGCCGGGTCGCTCGTCGCGTAGGTGATGGTTAGCGTCTCGCCACCTATGCGCAACGTATCGGTTCGCTGAAACCACGGCCGGCTTTCGAACTGAGCCCCCAGCGGAACGCCGGGCGGATAGAGCGCCATGGCGGGTTCCCCGCCCGAAACGTGGAGCTGCGTGCGCGGCTCGTGCGCGGCGACGCTCGCGAACAGGTATTCGGCGTCGAGGCGTGCGATCGTGAATCCTATCAGCGTGGCTCGACGGGCCGAGACGAGGGCGGGGGGCGGCATCGTGCGGTAGACCGGCAGATAGAGATCGACCCGCGCGCGGCCCTGCGTTTCAGCCGCCTCCGTTTCGCTCGTGGTTTCGCGCGGCAAGGGCCGGATCGACATCGCGACTTGGCCGCTGTTGGCGGCGCGCATCAGCGCGGCGCGTGTTTCGCCGCTCACGCCGAGATCGCTGCCCTCCGTTCCCTCTCCGCGCGGCGGCCACATGAGGACCGTATGGGCAAGCGCCTCTGCTTCCGAAGACGCGCTGGCGCCGGCCGCCGGCAACGCCGCCGCATAGCCGAGTGAGCGGACGCAAGGGGGAGCGTCGTCCAGATCGAGGCGGGATATATAGCGATCCCAGGCCTCGGAGGACGGTGTCCCATCGCCTGAGGCTTGGAGCTGCGCCATCACGAAACCGCTCGCCCCCCGCAACAGCTGCGTGCACAGCAGCAGCTCGCGCTGGATGTCGGAATCGATGTGGGTGGCGCGCGTATTGAAAGCCGCTTCCGCGCCTTGGAGCAAATGATCGCGGACGATCGACGCTGCGACAGCCGCCGAGAGGAAAACGATGACCGCTGTCGCCGCCGCCGCCAGCAGGGGGCCGCGCAACTGCGCGCCCAGCTTGCTGCGGCCAGCGGGCGGTTTGGCGGATGGGGACGGGTTTCCTGCTGCGGGCATGCGCATCCTGCGGGTCATCACATTCCCGCGCCAGTCCAAAAAAAAGCGCGCAGGGCCAAGATTCGCGCCTGCGATGGCCCGACGGCCTCATTCCGCAGACTTGTGGCAAATTGTCGTCGATTCGCGCACGGCTGCCAATGGCTCGCGGACGCGGCGGCGCTGCTGCCCGCTGCCTGCGGTCGCGCAACGCCGTATGTCAGAAGAATAGATCAGAAAAAAATGCCGCCCGCATCAAGCACGGCGCCGTCCGCCGATTTTGGCCGATGCGGCCGATACGCTGGCCTGGATAAGCACTTAGCGAGCGGTTGCCAGGTGGGCGTTGACCGTGACCGGCGCTGTGTCGCTGTTGAACGGCGGTTGTGGGACGAAGCGATCGATGACGCCCGTTCGAAGATCAGGCAATACGTCGATCCCCCGTATTGGAAGAAGCCGAGCGCTTCGCTCCCGGCGGTGAGAACGGATCAGGCCGGAACGTCGACGGGGAGCGTTGCACGGAGCGCCTCGACGAAACGCATGAACGACGCGAGCGAGCCGGCGACGCTTTGGTACTTCTCGCGGCCGATCTGGCCGTCGAGCGTCACGAGCAGGCCCGCGTTGCGTGCCAGTTCGAGGATGTCGTCGGCGGCGTTGGTCATCTTTTGATTCGCGGCTTGGGTCGACATGGCAGCTCTCCAAATGGCGGTTCGTTGCGAGCCGGGCGGTGGCGGCTGGGGCCCAGGCTCCGCGGATGCGGTATCCGATGTCTGAAGTATTGGCCGTGCGTGAGGCGTTGCAAATCAGGCGCCGCCGAAGTTCGCGTAGGCGCTCGTGCATCGATGTCAGCGTTTGCCTACAAAGGAATGGCGGATTCGGCCCCCTCCGAGCCGCGGGCGCCGGTGTGGCGCGACAGTGAGTCGCCAGGACGGCATCATCGGCCGGGGCCGGCGGTTAGGTTGATCGGTATCAAGGCGCCCGCGCGGCGGTGCGCGATGCTATCGAACAGGAAACGGCGCGGGTGGCGCGATGTCTACACCCTATGGAATCGCGCAGCCGTGACAGGCGCATCGCCCGCGGGAGCGGCATTTCTACCGGAGTCACTCGACGACAAGGAGAAGCATCGTGTATCGCAACATCATGCTGGCCGTGGACGGCAGCGCTTCGTCCAGACGCGCGATCGAAGAAGCCGTGCGCATGGCATCCCTTGCGCATGCCACCGTGCATGCCGTCTATGTCGTCGATAAATCGGCGCTCTTCAATTACGGCGGCTACTACGATCCGCAAGCGCTGCTCGACGCCCTGCGCGGCGATGGGCATGCCGCGCTCGGTCAAGTGCGCGAAGCGCTGGGCGCGGCCGGCATCCAGTGCGAAGAGGACATGATCGAAACGGAAAGCATGGCCGACGATGTCGCCACCTGCTTGCAACGCCAAGCCGAACGAATCGGCGCCGATCTCGTCGTCATGGGCACACATGGGCGCCGCGGCGTGCCGAGGCTTGTGCTCGGCAGCGTCTCGGAGCGATTCCTACGCTTTTCGACCTGCCCCGTGATGCTGGCGCGCGCCGAGCGTGAGCCGGTCGGGACGCCGGCCTAGGGCCTGTTCACGCTAATTCCAGGCTTGCGAACGTGCCTTTCCGGACGCAGGGCAAGAAGAGAGG
>NZ_JBQCDN010000164.1:0-5094 GCF_051961175.1 Trinickia sp. | reverse complement strand
GTCGATTCTTGCTGTGGCCATGCGTCCGGCCGCGGGGCGGCGCATCGTTCGCTAATTCGTGTTTTCAGTGTAGCCAAGCAAGTTCCATGCGAAAAGCCAGCAGCGCGGCATGCGTGCTGCTAATAACGCACGGCATGCGAACGCTCAAGCCTGTGGCGCCATGGATCAGGCGCCAGTGCCCCGCTTCGCGCTTGCCCCTGCACCCTTTGATGAGCGGCGCCCGCCCGGAGTGTCCGTTAGGCGTAAGATGGGCGCTTGTCGTCCCGCGCGGCCGTATTCGTCTTTCGCGCGAAGGAGAAAGGGTTAGATGAGGCAAGTTACCCGCATCGCCGCCTCGCGGGGCGGCGCCGTCCTCAAAGCGCTCGCCGTCCTGGCCGCGTTCGCATTGGCCAGCGCGCTGTCCGCCACGTTTGCCGCCGCCGCGGGCAACACCGCCGCGAGCGCCGCAGCGTCTACCGTGCCCGATCCATCCGCCCTCGATGCCGCCCCCACCGCCGTGACATGGCAACTCGATGTCTTGCGCGACGGGCAGACGATCGACACGTTCCAGGCGACGACAATGGTCGGACAAACCTACAGCGGCACGCATCACCACCCAACCACGCATCGCGTAGGCTGCAAAGAGAACCCGGCAGGCGGCATCGATCTTGCGCGGACGGTGTCCGTGTCACCGGTCGCGGCTGATGTCAGCGGCGTAACGCTCGCGATCGACGCCGATGAAACGATCGAAGACGATACGGCCCCCACCACGCCCGAAGGCTGCAAGCTGCCGCCGCAGCCTCGCCGCGTGAATGCGAGCCATCCAGGCTTGCCCGTGCCCGTCGGCGGATCGGCTGACTGGACGCTGATCGACAAGCGTCCGACGCTCGTCTATCGCGTGCACGCGAACGTCACGTCTCACTAACGGTTGGAACGAAGCGGATACAACGCGGCATGCGAAACCCCGAAGAATTGACCCAGGCCGTTGCGGCTCGCCCGCAGAAAAAGGAGTTTGTCGCTGTCAGCTGGAACCTGCACAAGGGCCGGTCGCCGCTCGGCTTCACTGCGTGGAAGGCCATGCAACGCTGGGTGGAATCCACCCACGCCGACGTTTATTTCCTGCAGGAGGCGATGGCACGCCGCATGCCGGGCCCGGTGCTCGCCACCAGTTTCGGCGCCCCGGTGCACGAGCCGCTAGCCGATGTCTGGGAGTGCCAGGCCACCGAGATCGCGCACGCGCTCGACCTCGACATCGCGCTCGGGCCAAACGTCTTCAAGCCGTCCTGGCGTCATGGCAACGCGATCCTCTCGCCGCACCCGCTCGATCTGGGCGGACGCTGGGATATCTCGGCGCACCGTTTCGAGCGGCGCGGCTTGCTCGTGGCGCGCGCCGCCTTCGCGGGGCAATCCGTGACGCTGCTGTGCGCGCATCTGGCGCTGACACGCTCGGCCCGCGTGCGGCAAATGAATTGGATCGCGCACTGGATTGCCCGCGAGGCGCCCGCGGGGCCGCTCGTGCTCGCGGGCGATTTCAACGACTGGCGCAACGATTCGGTGGGGATTTTCGGCGAACACGGGCTCGTTGAAGTCGCGACGCTGCTCGGCCAGCCCGCGCGCACGTTTCCCGCGTTTTCGCCCGCGCTCGCGCTCGACAAGATGTTCGTGCGCGGCATGCAGCCGATCGCCTGCGTTCCGCCCGCACAGGAAACGGCGTGGCTGTCCGATCATTTGCCGTACGTCGCCCGTCTCGAATTGAAAGACTGAATGGGGGAAGTTCGGTTAGATTAGCGGCTCCCGCACCCGTTTTCTCGGCTCTTCCGGCGCCCGTTCCGATGCATTACCTGCCCATCCTTGCGCAAATCGCCGTCATCTATCTGATCGCGGCGGCCAGCCCCGGCCCGAACTTTTTCATGATCACGCAATTGTCGCTCGCGGGCAGGCGCAGCCTCGGCGCGGCGTCCGCGCTCGGCGTGTGCACCGCTTCGATGATATGGGTCACGCTCGCCATGCTCGGCTTGGCGGCCGTGCTGCAGCGGCTCGAGTGGCTGTACAGCGGCGTGCGCATCGCCGGCGCGTTTTCCTTCGTCTATTTCGCCCTCAAATTTGTGCGCGCCTGCGCCCGCCGCAGCCCGTCGCCAGCTGCCCCGGAGCCTGCGTCGCCCAGTCTTCCGCCTGATGCGACCGCCTGGTTTCGCGCGTACCGTTCGGGCTTCGTCACCTGCGCCACCAATCCGAAATCCGTTGCGTTCTGGTCCAGCGTGTTCGCGACGATGTTCCCCGCCCATCCGCCGCTCTGGTTCTATGGCGCCGTGTTCGCGACGGTCGGCTCGCTTTCGGCCAGCTGGTACTGCGGCATGGCGTTCATGTTCGCAAGCGAACGCACTCAGCGCGGCTACCGTAAAGTGCGCCGGCCCGTCGACGCGTTATGCGGCGCGGCGCTTGTCGGACTCGGCGCAAAGCTCGTCGCGGAGCGCTGAGACACGGTGCCGCAGCGCTCGGCTGGCGCCGCGCGATCGGCTGGCGCGAGGGGGTGCGGGGGCGCCAGCGGGGTGGAGCGCACCGATGCAAAAACCCCACAGAGCCCGGTGGTGTTCGAGGCGCGCTAAAATAGCGGGTTTTCAGCGTCGCGAGACGCAGCCCGCGACAGCCCTTCGCCCTCGCCCCCGCCGGCCTGAGCGTTCGTGTGCCGAGCGCTTTGGTGACCACATCCCTTCGCACTTTCTAGTAGCCATGAGCAATCTGAACCCGCAAACCGTCCTCTCCGTCCACCACTGGACGGACACGCTGTTCAGCTTCACCTGCACTCGCGACGCGTCGTTTCGCTTCGAAAACGGGCAATTCACGATGGTGGGGCTCGAAGTCGACGGCAAACCGCTGATCCGTGCCTACAGCATGGCGAGCGCGAACTATGAAGAAAACCTCGAATTCCTGAGCATCAAGGTGCAGGACGGCCCCCTGACGTCGCGCCTGCAACACTTGAAAGTGGGCGATCAGGTGCTGATCGGCAAGAAGCCGACAGGCACGCTGATGGCCGACAACCTGCTGCCGGGCAAGACGCTGTGGCTGCTCTCGACGGGCACGGGCCTGGCGCCGTTCATGTCGATCATCAAGGATCCGACCGTGTACGACCGCTACGAGAAGGTCGTGCTGACGCATACCTGCCGTTTCGTCGACGAACTCGCCTACAAGGACTACATCACGGAGCACCTGCCGGCGCACGAAGACATCGGCGAAATCGTCCGTGAAAAGCTCGTCTACTACCCGACGGTCACGCGCGAAACGTTTCAGAATCGGGGTCGAATCACCGAACTCATTGATACGAAGAAACTGTTCGAAGATTTGAACGTACCGCCGTTCTCGCTCGAGAACGACCGCGTCATGCTGTGCGGCAGCCCGCATATGCTGCGCGACACGCGTGAATTGCTCGACAGCCTCGGGTTCAAGGAAGGCAGTAACAACGAGCCGGGACACTACGTGGTCGAAAAAGCGTTCGTCGGCTAATCGTCTGGCTAACAGGTGCCGTAGAACGTAGCGCTTAGCGTTGCGCCCCTCGGCATCCGTCCCCGGCGTGTCGACACGTCGTCCACGGGGGCGGCTGTTGCCCCGAACGTAGCGCGTATGGCCGGCTCGGCCCCCTCGCGCCCGCCGCTGCCGGGCCGCCGACGCCGCGGCGTCCCCTGCCGTCCTCATCCAAACCGGAGCCTTCGCGCTCCGGTTTTTGCATTTTTACGCCCGTCGCACACGGCGCGCGCGCTACATCTGCCCCTCTTAAATCTCCCATCCTTCGTACGAATTTTTCCTACATACAAAAACGCCGGGCCTTGTCAATAACCCCTTCGTAACCCACATGGCAGCGCCATCTCTTCGGTTTTTGAGATATTATTCGCCCCGAAGACGGGTGCGTGGAAACGGTTTTTTCTCGTTCGACCCACTGTTACAGAATGTAAATAGCGCGACGTTCCGGCGTCATATTTTCCGGCGTGGCGCGTACCAATTTGAGGTGTATATCTTCCGATGACTCAACGTGTGGCCAATTCCGCCCGGCAGCATTCCCACTCGGACGTCCCAACGGTCGTCCCGCTGGTTGCCGGCGCAATTCCCGCCGCGGCACGCAATGCGGACCGGCCCCGTCCGCGCGACCCGCGCCTTCGAACACCGGCCGCCGCTCCGGCGGGCTGCTCCGGGCACTACCAGGCGGAAGGCGTCGAGCATGACGCCGACCTGGAGGCCGCCCGCGAAGACATCAAGCGCCACTTGGCCCGCGAGCTGCATGACGGCCTCGGTGCCGAGTTGACGGCGGCTCGGTTCGCGCTCGCCAATGTCGAACATGCGTTGAACGCCATGGAGAACGCCGGCGACGCGGCCGTCGCGCTGGCGATCGCGCAACGCTCGCTCGAGGCGGCTTCCGAGGCGAGTCAACGCCTGATCCACGAGTTGCACGCCCCCAGCGTCGAAGGCGGGATCGTCACCGCACTCGCCGAGTGGACGCACACGTTCTCCGAGCGCACGGGCATCGCCACGCGCTTTGTCTGCGCGGCCGATGTACGCCTCGCGCAGTTGCCGGCCGATGCGGCGCTGGCAGTCATGCGCGTCGCCCAGGAGGCACTGAATAACGTAGCCAAGCACGCCGACGCGACGTGCGCCGATGTTCGCATCCAGACCGACGCCAAACGCCTGGTACTGATCGTCGAAGACGACGGCCGCGGCATGCCGCCGCGCGCTCGCCGCGCCGGAGCGCCCGATTCGGTCAGCGCGCGCGGTTTTGGTTTGCCCGGCATGCGCGCCCGCTGCGAGGGATTCGGCGGCGCGGTGCGCATTGCCTCCCGGCTGCGCGACGAAGCGTTCGGGCCGTGGGACGCCCCGTGGCCGGCCGATACGGACACGCCGGCTGCGCGCTCGGGTACGACCGTGCGCGCGCACTTCCTCTGGGCCGCAATGGCGCACGAGCGCGACGCCGCGAAGGGCCACAGGCCCACGGGTGCAACCCGTCCCGGGCGCGGGAGGTAACGCGATGACGCTCAGAATCCTGCTGGTCGACGACCACGCCATCGTCCGCCAAGGCGTTCGCCAACTCCTGGTCAACCATGGGGTGGCCCGGGAGGTGGTCGAAGCCGA
>NZ_JBQCDN010000163.1:0-3690 GCF_051961175.1 Trinickia sp. | reverse complement strand
GCGCGCCTCGCCGCGATCGGGCGCGAAGGCGGCCAGGATCTGATAGCGCGCTCCCCCGTTCATGCCGAATTGTTCGCTGCGCTCGCTACGCAGTCCGAAGAAGCGGCGCTCGATATCGTTTCCGATGCAGCACGCGCGCTCGCCGAGCGGCGTGCGCCGGGCCACCCGTGGGCCACGCGGCTAGGCGCCGTGCATGACGCACGCGCGCAACGCATCGATGCGCAGACGCAGGTCTCGAGGATCGCCGATGCGATCGCGCGGGGCGGGCTTGGAGACAAGCGCACGGCCAGTTCGCTCCTGATGGCTCAGCATGAGGCGATCGGGCTCATCGCTGCCCTCAAGCTGCCGCCGCCGACGCTGACGGCCGGCATGTGGTGCTACAACTTCGGCTGCACCCTCGATGATTACTTCCTGGGACACGAGGATTCGGTGCCCAAGGCAGAGCACGCGCAAGCGTGGGCAGATATCGAACGGATCCAGATTGCCGTCTACGAGCAGGGGCGCACCCATATGGAGCGCTTCTTCGAAACGGGCAAGGGCCATTGGCTCGATGGCTGCGCGCATCTTTACTCGATGCTCTGCAACAACCTCGGCATCGCGTATTGCAATGTCAAACGGTACGAAGAAGCGCTCGACGTGCATCGGTGCGGGATCGCCGCGAGTCCTTTCGCCGAGCACTTCGCCGGCGTTCTGCGCGTGCGCAGGGCCATGCAGGACGACGCGGGAACCGTCGATGCGGCCGAACAGCTCTGGCATTTCGCGGACGAGCACGGCTACAGCCGGCACGATCCGCACGACTACCTCCCAGATGTGCTTACCGCGCTCTATATGCTGGGCCGCACCAATGAAATGCTGATCTGGCTTGAACGGCTCGTGAAGTGGCAGCAGCAGGAGCTGGAGGTCGATGAAGGCAATTTGCCGGATGATGCGCTTGCGGCGCGGCTCTCCGTGGCGGTGCACCTGGCGATGGGCGGTCACGCGGATGCGGCGGGGCTCACTCGGCGGCTACGCGCGCTGGCTGAGCACCGCTCCAACTACCCCGTGATCTATCGTACCGCCTCGGCGTGCTATTACCTTGGCTGGCACGACGAGGCGAGGGCGTGGTACGAACGCGCGCTGGCCATCAACCGTACGCTGCCCGAAATGAAGCGCTATAAGACGGACATCGCGGAGACCCGGATCGCCGAATGCCGGGAAGCGGTGTCCGCATCAGCCCAAATCAGTGCGACACGCAAGCCCTGGTGGAAATTCTGGCCATGACGACGCCAGCCGCCAAGCTTGGCTATGCGCCGCGCAACGCGCTCAATGCCGATGCCCTGAAGGCCGCGATCGCGGCACGCAGCCGCACACGCGGCGACAACGAAGCGGTACGTGCCTGGCTGCTGAATCACTTCTACCGTCACGTCGTCGCCAATTTTGAACCGGCCCGCCCGATCGAGTCGATCGACGATGCGCGCGATGCACTCGGCGACGCGTCGGTGCCGGCGTGGGTGCACGCGCGTTTCGGCACGCCGCGCAAGGTGGCGTGCGATGACCCGGCGCACGTGGTCTGGGTTGATCCCAACGCGCCGCAATTGCTCATGCTCGAGGCACGCCTCGTCGAGTTTCTGGAGTCCCGCACCGGCACATCGCTCGATGGCAAACTCGATCGCATCAATTGCCCCCAGGCCCTCGCCTTGTGGGAAAAGGAACATGCGCGAATTGCCACGCGACTTGAGCGAGGATGGCGCGAAAGCCAGCCCGATGCACTCGTCGAGTGGCTGAGCACGCCCAACGGCCGCTTTGTCGAACTTCGTCCTGACGGTGCGCTGCTTAGGGCCGAAATGGCATTCGAAACGTACGTGATGCGCCACTGCCTCGGCCAGTTCGCGGACCGGCAGGCGCTGACCGGAGGCTACGGCGAGCGCTATGCGGAAGCGATCGAGGCGAAACGCCTTCGGCTCTTCAGTTTCCGCGACATGCAAGGCCAGCCGCACATCACGATCAGCTTGATCGTGCGCGCGGGCGGCAAGCCCGAAGTGGACCAAGTGAAAGGCAAGCAGAACCGGCCGCCGATCGCGCGTTACGTAGACGATCTGCTCGCTTGCCTCAACGCGCTCGATACAAACGACGAGACACCACCCGACTGCGTAGCGATCGGCATCGTGCGAACCGAGTTGGACTGGCGTCGCATAGAAGACGTGACAGACGCCGCCTCGCAAGCGAGGCTCATCGGCCTTTATCCGCAGCTTTTCGTGCGATTGGCCACGCCGACGCCAGCGGTCGAATGGCTCGTGGCCGCGCGGCAACCGGAGCTGTTGCGCGGGCGGCAAACGGCGCGGTCGCCCAGCGTGCGCTACGCGGTGCGCGACGGTGCGCCCGGTAGCGAAGCCGCGTTCTGCACCGAGGGCGTCAGTTGGCCCGGGCTCGACGCGGCGGAAGTGCAAGCGCTCCAAGCCGCGAGAACCCTGTCTTGAGGCTACGATCGACACCATGCTGATCAAAATTTTCGTCGCCATTTTCATGCTCTGGCGCATCTACCGCTTTGTGCGCCGCACGCGCACATCGTCGCTGCCGCCGCGCAAGCATTGGGCGCTTGCGCTCGCCCAGCCGTTCGTCGACGCAACGCAGCTCTCCGGCTTTACCTCACCGGCGGCCGGGACCGTCAACGAAGCCACTCGAGCCCACTTCCGCGCGCAGCTGCTGCATCAGATGGGTTTGCGCACCGACGCGAGCGACGAAGACATACGCGCGCATCTCGCCCGCACATTCGAGTCGCACTGGTATCGCGCCGATCTCAATAGTCTGCTGCCGGCCGACGAGCCGCGTGCGGCGATCGCGTTCGCCTGCGCCCGGATGGCGTTCTTCGCGCGTGTCGTCATGCTGTTGCAATGGGTCGAGCCCGATATCGCCTGGCGCGTGTTGCTGCTCAATGCGCAGCGCGCTCAGGATTGCTTTACGAGTTGGCACGATTTCGGACAAGCGTTCATAGCGGGCAGGCATCAATGGGTCGCCGCGTTTCGCGCCGATCCGTTCGGCAAGGCGTACGATGATGGCGCGCTTGCCGGCTGGTTGAACAAGGGCGAGGCATGGCGCGGCCTGCCGTGGCCGGGGCTCGCAGCATTCAGCCCCGAGCCGGCTGCGGCCTCGCGCGCCTGAACCATCGCGCAGTAAACGGGCCGCCCATCACGAACGCCTATCACGCCTGCGTTCGTGCGGCCCGCCTCCTATTCACAGGGGGGCGTTATTCCGCGGCCAACATCAACAATATCAACGCGCAACGTGGCGCTATCAACATGCTTCTTTTTCGTCGGCTCGCCCTTCACCGCTTCGCCAAGACGCATCCCCCCGCTCGCCCTGTTTCTCCAGCAGCCGATGAACTTATCGCCGCCTATGAAGGCGTTCTTCCGGCAAGCCTGCTCGAACTCTGGCGCCAAAAGGGTCTTGGGTTCTATGGCGATTTGCAGCTAACCCTGATCGATCCGCGAGCGTGGCAACCGGTACTCGATCAATGGATCGTTTCGTCGCCTGACGCGGTGCAACGCATCCCGATCGTGCTGACACCCTTTGGCGCGTTGATCTACTATCGCAAAGTGACGGCCACCGATGAAGATGTGGTCTACATCGATCCCGTATCGAAAGAGGCCCGCACCCTGACCTGGAGCCTCGACGACTTCTTTAACAAGTTCGCTTGCGAGCAAGACACCCTTG
>NZ_JBQCDN010000162.1:0-28297 GCF_051961175.1 Trinickia sp. | reverse complement strand
GGCTTCGACGGCGTCGGCATTGCTGACGTCGGTTTCGATCGGCAAAGCCCGCACGCCATAGCCGCGTGCGAGCTCGGCCACTTCAGCCAGTGCTTCGGCACCGCGTGCGAGCAGCGCGACGTCGGCGCCGAGTTGTGCGAAGGCGAGCGCGGCTGCGCGGCCCACTCCCGCGCTGGCCCCGGTCACGACGACGATCTTCGGGTGGTGATGCGAACGCGCCATGGCAGTCTCCGATCAAACGTGATGTTCGTTTTCGTATGCGCGCAGAGCGCTGCCCCGCGCGCATCGATCCATCGGCGGTTTCCGCATATCGCGTGCCATCGATGGGGCCGGCAAATGCGGCATCGCGGCATTCGCTTTGCTGGCGATGGACTGAGTCTCGGCGAGCCCGCTGCCGAGCTTGCGTACCCCGCCCACCGCTTCATTTTTGGTAGGTACCGCCTCTTATGAGCCCTCTCTTGCTGTCTCGCGTGCAGTTTGCCTGGGTCATTGCGTTGCATATTCTGCTGCCGGCATTCACGGTGGGCCTTTCTTGTTACATCGCCACGCTCGAGATGCTTTGGTGGGCGACGGGCCGTGACGTTTACCGGCGGCTCTCGGCTTTTTGGATTCGCATTTTCGCCGTCTCGTTCGGCATGGGCGTGGTATCGGGCATTGTCATGCCCTTTCAATTCGGAACGAATTGGAGCCGATTCGTGGCAGCGACATCGAGCGTCATCGGGTCGTTGATGGCTTACGAAGTGCTGACCGCCTTCTTCCTCGAATCGGCGTTTCTCGGCGTGCTGCTATTTGGCCGCAAGCTCGTGCCGCGCTGGGCCCATGTGCTTTCAGCGATGCTGGTCGCACTTGGCACGTTGATGTCGTCGTTCTGGATCCTGGCCGTCAACAGTTGGATGCAGACGCCCAGTGGTTATCGGATCATGGACGGCAAGTTTGTGCCGGACAGCATTCTCTCGATCATCTTCAACCCGTCGTTTCCCTATCGATTGGCGCATACGGTGACGGCCTTCGTGGTGACGACGGCTTTTGTCATTCTCGGTGTGGGCGCACATTACCTGCTTAGAGGGCGGGTGCCCGAAGAGGGGCGCGTGATGGTAAAGATGGCGCTGTGGTTCCTGGTGATCATGGTGCCTGCACAGATCGCGATCGGCGACGAGCACGGACGGAACACGCTCGAATATCAGCCGACGAAGCTCGCGGCGATGGAAGGTCTTTGGGATACAGGCCGGCGCGTGCCTGCGAATTTGTTCTCGATTCCTGACGATCGCGAGGAGCGCAATCGCTTCGAGATTGCTATTCCTGTATTGGGCAGCCTCTATTTGACGCATGACCCAAATGGGCTTGTCCGCGGGCTCAAGGACTGGCCGCGCGCCGACCGGCCCACCGTGCCCATCGTCTTCTTTGCCTTTCACATCATGGTTGGCATCGCGCTGCTCATGCTGGCGATTGTCATCAGCGGTCTTGTCCTATGGCCAAAACGCAGGCTGTACGAAAGCCGGCGATGGCTGGCCGTTTGCCGGTGGGCCAGCCCGCTGGGGTTCATCGCCGTGCTTGCGGGGTGGACGACGACCGAGGCCGGGCGTCAGCCGTGGACCGTCTATGGATTGATGAGGACGGCCGATTCGGTCACCCCATCGTTGACGACGGCGGACGTCTCGTTATCGCTCGCATTGTACGTGCTCAGCTATCTGTTCATTTTTGGCTCCGGTATCGTGTTGATGGCGCGGCTGTTGCGCATCGGCCCCGAAGCGCTTGGGCCCGCAAAGCCGACGCTGAATCGGCGTGCCGCGCGCCCCTTGTCGGCAGCCCAGGGTACGGATGGCGACGAGTCGGGGCCGGCGGTATTGCCGGCCAAGATGGGAGGCGATGATGACGCATCTTGATCTGGTCCCGCTCTGGGCGGCCATTCTTGGATTTGCGGTGCTGATGTACATCCTGTTGGATGGCTTCGATCTTGGCGTCGGCATGCTCTTTCTCCTGCGCAAGAACGAAGCGGATCGCGATGTGATGATCGCGTCCGTCGCACCGGTCTGGGATTTCAACGAGACCTGGCTCGTGTTGGGCGCAGCGGGGCTGTTGGCCGTATTCCCGGGGGCGTTCGCGATCATCGTTCCCGCCGTGTACTTTCCCGCGTTGCTGATGTTGCTGGGTCTGATTTTCCGTGGCGTGGCGTTCGAGTTCCGAAGCGTGCCGGGGGCGAAGCGGCATGGGTGGAATGCGGCGTTTGCGTGCGGATCGGTGCTGGCCAGTTTCGCCCAGGGCGTGATCGTCGGCATGTTCATTCAGGGCTTCGACGAAGCGGGCGGACAGTTTGTCGGGACGAGTTGGGATTGGGTACGGCCGTTTCCGATTTTAGCGGGCCTCGGGGTGATGGCGGGTTATGCGTTGCAAGGAGCGACGTGGCTGATTATGAAGACGGAGGGACGGCTTCAGACGTGGGCGCGGCGTGTCGCACAGCGGGTGATGGTGCTCGTGTTCGTGTTTATCGGCGTTGTCAGCGTGGTGACGCCGTTATTCAACCCCAGCATCGCCGCGCGTTGGTTCTCGTGGCCGAATCTCGCGTTCTTTGCGCCGGTGCCGCTCGTGACGTTATTGCTTGCCGGTTTGCTCGTTCGCGGCGCGGAGCGTGGGCGCGAGGTGTTGCCGTTCGTGTGCTCGGTGGGGTTGTTCTTTTTGTCGTTCTCCGGGCTCGTGATCAGCCTCTGGCCGATGATCGCGCCGCCTTCCGTTACGCTGTGGCAAGCGGCTGCGGCGCCGGCGTCGCATGAGTTTTTGATGATCGGTACGGCATTCGTGCTGCCGTTTCTGCTGATTTATGTCGTCTGGTCTTATTGGGTGTTTCGCGGGAAGGCTAGCGAGCACGGGGGGTATGGGCATGAGTGAGGGGAGTGTTGCCGCCCGTCAGCCGTGCGTGTACCCCTTCCCCGTGTGCTCGAGTGTAATCACCTGTTCGGCACGCGTCCCGTTGCGCTCCCGGACGTCTACCGTCCCGTGATACGCCACACGCCATCCTTCTCGTGTGGCAATGATGGGTAGGTTTCCGCCAGGACGGCTATCCAGATCGACGAGCCCTTCCGGCCGCACGGGGATCGCGTTGTCCAGCGTCGCATTCGAGTTGATGACGTTGTCTTGCCATATCGATGCGCCGCGTCTGGCCTCCAATCCTTTCCCGTCGGTGTCAACCGTATCGTCCGTAGCGGCCATCCCCGCGTTGTCGACGGACACCGTCCGCGCATTCGCTCGCGCAATCGGGTCTTCGCTGTCCACGCCCTTTTTCGCGCCGTGCTCGATCGACGGCAGCACCGCCGGCTCTTTCGCCCCCACCCAGGCTGTCGGAGACTCATGCTTATTCTTGCCAAACTCTTTCCCTTGCGTCTTCGCATCGGGCATGTCCCCAGCGGCCGGCGTCTTGGCCGGGCTCTTCGCGGCGATTTCGTTTTGCTGCGTCTGGGTCGGATTGTTCTGCGCGTTCTCTGACATCGCTGATCTCCGGATAGTGAACCGTTCCACTTAATTCTTACGCAACCTTCGTGCCGGAATGCTTGAAGATGTCCCGCGCCAGAAGTCACAGTTCACCGCGCGCACGCAGCGTCGCGATACGGTCTGCCGTGCGGCAAGCGATCGCTTGGATCGTCAATGAGGGGTTGACCCCGCCTACTGTCGGAAACACGGAGCCGTCGCAGATCCACAGGTTTGGAATATCCCAACTACGACAATCGGCATTGACGACGCTCGTTTTCGGATCGTCCCCCATTCGAGCCGTGCCATTCAAATGACAGGTATCGTCTTCCTGGCGCCAAATCTCCGTGGCGCCCGCGGCTTCCAACGCCATACCCATGAAATCGAGTGAATGTTTGACGAGCCGTTTATCGTTGTCGCACGGCGAGTACGTGATATGCGCGATCGGCAGGCCGTACGCATCTTTCTCATCGGCCAGCGTGACGCGATTGCTCTCTTGCGGAAGCGATTCGCCGACGATCTTCAATCCCGCTTGATGGTTGTACTTTCCCATCTCCCGATGCAGCGCCTCGCCCCACAGCCCGCGGCCGATCTGCGTTGAAGCCCAGGCGTTCGGCAGCGGCCGTTGGCTCATGTAGCAATAGCCGCCGTAAAAATCCTTGCCTTCGTCCGTATAGTTCCAATGTTCGGTCATCGCGAGCGATGGCGGCCCTTTGTACCAGCGGATTTCTTCATCCATCAAGCCCCATACGGCCTGATTCGCTTGAACCATCAGGTTCTTGCCCACGAGCCCCGAGCGATTGGCGAGGCCGTTGGGAAAGCGTGGTGTCGCCGACATCAATAGGAGTCGAGGCGTTTCGATCGCATAGCCGGCGACGACGACATGACGCGCTCGCTGAAATTGCCACTTCCCTTCGCGCAGGTACTCCACGCCGGTCACGCGATCGTTTTCATCCACTGCAACCCGGCCGACCATCGCCAGATCGCGGATCTCGGCTCCGGCTTTCACTGCACGCGGAATCCAGGTCACCAGCGCACTTTGTTTGGCATTGGTCGCGCATCCCGACACGCAAAACCCGCGATAGACGCAGGGATGCGCCTTCCCGCGCGGCGCGGAAATCGTGGCCAGCGGCGTAGGACACCAGGGGATACCAAGCGCATCGCAGCCTCGCGCCAGAACCAGTGCCGCCGCATTCATCTCATGTGCACGATAGGGATAACGCGGCCGATGCGGGCCCCAAGGATAATTAACGGGCCCCGAGATTTTCAAAGCCTCTTCAACGTAGCCGTAATACCGCCACATCTCCCGCCAATCGATTGGCCAATCGGCGCCATAGCCGAGCAGGCTGCGCGATTTGAACCACTCGGGGCGAAATCGCAGCGAGACCATCGCGAAATGCACGGTACTACCGCCCACTGCTTTACCGCTGTTGTTGCTACCCATTTTGAGCGGCTGCGTGCCGTCGCAAATGCGTTCATCGGTCCAATAGAGTTTCGCCTGGTGCGTCTCGTCTGATGCGAACTCTTCGAGCGGACGCCACCACGCACCCGCATCGAACGCCACCACGCTAAAGCCCTGCTCCGCGAGGCGGCAGGCCAGCGTGCCGCCGCCCGCACCGGTCCCGACGATCGCAAAATCGACCGGGTCGTCTTGCCGGTACTCGCGCATCGGTATCCAACCGCCCACCGTGAACACGTCCGGTGCGCGCCCGTTTTTGCCGCGCGGCGTGTGCATGGCGTCATCGCGCACGGCGGTTCTCCTCGCGTGCGCGTGCTTCTTCTCCGGGATGCGCTTCGGCCGCTTCCCACGGATCGCGGCGGTTCGCTTGCATGCGCACGTACCCGCGCGGATTCGCCGGACCGCCGAACCCGATCTCGCTCCACGATTGCGGATGCGAGTAGTAGGCGGCGCTGATATCGTTCAACGCGCGCAGTTCGAAGAAGACGTGGGACGGCATGCCCTGCCATGCGGGATCTTTCAGGTCGCCTTGCTGCATACGCTCGACGAGCCCGCGTTGCTGGGCTTCGTCGATATCGGCGAAGCCTGCCTCGTAGGCGTTGCGGCTCTCGGTATCCAGCGCGGCAAGCCCGATCTGCCAGGCCTCGCGGAGCGGCGGGAGACGCGCGTCGCGGTAGCCGTCGCGGCTATCGTCGAACAGCTTCGTGTCGACGAGCGCGGCGACGGGGACGATTGGGTCGGCCCAGCGCACATCGTCGCCGTGGGAGCCGGAAGGCGAAGTCAAGCTCGAGCCCGAGCTATCCGTGACCGGTTTGCACGAATTCGGCACCAGCACGGCGCACAAAGCGTTCAACACCCGCCATTGAGCGTCATTGCAAAAGCGGGGCGTATTGCGTTGAGCCAGGCGCGCGTCGATGACTTCACGCGTCACGTCGTCCCACGATGGCGAGTCGCGTTTGAGCAGGACGTCATAGCCGGGATAGCGGGAGGGATGCGATGGTCGAGAAGGGCTCATGATTCGGTGTCTCTCAAACGCAAGGCGGCAAGTCCTGCCGTCGCGAGGGCGGTGAAACTCGGGGGCGCCGGTATCGGCGGGCCGCTCAGGACGTTCTGCGACCAATTGCGCCAGCCGCCGCGTTGGCGCGCAACGCCCCGGATATGAAAGCCGACGCCGATCGCGCCGAGCGCCGCCGTCGCGCGCAGCCAGAGCCGTGTCCACACGTTCTCCCGCGGCGGCGCAAGCGCGGCGCGCGCCAGCAGGACCGCCGCGATCGGCGGGACAGTCACAGGCGCATACATCGCCCGGTGTTGAAACGCGCCGCGAAAATGAAGCAAGGCCACTTCGCCCACCGTCCCCGCCATCCCCACGGCCGCGAGCAAGGCCAACGCTTTGCCGGCCGGCATGCCGAGCAGCCGTGGGTCATGCGCCGGTTCGTCGCGCAGCCGTTCACCGACGGCACCCAACGCGCCCGATAGCAGCAGCGCCGCGGGCGCGCCGAGCGGCGCACCATAGAACAGGTTGTGCCAGCTCAGCCGGCCCGGGCGTTTCGTGACGTTATATAGATGGAAGCCCGTGCCCGCGACGCCCACGCCGGCAGCGGCCAGATAGATCGTGTTGCGGATGCGATGGCGGCTCCCGGCGCGATCCGCGCCGCCGTGGATCCCGGCCGCGAGCGAGAGCGCGCCGATGACGAGCGGCGCGTACATCGCCGGATTCTCGAACGAGCCGCGATAGTGCTCGACCGCCGAATCCGCCAGTGCGGACCATGCGAGCAAAGCGGAACTCCGATTGAATGCGCGTGCGGCGTGAACGTGTGCATCGATTCGCGCCCCTTTGCCGACGGCTCGCAAGGCATGGGCGGCGAGCGAGCGATCCGGTTTGCCGTTCGATGCTGATTTCAGAACGGTTGCGGCAACCGCGGCGCCCGCGGCAACACCCAAGGCTGTGACGATTCCGCTGGCGGTGCGATTCATCGGCATTGGCTCGCGTCTCCTGTCAAAGTGCGTACCGTTGGGCATCGGCACGTTTGAACTCGAGCCCGCAGCCGGGGCGCGAGAGATCGGGCGCGATCGTGCCGTGGTCGGCTTTCGGCGCACCATCGAACAGCATCGATTCGATACGCACGTGATCGTGAAACCATTCGACATGACGCAAGCGCGGCGCGGCCGCGGCCAAATGACGGTGCAAGGCCGGTGCGCAATGCGCCGAGAGCGGAAGGTGCCAAGCCTCGCATAGCTGCGCCGCTTGCATGAAGCCGGTGACGCCGCCGCAGCGCGTGGCGTCGGCTTGCAGCACGTCCACCGCCTGCGCTTCGAGCATTCGACGAAAATCGTCGCACGTGTAGGCATATTCGCCCGCGGCGATATCCATGGCGGCGGGCGCCGCATCGCGTACGCGTCGCATGCCGGCCAGATCGTCGGATGAAACGGGTTCTTCGAACCAGACAACGCCCTGATCGACGAAGCGTTCGGCGCATTGCAGCGCACCGTTGACCGTCAGGGCGCCGTTCGCATCGACGAAGAGCGCCGCATCGCCGATCGCCGCGCGCGCGGCTTCCACCCGCCGAGGATCATGCGCCGGGTCCGTGCCGATTTTCATTTTGACTGCCGTGCAGCCGTCGGCATAGACCCAATGCGCCAGCTGATCGCGCAACTTCGTATCGTCGTAGCTCGTGAAGCCGCCGCTGCCATAGATTGGCACGCGCTCACGTAAAGGGCCGCCGAGGAGCCGCACGAGCGGAACGTCGAGCAACTTCGCGTTGAGGTCCCACAGCGCGAAATCGAGCGCCGAGATCGCATTCGCACAGAGCCCCGAGCGGCCGATGTTGCGTACTCGCCGCCACAAGCACTGTGTCAGCGCGGCGAGACAACCGGCGTGCTCGTGCACCAGAACTTCGGCGAGCGTGTCGCGAATCAGCACTGTCGCACTGGCGTCGGTGTAGGTATAGCCGAGCCCCGTGCAGCCGTCGGCCTCGATTTCGACAACGACCAGCGTCGTCGATGTCCATTCAAACGTGCCGTCGGCTTCCGGGGAATCGGTGGGGATTTTGTACGCATGCGCGCGCACAGCGGCGATCGGCGCGGTGTCACGCGCGCCGGGTAAGCGCAAACCAGGGCTGGTAGCGGACGTGGTCGTCATGAGCAATGTGTCGGAGAGGCAGCGCCAGGCATGGGATCGCCGGCGGGCGCAATGCCGGCGCCTTCTTCGAAACGAATCAGCAAGCGCTATGCCGCATCCTGCCAGCCGCCCGAGCGCCTTGTAGAGCGCGACGAGATCCGTTTCCACCTGCGTCTGCGCTTGTATGAATTGCGCCTGCCACAGATTGATCGGCGAAGTCAGTCGGCCCAGCATATCGTTGGCCTGTTTTTGCACGATGGTCGAAAAGCGATTCGAACCCACGCGCAAACTGGGCATGTCCCTTGCGCCGCAACGCTCGTTTTCAAGCGCGATAGAAGGGGATGCTCATGTCTGATACAAGCGGTAAGCAGCCCGCCAAGAAAAACCACGAAGAGGAGCGGATCGATCACGGCGTGGACGAGACCTTTCCCGCCAGCGATCCGCCCGCCGTGGGCGGTGCGACGCGGATCGACCCCGATCAGCGCCCCAGACCCGGCGAAGGCGGTTCGAGCGAGGATGGGGGCGGCAGCGACGACACGCCGGACGAGGCTGACACGCCGGGCGAGGCTGAAAAGCCTTCAAAGGATTCAAAGCCAAGCGGGCCCAATCCGACGGGAGAAAGCGACAACGGTTTGAGCGGCATCGCGGGCTAGGCATGTGACGAACCACGACACGGCACGATGAGCGCTGCACCGCTTCAATACCTGCTGCATGCGGCCGGCCCGGCTGCCGCGCCCGCGTATCGGCTGGGCTGGGCGCTGATTGCGCTTGTGGTGACGGTCATGGTCATCATTGCGGTGCTGCTCGTGGGGGCGCTGGCCCGGCGCCGTCCGCCGCTTCCCCCTGCGGCCGAGCAGAAGCTGCCTGCGGACGCCGGCGGGTTGAATTGGATCGTCATCGGCGCCGGTATTTCGTCGGTTGCGTTGTTTGCCGCACTGATCTACGCGATGACCACGCTCGAATCCGTCGCATCGCCGCCGCGCGATCCGCCGTTGACGATCGACGTCACGTCATACGACTGGTGGTGGAAGATCGATTACCCGGACGCGCTCGATCCATCGCGCGCGTTCGTGACCGCCAACGAGATCCATATCCCGACCGGCGTACCCGTGCGCGTCGAACTGCGTAGCGCCGACGTCATTCATACGTTCTGGGCACCGCAGCTCGCCGGCAAGACCGAAATGATCCCCGGCCAGACGAATGTGCAATGGATCGAAGCGGATACGCCCGGTGTTTATCGTGGACAGTGCTCGCAGTTTTGCGGCGCGCAACACGCGCATATGGCGTTCGAGGTGGTGGCGCAGCCGCAAGCCGAATTCGAGGCATGGCGCGATGCGCAGCGGCGCGGTGCGCACGCCGTGGCGACACCCGATGCGCGCGCGGGCCAACGCCTGTTCGACGAGCGCTGCGCCGGCTGCCATTCGGTGCGCGGCACATCGGCCGCCGGCATGCAGGCGCCCGACCTGACGCATCTCGGCTCGCGCCGCTTGATCGCGGCGGGACAAATGACGAATACCGCCGCGCATCAACTCGATTGGATACAGCACGCCCAGCGCATCAAACCCGATTCGCTGATGCCGTCGATTGCATTGTCCGCCTCGGATGCGGCCGCGCTTTCGGCGTACCTGTCCACTTTGCAGTGAGTGAGGAACGATGTCAGAGACGCCTGTTTCCGCCTTGCCCGGTGATCCGCCAGGGACTGTTCGGCTATCGCGCCCCCTGCAGCGCGGCATGCTCGACGAGCCAGGCAAAGCCCGGCTGCACGAACTCTGGGAGGCGCGGCCGGGCTGGCGCGGCTGGCTCTCGACGGTCGATCACAAGACGATCGGCTTGCGCTATCTCGTCACGGCCTTCATCTTCCTGCTGATCGGCGGGATCGAGGCGCTGATCATGCGGGTTCAGCTCGCGCGTCCCAATGCCGCGGTTTTGACACCCGAGCAATACGATCAGCTCTTCACGATGCACGGCGTGACGATGATCTTTCTCTATGCGCTGCCCGTGCTATCGGGGTTTTCCAACTACCTGTGGCCGCTCGTGCTGGGCGGGCGCGACATGGCGTTCCCACGGCTCAATGCGTTTTCGTATTGGGTATTCCTGTTCGCCGGCCTGTTTCTTTACGCGAGTTTTCCTCTGGGACAAGGGGCGAACGCCGGCTGGTTCAATTACGTTCCGCTGTCGAGCCTGACCTACGATCCCGGGCCGAACATCGACGTCTACGCGCTCGGCATGATTTTGCTCGGTGTGTCGACGGCAGTCGGCGCGGCCAACTTCGTGGTGACGCTGCTGCGCATGCGTGCCGCGGGCATGTCGATCGATCGCATTCCCGTACTGGTCTGGGGCACGTTGACGATTTCCGTCGGCAATCTGTTTGCCGTGCCATCGGTGAGCTTGGCGTTTCTGATGCTGTGGCTCGATCGCCGGATCGGCACACACTTCTTCGACGTGACGGGCGGCGGCGGACGGGCGCTGCTCTGGCAGCATTTGTTTTGGGTCTTCGCGCATCCGTGGGTCTATGTCGTCGTGCTGCCGGCAATGGGCATCGTATCGGATGCGCTGCCCGTGTTCTGCCGGCGTCCGCTCGTCGGCTACGGCCCGGTCGCCATTTCCACAGTCGCGACGATGGTGATCGGCTTCGTGGTGTGGATCCACCATATGTTCGCGACGGGTATCCCGCCTTTGGCCCTCGCGTTCTTCGGTTCGGCCAGCATGATCATTTCGATTCCGAGCGCGGTCGCGACCTTCGCGTGGATCGCGACGATCTGGCTCGGGCGGCCGGTCTTCCGCGCGCCGTTCCTGTTCTTCGCCGGATTCGTGTTGCTGTTCGTAATCGGCGGGGTATCGGGCGTGATGACGGCGGCGGTGCCGCTCGATTGGCAACTGACGGATACCTATTTCGTCGTCGCGCATCTGCATTACGTGCTGATCGGCATTAACGTGTTTCCCGTTGTCGGCGGCATCTACTTCTGGTTCCCGAAGTTCACCGGTCGCATGATGAGCGAGCGCCTCGGAAAGATCGCGTTCTGGCTCATGTTCGTGGGTTTCAATCTCGGGTTCTTTCCCATGCATATCGCCGGTTTGCTCGGGATGCCTCGGCGGATCTATACCTATTCGCCGGACATGGGTTGGAACACCGTCAACATGCTGTCTTCGATCGGTTCGTTCGTGTTTGCGTTCGGGATTCTCGTCTTCCTCGTCGATGTCATCTACAGCCTGAAGCGCGGCCCCGCGGCAGGCAGCAATCCGTGGGACGCGCCATCGCTCGAGTGGTCGGTGCCTTCGCCGCCGCCGCCCTATAACTTTGCAGTCCTACCGATCGTCGCCAGCCGCCATCCGCTTTGGGAGGCGCGCATGGAGGAAGAGGCCGGCAAGCCGGTCGCCGCACGCTCGCACCTCGATGAAGGCTACCTGCTCGGCCAGGGGCGCGAGGCGTTAGGGACGACCGCGCTCAGCGGTAAGCCGTATGTGATTCTGAAGATGCCCGAGGATTCGTACGCGCCGTTCGTATTGGGCGTCTTTGCCGCGCTCTTGTTCGCGGCGCTCGCCATGCAATGGTGGGGTGCAACGCTGATGCTCATCGCCGCATGCGGTGTGTCGATCGCGGTCTGGCTATGGCCGGAGCGTGCCTTGGTGCAGCGTGAGCCCTATCCGGTGAACGCGCCGAAGGAGGAGCGTTGAAATGCGGCACGGCCCTCGCTCGCCCCACTCGCAACCGCCCGATCCGGCGCTCGGTGCGCTCGGCGGGGGCGGCGCACACGCCGCCAGCGAAGATGCACAGGCCGTCCTGCTGCGCCCCGCGAATACGCTGCCGGTAGGCAGCGCGGGCGAGCGCGCGAGCGGGCGGCTTGGCTGCTTCATGCTGATCGCCACCGAAGCTTCGCTGTTCGGCTATCTGATCTTTTCCTATCTCTATCTGGCCGTGCAGCAGAGCACGCACTGGCCGCCCGAGGGCCTGCCCAAGCTAGGACTGTCGTCCGTCAATACGGCGATTCTTGTCTCGAGCAGCGTCTTCGCGTGGCTATGCGAGCGATTCGTGCTCCGCCGGCGCAAGCGGTGGGCGGCCGCGTCGATGGCGGTCGCGGTGGTGCTCGGGATCGCCTTTGTCGGCATCCAGTTGCACGAGTGGCACGACCATCCTTACGGGATGACGTCGAATCTTTACGGGTCGCTGTATTTCACGATCACGGGCTTTCATATGGCCCACGTGCTCGTGGGTATCGTGGTGCTGGTGTTGCTCGGCTGGTGGACCGCACTCGGTTACTTCGACGAACGGCGTCATGCCGCACTCACGATCGGCAGCTTGTATTGGCACTTCGTCGACGTCGTCTGGCTGTTTATCTTTACGACGCTTTACTTGACCCCCTACTGGTTCTAGCGAGACATGCAAGCGAATCGTACCGGCGGCGGTGAACCCGTTTCGGTTTTGATGTTGACGATCGGCGTCCTGGCCGCGCCGGCCGCCTGGTTGCTGCAGATCTGCGCGGGCGAAACGCTCGTGGCCCATACCTGCTTTCCGCACAATGTGCCGCTCCGCATTCCGCTGGCATCGGCCATTGGGTGGAGCGTCGCCGGCCTCAGCGGCGCGATGTTGATCGTCGGCGCGCTCGGCACGTGGCTGGCGTGGCGAAACTGGCGTCGCCTGAAACGGGCGGGGCGCCGCCGGAGCCCTGAGTCGATCGATACCACAGTGGAGGGAGAAGCGTTCGTGGCCCGCGTCGGGTTGATGGCGAGCGGATTGTTTCTGTTCGCACTCGTGGCAACCGATGTGGCCACGGGGCTCGTATCGGCGTGCATGTAGCGCCATCAACATTGCGCCTTGAACTCATCATCATCACGAGGGGGATATGATCTTCGGCCTACGCGTTCGATGGCATCGACGGGCCATGGCGGCCTGCGCGCTTGCTTGTGCGGCCGTCTTGTCGCCGCCTTGCCGAGCCGGCGATGCGGCCGATTCGGCCCTCATCGCGCGCGGCGCGTACCTCGCGAAGCTGGCCGATTGCGCGGGGTGCCACACCAACGCGCCGACCGGCCAGCCTCCGAAGCCTTCGCCGCCGTTCGCGGGCGGGCTGCCGATGGGCTCGCCGTTCGGTACGATCTGGACGAGCAACATCACACCGGATCCGATATACGGGATCGGCCGGTATACCTATGACGACTTCGAGCGGGCGGTGCGCGACGGCATCGCCCCGAGCGGCAAGCGGTTGTATCCCGCCATGCCGTTCCCGTCCTTCTCGAAGATCAGCGACGACGATATGCACGCGCTCTACGCGTACTTCATGCATGGCGTTCAGCCGGTTGCTTCGCCGGTGCCCGAAACGAAGCTGCCGTTTCCATTCAACCAACGCTGGGGGCTCGCGGTATGGGATGAATTCTTCGCGCCGCATGAGCGCTTTGGCCCGCGTACCGATCGAAGTGCTCAATGGAATCGCGGTGCGTATCTCGTCCAGGCGCTCGGCCATTGCGGCGCATGTCATACACCGCGCGGGCCAGCCTACGAAGAACGGGGCTTCAACGACGGCGATCCGCTCTATCTCACCGGCGGCACGAACGACCATTGGTTCGCGCCGAACCTGACCGGCGATCCCGATTCGGGCCTGGGGAGCCTCTCGGCCGACGATATCGTCGCGTTTCTCAAGCACGGCCACGGCGGCGGGTTGTCGGCATTCGGCAGCATGGTGGAGGTGATCGAAAATAGTGGCCAATACATGAGCGACGACGACCTTCGTGCCATTGCAACTTACTTGAAGACATTGCCCGCGCGCGCACAAAGCGGCCATATCGATACCGATCCGGCCCGCAACGCCGCCACGGTCGACGTGCTGCGCACCGGCTCCATCGAATATCCGGGTGCGGGCATTTACAACACGTTCTGCGCGCGCTGTCACCAAGCCGACGGGCGCGGCCAGCCCGGCAAGTACCCCCGGTTGGCCGGTAATCCGACCGTGGTCGCGCCGCAAACGACTTCGCTCATTCGCCTTCTGATCGACGGTAGCCGCACCGCGGAAACGGCGAACGGGCCCAAACCGCAGCGCATGCCTTCGTTCGTCGGCAAGCTCGACAGCACGGAGATGGCGCGCGTCTTGACCTTCATTCGCAACGCATGGGGCAACGAGGCGAAGCCTGTCGCACCTGCCGACGTCGAAACATTGCGCGGGAAGCTCCGCCGATAGCGGCGGTGGCATGTCCATTGCAGCCAGACTGGCTCATGCGCCGCGGTGCCTTCGCGGCGTACCGGGCCGGATCGGCCATTTTTCCGAGAGGAGGTGATTCGATGAAGATTCGCATCTTGCGCTGGACGCTTTGCGTGTCTGCGATGTCGGCGGCATTGGCGCTGACGGGCGCCCCGTCGTTCGCGCAGCAGCCGACGACGGACGACAGTTCGCCGGGCATGGCGCGCACCCCAGGCAGCGAAGGCGCCGCCGGCACGGCAGGCGCTTCGATGACGCCGCCGGGCACAACCGCCTCGCCCGCACCGGAGGGCGCATCGGACAGCACTGCGCCGCGCACGCACCACAAGCACAAGAAGCACCACCATGGGCGCCATCATCGCTCGGCGATGTCAGCCAGCCAGCCCGAGGCATCGTCCGCGACGAAGCCGTAGTGCCCTGCCGGAATGCGGCAACGGCGGCCGCCTCGCTTCGAGGCGTACCGCCGTTGCTTAATGCCGGCTTAGACTCCGTTCACACTCGGTTCATCTGCGGTTCAAAGCTTGACGCCGCCGCCTTCGGGTGCGTCAGGATCGAGATCGTCGCGCGCGACGTCGTAGCCGGATTCATACTCGTCGTCCGCGCCGAGGCTGCGCCAGTACGGCTCGCGGCCGTAGTACTGGTGCACCGACGTCGCCCACGTGGCATCGGCCATCGAAGGCCAGTGCTGCTTGTCGAATCCCGGTGCATTCTTGATCCGCTCCGAAGAGATCGAGACCAGGAAGCATTTGCGCGTCGTATCGAGTGTCAATGCATTCCACGGAACGGCGATCAGTTTGTCGCCGATGCCGAGAAAGCCGCCGCAGGACATGACGACGTAGGCGATGCGCCCAGCTTGGACGTCGAGCATGATGTCCTTCACCTTGCCCACTTCTTCGCCGTCGGTGCTGAGGATCTTGTCGCCGTCGAGCGTGCTCGCGGCCATGACGTCCGGACCCGGCCCGGATGCGTCTGGGTTGCCTTGTCCGACGATACGCGCGCCTTGAGTGACGCCCGTCGTGGTCGTGGTGCTGTGAGTACGCATAGCGTTTCTCCTGTTGAATGCGCTAGAGCGAAATTGCATGACCGCGTGCCAGCCGTCGCTGTACAGCAGCCTCGCTGCCCGCGTTGCCGACGCACGTCCGCAAGCAGTGAGCGAGCAACGGCCGTTCCACGCGCCCGCTGGATGATCAGCGGCACTTGCCACCGCCATCCATTCCCGTGCCGGTGCGCCAGGCGCGCTTGCCCGCCTCCGAGAGTTCGCCGCTGCTATGGGTTTCGTCGGCCTCGGTGCCGTCGACGGCCATGTCGCCGCCGGGCGGCTCCAACGAGCGTTGCTTCTGCTGCTGACGAGTGGCGACGCGCTCATCCTGTGATCTGCCGCTGTGAATCGTCATCGTGGTTTCTCCTGGCTGGAGCGGGAATATTAGTCACGCATACCGCGTGCCGGGTATCGCCTGCGGTGACGTCGAGCATGCGATGGCAGGCGCGAGGGTTGCTCGATGGAAGGCGTGCGACGGCTCATCGACGTAAGCGTTCGATGTGGACAGCAATCGATCCACACGAATCGACATCGACGCATCCATCGATAGCGGCCGTCGATGTGAATCGACATTGACCGAGGGGAGATCGACATGAGCACGCTGGATCCCGACAACCTTCCATCCAGTAACAATCCCGAGCCGAGCGGCCGTGAAACGGGGGCACTCGGGCCGAGCGATTCCTCCGACAGCGGAAGCGATATCGCGGGCGCGAAGCGCCACGAGTTCGACAAGGACACCGAACTAGACCAGCATGCGCTCGAGACCGGCGACGCCGAACTGGCGAGCGACACCGACCGGACCGGCACGGGCGAGCGCTCGGCGGCCGACGGAGATTCGACGTTGATCGACAACGCCGATATCGAGCCCGATCGAATCGATACGCCGGAGGAACCGGGCGAGGGAACAGAACCGTAGTGCCGCGCAAGTGCGCCCAGCGAGGGGCGCAGCGGTCGTGCCCCTCGTTCTTTAGTTAGCGCGCCGGGTCGGCATGAATGGCAACACCGGCCGCTGCGCGAGCGGACGTCCTTGCATTCGCATGGTACGCGGCGGGAACGGCATGCTCGACATCGACGACATGGGGGTAGAGCAATAAGAGCGCTCGCAGCACCCCGTTCGTCCAACCAAAACCATCTTGCAACGGATATTCGCCACCGCCCGCCGACTCACCAGCGGCATTGCGGCCGATGTCGTATTTCTCGACGAGTTTGCCGGTACGCGCGTAGTAGTCCACGTTCGTGTGGATCCACCGCGTGGCAATCGTACGGGCGAGCGCCTGCTCGCCATAGCGCCGCAGGCCCGTTACCGCGAGGTACTGCAGGGGTGCCCAACCGTTCGGCTCGTCCCATTGCTGCCCGGTTGCGGCTTCTGTCGTCGCCATACCGCCGGGCCGCAGCAAGCCGCGTTTGATCGATTGCGCCACAGCGCTCGCCTGCTGACGCGACGCCACGCCCGCGAACAGCGGATAGACAGTGGCGGCCGTCAGCCGGTCGCGCAGGGCGCGATGGACGAAGTCATAATCCGCGAATGCGCCGATGCGGGTATCCCAAAGCCACCGGCGGATGCCTTCAGCCCGCGCGGCGGCGCGCGCGTCCATGTTCTCGGCGCGCGACGCTTCTCCCTGCAGCCGGTAGGCTTTTGCCAGGGTGCGTTCCAGGCCGTAAAGCAGCGCATTGAGATCGACAGGGATAAGGGCCGTGACGTCGATCGTGGCCAGTGTGCGGTTGTCGGCGAACCAACGTGCGCTGAAATCCCATCCCGTCTCGCCGCCCGCGCGCAAGTTGCGCCAAAGCTCTGCGGGCTGGCGTTGCGGCATCGCGTGGACCGTTTGCACGTCCTCGCGATATGACTCGTCGCGCGGGGCGGCGCGGTCGTCCCAATATCGATTCAGCACCGTGCCGTCCTCGAGACGGACGACATGCCGCGTGGCCTCGCCCGGCGCGAGTGTCGACGCACCGTTCATCCAATACGCGTACTCCGCTTTCAACTCGGGCAGATATTGCAGATAGACGCTGTCGCCGTCCTGTTGGGCCAGCAGCCCCACCATCTGCGAGAAAAACGGCGGCTGCGAACGGCTGAGGTAATACGTTCGATTGCCGTTGGGGATGTGCCCATACCGATCGATCAGGGCGGCGAAGTTCCTCAGTTCGTCTTCCGCCAGATCGTGGCGGCCGCTGGCCGCGAGGCCGAGCATGATGAAGTACGAATCCCAGTAGTAAACCTCGTCGAAGCGTCCGCCCGGCACGATGTAAGGGGCGGGCAGCGGCAGCAGCGACGACCACGGGCTGACCTCGGGATCGGGGTCGCGGCGCAGCACGTCCCATAGCGTATCGATGTGTTGCACGATGGTTTGGGTCGGGTCCGACACGTACGGCCGCCCTTCGCGTGACGGCGCGTCGAAATGCGCCTCGACGAACTTTCGTAGATCGAAGCCGGCCTGCCCGCGCGCTGCGTGGTACGCCGCGACGATTTGCGACGGCGCTTGCCGGGGAATCATGTCGGCGAACGTCTTGCTATCGCGAAACAGATGCGCAAGTTCGACGTCGCGGTAAAGATCGCCGAGACTTTGGGACGGCGGAACCGGGGCAACGGGCGAGGACTCGCGACGCGGACTCGAAGCGGTGGCCCCGGCCGATGCGGATGAGACCGGCGCCGTACTCGAGCTGGCGCGCACAGGAAGCGTGGCGGATTCGGCGGCCGGTCCGGCGGCAAAGCAACTGGCGGCGTAAAGGAAAGCGGCCGCGATCGCCGGGCGTGCGAAGGCGAAGTGCATGGAGCGGGTCCTCTCTCGGTTCGTGGGGATGCCAATGCCCGGCGGCCCTAGGCGGCACGCCCGTCCTTCGATCTTCGATTCGACGCATCGACGCCGGGCGACGCTGCAAAGCCCATGCCGACCGGCGCGCCGGCCGCCGGGTGAGTGCGCTTTGGCGGCTTAGCTCGCGGCACGTGCGACGAAGCTGCTCAGCGTGACATTTCAACGGCGACTGAGCCGGGCGCCGATACGATTGCGCCGCGTGCGGAAGACTATCCGCACGCGGCGCAGGCAAACAGACCGGCTGCAAGGCGAGAGGCGGCCCGGTCGGGCTCGGCCAAACGTCGCGGCAATCACCGCTCGCGGCCTTCTTTCATTCGGCGCAGGGTGAGCTGTGCCGGTTATTGAAGATGCTGACCGCCATTGATCGAAATGTTTGCGCCGGTGACGAAGGCTGCGTCCTGCGAGCACAGATAAGCGACGAGCGCCGCGACCTCTTCAGGCTGACCGAGGCGCCCGACCGGAATCTCCGGCAGGATCTTCGACTGCATGATTTCGTCAGGGACGGCCGTGACCATGCGCGTGGCGATGAATCCGGGGGAGACGGTGTTCACGGTGACGCCCTTGCGCGCCACTTCGAGCGCGAGCGATTTCGTGAAGCCGTGCATGCCCGCCTTGGCGGCCGCATAGTTGGTCTGGCCGAAGCCGCCCTTGCAGCCGATGACCGACGAGATGTTGACGATGCGTCCCCAGCCGCGCGCGGTCATGTCTTCATACAACTGCTTCGTCATATTGAAGACAGAATCGAGGTTTGTGCGCAGTACCGCATCCCAATTACCTTTCTCAAGCTTTTTGAAGCTCGCGTCGCGCGTGATACCCGCGTTGTTGACGAGGATATCGATCGGACCGATCTCTTCCTTGATCTGCGCGGCGCAGCGTTCGCACGAGGCGTAATCGGCGACATCGACGGGATACGCGCGAAACTGCCGGCCCGACGCTTCCATCCGCGCGAGCCAATCGTCGGCGCCTGTATTGTTTGGCGAATAGGTGACGACGACGGCATGGCCGACGTCGTGCAACCTGATGCTGATCGCTTCGCCGATGCCACCCATGCCGCCCGTTACGAGCGCAGTTCTCCTTGTCATCTTCGGTTCTCCTATGACGAGCGTTTGACGAAGTGAAACGTAAGGCGGCGCGATGCCCCGCGGTAGCGAGCGCTACCGCGACGACTGTCACGCCGCATGTTGCTCGACCTGCGCGCGTTGTTACCGCAAACGCGAACAGGCTTCGAGAATCGAGTTGCCGTTTTCAGTAATGCGCGGACGAGGCATACCGACCGTTTCGGACGGTTGCTCAAGCGCGATGAGATGGCGCTCGAGCAAGGTGCTCAGCTCGGCGCGATCGCCGATTTGCTCCGGCGCGTTTTTCACCAACATCAGTGTGGCGAGTTCGTGTGGGCTCAGCATGCCGCTCTCCAATGAAACAAAGCTAGACGATTGATCTGGCGATCGTAGTGGGCTGTCACCGGTTGCACCGGGTTGCCCATCGCATCAATTACTTCGTCGACGAAAAGCGCTGAGTGAAACCGGAAAAATTTCCAGTTGATAACTGCAAAACAAGAGGCGGTCGGAATGGCTATTCATATGACACTATAAAACGTTTCGGATGATTTTATTTTGACGAAACCGATAAGGTACTAATTACCCACCGCAGGCACGTATCCTGCGGTGGTGCGGTAATTGTTTCGAAATGCCCGGCTGGTTGGGTAGCGCCGAGCGTGCTTCGTTTGTTTGCGCAATACTAATCTGGTCTCACAGGATTCGCAATATGGAAATCACACCTTTGTTTATTGCCCCATTTTTCCCCATTTGTTCTGATGGGTAGTACTTTATGCCGCCGCACCCAGCGGGCATCTGAAACATTCGTTTTTTCGGAATGCGAATGATTTAATTTGCTCGTCACAAATGCGGTATTCCCCCACTGGCGCAAAGGGCAATTTTCCACCCCGGCACCAAATTGGGCCCCTCCGCGCGCGCGACGCGAGCATTAAGCCGTCGTTTGGCGGACAAGTCGGGGCCTTTTGGCGGAAAAGGGCGGTGCTGAGATGCCAATGGCGCGGCTTGGTAATTGCTTCTCCGGACGTAACGGCAACGCGGGTGAGCCGCGGCCGCATACGGAGGACACCGCCCATGCAAGAACCTGAGCAACCGAAGAACCCCGGAGACGAAGCGCCGCCGGACGCACCAGGCGTCGGCGAAAGCCCTTGCCGCGTGTGCAGGGGCACCGGCATGGTGGAAGGGCAGCCTTGCACGATCTGCGGGGGTACCGGCCGCGTGCTGCAGGGCATCGGCGGAGGCTGACGGGCTCTGACGGGCTCGTCATCTCTCGCCGGCCGTGCATTGAACCACGCGCTGGCAGTCCGAAGCCAGCGTCGATTTGCGCCCGCGCATCGATATACGATGCGCGGGCGCGCTTCATCCCGGCCGGTACACGGCGTCAGTGAATCGGATCAGTGATGGTCACGCCGCGTCGCCGCGGTATCGGATGCAATGCCCGTCGTCTGCACGCGTTCCAAGTCCCAATACGGCGAGCTTCCGTAGTAACTGTGCAGTTCGCTCGCCCAGGCGACATCGGCCATGGCCGGCCAGTGGTCCTTGTCGAAACCCGGCGCGTTCTTGACCCTGTCGGCCGTCACGGTCAGCAGGAAACACTTGCGGTCCGTATCGAGCGTCAATGCGCTCCACGGGATCGCCAGCAGCTTATCGCCGATGCCGAGAAAACCGCCGCTCGACATGACGGCATAAGCAATGCGCCCGGTGTAGACGTCGAGCATGATCTCCTTGATCTTGCCGATATCCTCACCGTCGGAGCTCATGACCTTGTCGCCGTCGAGCGTGCTCGCGGCCATGACATACGGGCCGGGGCCTTCGGCCGTCGCACTGCCTTTGCCGACAATGCGCGTTTCGCCGGTGCTACCAAGGGGATCGGGTGTGATGCTCATAAGATGCTCCTATCGTATGCGTCATGTTGTGCCGGCGCGATGTTGCCGTGCGCCGCGCCTCCTGAACGGCCAAGTGCCGTACCGTCATTGCACTTGCGAGATCGCCTTCGAAACGGCGGCGGGACTGTCGTAGTTTTTGTCCGGCAGGCGATCGAGCAAATCGACGATTTCGCGATCCGCGTGATGGGAGCGCGCCGTCTCGGCGAGATGCTCGCGCGTCGTGGGATAGTCGACGCCCGCCAGCGCTTTCTGGATGGCGACCGGTGAGGGCTGTCCGGGGTGTCGATGGTCCTGGGAGTGGGCCGGATGCTGGGCCATGTATACCTCCTTGGGTGAGGTTGAACACACCATCGTTTCAAGCAACGGCCGTTCCACCATTGCGTGGGGCAGGCGCACGCAGCGCGCGTCCGCCGCGCAAGACGAGGGGCGCTGTAAAACCTGCATGGGTGGTGCAGGGTTTGCGATCCGGCCGATAGGTATGGGCATTGCTCGATGGAGGTATCCCTGCCTTTCCGTTGCAACCCTCGAAGAGGACGCTTCGCCATGCGCTCAGATCCCGCACTCGACAAGCTGTGCATCGATACGATACGGACGCTATCCATGGACGCCGTGCAAAAGGCCAATTCAGGCCATGCGGGCGCGCCTATGGCGCTGGCTCCCGTGGTCTACCAGCTCTGGCAGCGCCACCTGCGCTACGACCCGGATGAGCCGCTGTGGCGCAATCGAGATCGATTCGTGCTGTCGGTCGGCCACGCCTCGATGCTGCTCTATGCGGTCCTTCACCTCGCCAACGTGAAAGCGGTCGACGATGAAGGGCGCACGATGCAAGCGCCCGCGGTATCGCTCGATGACATCCGCCACTTTCGCCAACTGGACAGCAAGACGCCCGGGCATCCCGAATACCGCATGACGACGGGCGTCGAGACGACGACAGGTCCCCTCGGGCAGGGCCTCGGCAACAGCGTGGGCATGGCGATCGCCTCGCAATGGTATGCCGCGCGGTACAACCGCAAAGACTTCGAGTTGTTTGACTATCGCGTTTATGCGTTTGCCGGCGACGGCGATTTGATGGAGGGCATTTCGCACGAGGCGGCATCGTTAGCGGGGCATCTGCGTTTGTCGAACCTCATATGGATCTACGACAGCAATCGAGTGACGATCGAAGGGAAGACCGATCTCGCCTACAGCGACGACGCGCAAACGCGCTTTCGCGGCTATGGCTGGCATACGTTGACCGTGGACGATGCGAACGACGCGGCCGCCTTGGAGGCCGCCCTGACGGAGGCGGAGCAGACTACCGACGCGCCGACGCTGATCGTCGTGAAGAGCGTGATTGGCTGGGGCGCCCCGCACAAGCAAGGCACCTCCGCCGCGCACAGCGACGCGCTTGGCGAAGAAGAAGTGGCGCTGGCGAAGCGGGCCTACGGGTGGCCGGAGGACAAGCAGTTCTACGTGCCGCCGGGCGTGCATGAACGATTCGCAGAAGGCGTCGGCGCGCGTGGCGCGCAAGCGCGCGAGGCATGGCATTCGCGCTTCGAGGCGTACGCGCAACGCTATCCGGATCTCGCCCGTGAACTCGAACTGATCGATGCCCATCGCTTGCCCGACGGCTGGGATACTGGCCTGCCGTCGTTCGAAGCCGACGCGAAAGGCGAGGCGACGCGCGCCTCGTCGGGTGAAGTCCTCAACGCGATTGCGCCGCGCGTGCCCTGGCTGCTGGGTGGGGCGGCCGATCTCGCGCCTTCGACGAAAACGCTGCTCAAATTCGAAGGCGCAGGCAGCTTTTCCTCTGACGACCGGGCGGGCCGCAATCTGCACTTCGGTGTGCGCGAGCATGCGATGGGCGCGGTGGCCAACGGTCTCGCATTGTCGAACCTGCGTCCCTACACGGGCACCTTCCTGATCTTCAGCGACTATATGAAGCCGCCGATCCGCCTCGCCGCGCTGATGGAGGTACCCGTGGTATTCGTCTTCACGCACGATTCGATCGGCCTGGGCGAGGACGGTCCGACGCATCAGCCCGTCGAGCAACTGGCGTCGTTGCGGGCGGTGCCGGGCTTGACGGTGTTGCGTCCCGCCGATGCAAACGAGGTGAGGGAAGCGTGGCGAGTGGCGCTTGCGGCTGCGCGCCGCCCGACCGCGCTCGTGCTTTCACGGCAACCGCTGCCGACGCTCGATCGAACGCGTTACGCGAGTGCGGAAGGCCTGCAGCGCGGCGCCTATGTACTGGCCGATCCGCCCGATGGGGCGGCGCCAGCCGTGCTGCTGCTCGCGACGGGCAGTGAGGTTCACGTGTGCCTGCAGGCGCATGAGCGGCTGACGCAGGAAGGCATCGCGGCCCGTGTCGTGTCCATGCCGTCCTGGGACATCTTCGAATTACAGGACGATGCTTACAAGGACGCCGTGCTGCCGCCGGAAATCGATGCGCGCGTCGCGGTGGAACAAGCCGCGACGCTCGGATGGGATCGTTATGTCGGGCGAACAGGGGAGAAGATCGTCATGCACACGTTCGGCGCTTCGGCACCGATGCGAGATCTGCAAGGGAAATTCGGGTTTACGCCCGAGCATGTCTACGAAGCGGCGAAGCGCCAGATTGCACGGGTCGTGGGTTCGTCGGGGCTGCCCGGCGGGGACTGACCGCGCGGGTCACAAGCAAGGCAGGGAGACGGCTCGACATTTCCCGGATTCGATCCGCTAGTGGCGAAAATAGAGCCGAGGGCGCGTTCGCCCGCCCTCGGCTCAGCTTCAACCGCCGCGCGTTTGCGCGGCCGGCGTGATTACTCCCCCTGCCCGTGAGTGGGCTCCCCTTCCTGCTGCGGGGCGTAGCCACCGGTTGAATTCGACCGGTGGGTTCGGTGATGCATCCCTGGCGAGACAGTAGTACGGCCCGCGCTCGCACCGGTCGCGCCGGGGGCGCCGTAGCCGCCGGTGCTGTTGCTGTTGCCCATGCCGGGCTGGACGCCCGGCTGCTCGAGCGTGTTGCCGCTCGGCGCGCCTCCACCACGCGGCCCGCCACCGCCCGCTCCGCCCGCACCGCCCGCCGCGCCGCCTGCCCCAGCACCCGCCGAACCGCCTGCCGAGCCGCCGCCGCCGGCACCTTGAGCATAAGCACCCCCTGCGCAGGCAAGTGCGATGACCGAAATCGTGGAAGCGAGCAGCGTCTTCGTCGATGTTTTCATCATGGTCCTCCGTTCAAAAAGGTTGCGTAATGCGCGTCCAATTTCAACTTCGCACGCACACCTTGACTGCTGCAAAGGGCATGCCGCAATGGGCGCGGCGACACCAGGCGACCGGGCTGGAACGCGTATTGCAACCAGTTTCCCGGGACATGCGCGAGCTGCTCGCGCGGCCCCTGTGCTTTGGCGAAGAGAAAGGAGTGCCGATGACCGTTTCGCTCGATGCGCGGCAAAGCCTTGCCGAAATCGAACATGCCCTGTTTAAAAGTTTTCCATTTGCGTCCACCTCGATCACGCACGTGACGAACTCGGATGGCGTGGTCACGATTCAAGTGTCGTGGGTGGCGTCGGCGGGCAGCATGAGCATTCTCGATTCGCGGTGCGCACTCAGTCTCGTGATGGAACCGGGTGTGCTCGAGCGGTACCGGGCGTTGCCGGGCGCCAAAAGGCTCCGGGCACGGGAGGCGCTGTGCGCGCATGCCGAAGATGCGATGCGCCGTCACTTGCCCGCGGGCGGCACGGATCTCGCCGAGTGCAACCTCATGTTGGGCGTGGACGCAGCCATCTTCGCCGACGCTGAACGAGGGCAGGCGTGAAGCGGATCGGCCGACGGATCCGCGCGAGAGTGAAGGGCCGTATTGCAGCCGACATATGGCACGCGATGTGGCGCTACCGGGCGCAGACGTTCGGTGCGGCCGCGTTGATGATCGTGGCCAAGCTGGCCGGCGTCTCGGTGCCGCTGGTGCTGCGCGAAATCATCGACGATCTCGGGCATCACACTGCGTTGGCTTTATTCCCGGTCTTCCTGGTACTGGCCTACGCGTTATTACGTTTTATCGGCGACGCGCTGGGCGAGGCGCGGGACGTCGTGTTCAGCACGGTCACGCAGCATACGGTGGCCGGACTCGCGGAGAGCACGTTCGCCCGCCTGCATCGGCTGGGCGCGCGCTACCACTCGCAGCGCGAAACCGGATCGATCGTGCGCGACGTGCAGAAAGGGACGGACGGCGTCGGCTATCTGCTCGGTGTCGGCTTGTTCACGATTCTGCCCGCCGTCATCGAAATCGGTACGGTGATCGGCATCGTTGCAAGCAACTTCAACGTCACGTTCAGCTGGATCATCGCGGCAACGCTGGTTACGTATGGCGCCTATACCGTCATCTTTACGCGCCGGCGCATGCGGGTGCAGCGCGAAGTCAATCAGCTCGAAGCGGCATCCGACAGCCGGCTCGTCGATAGCATGCTCAACTACGACACCGTCAAATACTTCGCCGCCGAAGAGCTCGAAACGGCGCGCTATCGCAGTGTCCTCTCGCGCTGGATTGTCGCGCGGCTCGCGAATCAGCGCGCGCTCACCGCACTGCATCTCGGGCAGAGCGCCATCGTTTGTGTCGGCATCGCGGCCATGATGCTGCTGGCCGTACAGTATGTCGCCGGGGGCCGTATGACGCTTGGCGATCTCGTGCTCGTGAACGCGTATATCGTACAAGTGTGCATGCCGCTCAACACACTCGGGTTCGTGTTTCGCGAGACGAATGACGCGCTCGTGAACGTCGAGCGGATGTTTATCGTTTTGGCCGCGGACAGCCTCGAAGGCGGCGACGCGACGGCCGATGAAGACCGCGACGAGCCTGGTGCGAAGCCGTTGATCGTGACGGAGGGAGAGATTGCTTTCGAGCAGGTCGACTTCGGCTACGACCCGGCCCGTCAGATCTTGCATGAAGTGGCCTTTCGCGCGAAGGCCGGCACGACATTGGCCGTGGTCGGCGGCAGCGGGTCGGGCAAGTCGACGCTTGTGAGGCTGCTATTCAGGCTGTATGCCCCCACGCGCGGCAAGGTGACCATCGATGGGCAGGATCTGCGGGGCGTCACGCGCCACTCGCTGCGCAGAGCGATGGGTATCGTGCCTCAGGACACGGTGCTGTTCAACGAGACGATTGCCTACAACATCGGCTATGGCCATCCGAACGCGATGCGCGCCGATATCGTGCGCGCCGCGCGCGCCGCGCAACTCGACGAGTTCGTCGAACGTTTGCCCGATCATTACGATACCCGTGTCGGCGAGCGCGGGCTGCGTTTGTCGGGCGGCGAGCGGCAGCGCATCGCGATCGCCCGTGCCTTCTTGAAGGATCCGCCGATCATCGTATTCGATGAAGCAACGTCGGCGCTCGACACGCGTTCGGAGCGCGCGATTCAGAATGAATTTCGACGATTGGCGGAAGGCCGCACCTCCGTTGTGATCGCCCATCGATTGTCGACGATCGTCGATGCGGACCGGATTCTGGTGATGGAGCACGGCCGCATCGTGGAGCAGGGCCGGCATGAAGAACTGCTGGCGCGGCCCGGTGGCATTTATGCGCGCATGTGGGCGCTGCAGCTTGAACAGGGCGAGCTCGAACATACGCAGCGCAAGCTTGCCGCGCACCCGATGCGCGTGGGCGATCTTGCGGCGGAGATTGCGGCGCGTGTCGCGACGGAAGCCGTCGAGCAAGGCGTCGATTTCGGCATTCGCGTGGTGGATCCCGACCTGCCCGTGACCGGGGAGACGGAGCAGATTCAGCGTGTCGTCGCGATGCTGTGTGCCAACGAGATCGAGTACGCGGAGCCCGGCGCGCGCGTGGAGCTGCACGCGCAGCGCGACGGCAACATGGCCTGGCTGGCGGTAGTGGGGGCGCAAGACGAGCCGGCACCGTTATCGGACGAGCAAGCGGCCGAAGCCGAGCACGTATTGGGCGCCGCCGGCGGCGTGTTCCGGCCGATGGCGATCGACGGGCGGGTGGCCTACGTTGCCTCGCTGCCGCTGTTGCCGGTGGTCGGAGCGGACGGCGCGGTGGAGCCGACGATGCAGCAGGGCGCCCCGAGGCTCGATGGCATCAAGGTGCTGGCGATCGATGACGACGAAGAGGCGCGCGACGCGCTCGAAGCGGCGCTCGTGGCGAGTGGCGCTCAAGTCGAACTGGCGGCGTCGGGCGACGATGCATTGCGGCGCCTGCGCGAGACGGCGCGGGCGCAGTGGCCGGGCGTCGTGCTGTGCGACATCTCGCTCGGCGACGACGACGGCTGCGAGGTGTTGAGGAAAATCCGCACGATGGCGAGCCAGTACGACGACGGCACGCTGCCGTCAGCGATCGCGCTGACGGGACACAACGATGCGGCGATCCGCGAACGAACGGCGCGCGCCGGCTTCGCGGCGCATTTCGTGAAACCCGTGCCGATCGATGCGCTGGCAGGGGAGATCCGGCGGTTGGCGGCGGTGCATGTTTAGCCGACGGGGTGGCGTTACACCGTGTATCAGCGCGATATGCCGGCGGCACGACGCGCACCGCCAGCGAGCGGTCGCGCATCCAGCAGTGCACGAAAGTGCTCGGCCGTCGCCTGTAATCCATCCTCGAGCGCCGTATTCGGCGCCCAGCCCAGCAATGCGTGCGCCTTTGAAATATCGGGCTGACGATGCCACGGATCGTCGATCGGCAACGGCCGAAACTCGATCTCGCTTGACGAGTGCGTGGCGGCTCGCACATGCTTCGCCAGCTCGAGCATCGTGATCTCGTGCGGATTGCCGAGGTTGACCGGATCGCAACTGCCGTCGGGCGCATCCATCAAGCGGACGAAGGCATCGATCATGTCTTCGACGTAGCACAGCGATCGCGTTTGCGATCCGTCGCCATAGACAGTCAACGGCTCGCCCGCCAGCGCCTGCACCATGAAGTTCGACACCACGCGGCCATCGGCCGGGTGCATGCGCGGCCCATAGGTGTTGAAGATGCGGGCAATGCGCACCTCCGTGCCGTATTGGCGCCGATAATCGACGAACAACGTTTCGGCGCAGCGCTTTCCTTCGTCATAGCAAGAGCGCGGGCCGATAGGGTTCACGTGTCCCCAGTAGTCTTCCTTCTGCGGATGCACGCGCGCATCGCCATACACCTCGCTCGTCGATGCCTGAAAGATTTTCGCGTGCAGGCGCTTGGCAAGACCCAGCATGTTGATTGACCCATGCACGCTCGTTTTGGTCGTCCGGACGGGATCGTATTGATAATGAATGGGCGATGCGGGGCACGCGAGGTTGTAGATTTCATCGACTTCGACATAAAGCGGAAACGTGACGTCGTG
>NZ_JBQCDN010000161.1:0-6506 GCF_051961175.1 Trinickia sp. | reverse complement strand
GCCGACTGCCGCACCGCGTGCATCGCTTCGCCGACGCGCGTCATCAGGACATTGAACCCGGTCGCCGCCGCGCCGATCTCGTCATGGGCCAGGACCGGCGCGCGCAGCGTGAGATCGAGCGACGTGCTGGCCCGTTCCAAAGTCGTCTTGATGCTGTCGAGCGCGCCGAGAATCGAGCGCGACAGCGCCGTGATCCAACCGACAATCAATACGAGAATGGCGGCAAGCACGACGATGATGGTCCAGCGGGTACGGGTTCTGATGCGCTGCGCCGTGTCTGCGGCTCGCTGAGCTTGTTGGTTTGCCGCACGGCCGAGTCGTTCGAACTCGGCTTGCATGGGCTTGAAGTCGTTGTGGTAGAGCGCCGTCATTTTGTCATTGGCGGTCTTCACGTCTCGGGTTGCCAGATCGATGATGTCGCGCGACTTGCGGTCGTAGCTGTTCCATTGGGCGAGAACGGTGGCTACCTGAGCCTGCGTCTCAGAATCGTCGAGTAGCGGCTTGATCTGCTCCGCCCGCTGTTCGATGTTCTGCTCGGCATCCGCAAAGATGTGCTTCGTGTCATCGGAGGTCGGGTCCGTCTCGATCGTCGAGAGGGCATACGCTTTCATTTCCGTCAGTGCAACCGCGATTTCTTGTTGACGCCGCGTGTTTCGCTGGGTTTGGTCGGCGGTGCTCAGGCTGAGAGCGGAAACGACGATGCCGCCACCGAGGGACACCACGGATACCGCCACGAGGAGTTGAAGCTTTTGCTTGATGTTCATAGAGCCCGATGCAAATTAAATGTTGCCCGCTCTGTTAACGGCTGAAATGGCGTATTCTGATTGTAAGGAAATCCTTAATCTTCTGTAATCTGAGCGGTCTGTTTATCCTTACTCCGATTGGAGCGTTTCGGCTGAGCGTCCCGTCGTCTGCGATTCGCTCCCCGTATCGCCCCATGTGAATTTCGAATTGTTCGGCTATCGATTTCGCTTTCGCTTCAACATCCGTTGCACAGACTTGTTTCGATCCTAAAGAGGAGACGTGCATGAAGTGGGTGCGCTTTGGTGTGCGAGGCGAGGAACGGCCCGGCGTGGTGGACTCGGGCGGCCGCATTCGCGATCTTTCGCATTCGCGAGTGCTTGTTTGAACGAACCCGATCTCGTTGAATTCCCGTGAGCGGCGTTGCTTGCACGCTGGTTTGCGGTCGAACACCAGTGGTGCTTCAGCGGCGCCGACTAGAGAGAGTGTCGCGCTATGTTGCCCAAGCCACCAAAGCCTTGCCGCAGAGTTCCTATGCTAGGAGGCTCCCTCAACGCTTCTAGCTTCTAGTCAGGAGAAGGCCCATGCGCATGCTTCTCAACGTACGAATTCCCCATGAACCGTTCAATGCTTTTGTGCGCGACGGCACCATCGGGGAGGTGATGGACCGAATACTCCAGGAGACAAAACCCGAAGCGGTCTACTTTACCGAGCAAAATGGAACGCGGGGCGCCGTCATCATCGTCAACCTCGATGAGCCCTCGCAGGTCCCGGCATTCGCCGAACCTTGGTTTCTGATGTTCAACGCCGACTGCGAGTTTCGCGTAGTGATGGTGCCCGAGGACCTGAAGCAGGCCGGGTTGGAAAGTCTTGGATCGAAATGGAAATAAAGAAAGCCGGCATGGCGCTGCAGCGCATGCCGGCTGGGCGTGGGACATAGGTTAGCTACTGAGAGCGCGCCAAGCGATTGCGACGCGCGGGCGAGCCATCAGGATGGCTCAACAACCGCTCAGGCTTCGACCGCGCTCAAGTCCTGCGCGGTTTCCACCACCTCAGGCGTACGAATCAGGTAATCGAACGCGCTCAATGCCGCCTTCGCCCCATCGCCCGCTGCGATCACGATCTGCTTGAACGGAACCGTCGTGCAATCGCCGGCCGCAAACACACCCGGCACATTCGTCTGCCCCTTGGCATCGACAACGATTTCGCCGAACCGGCTCAACTCCATCGTGCCCTTGAGCCATTCAGTATTCGGCACGAGACCGATCTGAACGAACACGCCTTCGAGGTCGACCGTGTGCTCGACACCGCTCACGCGATCCTTATAACGCAGGCCGTTCACCTTGTTGCCGTCGCCAGTGATTTCCGTCGTTTGCGCATTCACATGCACCGTGACATTGGGCAGGCTGCCGAGCTTGGCAACCAGCACCGCGTCGGCCTTCAGCTGATCGTTGAACTCGATCAACGTGACATGCGCCACGACACCGGCCAGATCGATCGCCGCTTCGACGCCCGAGTTGCCACCGCCGATCACCGCGACGCGTTTGCCCTTGAAGAGCGGGCCGTTGCAGTGGGGGCAGTAGGCTACGCCCTTGTTCTTGTACTCCTGCTCGCCCGGCACGTTGACATTACGCCAGCGCGCGCCGGTCGAGATAATGACGCTGCGGCTCTTGAGCACGCCGCCGTTTTCCATCCGCACGCCCACCAAGCCGCCCGGCTGCGAGGCCGGAATCAGTTCGACAGCGCGCTGCTGCGACATGATGTCGACACCGTAGTGGCGCACTTGCGCTTCGAGCGCGGCCGAGAACTTCGGACCGTCGGTTTCGAGCACGGAGATGTAGTTCTCGATCGACAAAGTATCGTTGACCTGACCGCCCATCCGTTCAACGGCGATGCCCGTATCGATACCCTTACGCGCGGCATAAACCGCAGCCGCCGATCCGGCAGGCCCGCCACCGACGATCAGCACGTCGAAGGCATTCTTCGCGTTGAGCTTCGCCGCTTCACGTTCCGCGGAACCCGTATCGAGCTTCGCGACGATTTCCGCGAGATCCATCCGGCCCGCGCCGAACATTTCGCCGTTCAAATAGACGCTCGGGACGGCCATGATCTGGCGCTCGTCCACTTCGCCCTGGAACAGCGCGCCGTCCACCACGACGGTTTTGACGCGCGGGTTGAGCACCGCCATCAAGCTCAACGCCTGCACGACGTCCGGGCAGTTATGGCAAGACAGCGACATGTAGACCTCGAAGCGATAGTCGCCGTCGAGCGCCTTGATTTGCTCGATCAGCTCCGGCTCGACCTTGGGCGGATGGCCGCCGGTCCAGAGCAGGGCGAGTACGAGCGAAGTGAATTCGTGACCGAGCGGGATGGCGGCAAAGCGCAGGCTTTGCCCGCCGCCCACCGGATTCAGGCTGAACGACGGCTTGCGCGCGTCATTGCCATCGGTGCGCACGGTGATCTTGTCCGACAGCTCGGCGATGGTCTTCAGCAGTGCCTCGAGTTCGCGCGAGCTGGCTTGTTCGTCCAGCGATGCCACGAGTTCGAACGGCTGATTCACGCGTTGCAAGTAGGCTTGCAATTGGCCCTTGAGGCTGTCGTCCAACATAGTGATCCTCGATGCTTGAGAGGTTACGAACCAGGAATTTCGAGGCCGGCCGGGGTACCCGGCCGGCGCGTCAGACCGTCGAATCGTCAATTCGTCATTGCGATTGACGCCAATTGACGCAGATTGATGCTGCTTAGATCTTGCCGACGAGGTCGAGCGACGGGGTCAGCGTCTTCGCGCCTTCCTTCCACTTGGCCGGGCAGACTTGGCCAGGGTTGGCGGCGACGAATTGCGCAGCCTTCAGCTTGCGCAGCGTTTCCGAGACGTCGCGAGCGATCGCGTTGTCGTGCACTTCCAGCGTCTTGATCGTGCCTTCCGGGTTGATGATGAAGGTGCCGCGCAGGGCCAGACCTTCTTCCGGGATATGCACGCCGAACGCGTTCGTCAGCTGGTGCGTCGGGTCGCCAACCAGCGGGAACTTGGCCTTGCCCACGGCTTCCGACGTTTCGTGCCACACCTTGTGCGAGAAGTGCGTGTCGGTCGTGACGATGTAGACTTCCGCGCCGGCCTTTTGGAACTCGGCGTAGTTTTCTGCCGCGTCCTCGACTTCGGTCGGGCAGTTGAACGTGAATGCAGCCGGCATGAAGATCACGACCGACCACTTGCCCAGGAGCGACTGTTCCGTGACCTCAACGAACTTGCCGTTGTGGAAAGCTTGTGCCTTGAACGGTTGGACTTGGGTGTTGATGAGCGACATAAAGTTTCCTCGAGAAGGGTTGGTGCTGCGTTTGCCTGCGTTTGCCGTTTGACGGACTCTATATTGAAGAAAACTAACATTATACGCTATTTGATAGTTGCTATCTAACCGATAGAGTGAGCCTAACGACGCCATAGCGGATGCGCCGGCCGGGGATGCGGGGCGACGTCGGAGGCAACCCGGACGATGCGCACGACCGCTATTCCCCGGTCGAACGAAAGGAGCACGCAGCGATCCAGCATAGAGAGGGCGTACCGCCGTCCGGCAGGATTGCCGGCGCTTCCCCGCTTGTTGGGCGATGCTCCGAACGTCTGATGGGTCGACGCTTTGCAGACATCCGGCGCTCGGGGGACAATGCCTTGCGCATCTTTTCCGAGGCTCCGACGTGGCTACATTTCAGCCTGATGGGTGGCACACCGTCACGCCGCGCATTGTCGTGCGTGAACCGGAAAACCTGATCACATTTATCTGGAAGGTATTTCAGGCACGTGGCGAATTCCGTCACGGACTGCCTGCCGAAATCCGGATCGGCGATTCCGTCGTGATGGTGAGCGGCGGCGACGGCCTTCGCGAGCCGATGCCGGCATTTCTGTATGTCTATGTTGAGGATGTCGATTCGACCTACCGGCGAGCGATTGCAGCCAGTGCGATCTCGCTTGAAGCGCCGGCCGACATGCCATATGGCGACAGGCGAGCGATGGTCAGAGATCCATGGGGAAACACTTGGCAGATTGCCACGCATCAGCGCGACCTCTCGGCGGCCGAGATCCGTTCGAGTTTGGGCAGCGACGGATAGACCCATATGTCGGAAGCAGGAGAGATTTGAATGTGGGGCTTCGTCGTCCGTCTGCAATTAGACGCTTCTGGCGACGTGAAGCACGTTACTGGCGGGGCTGGATGGTCACCGCCGCGAGACCTGCCGCTGCGAACGCGCACAGGGCCGAAACCAGTGCGACAGCGCGCAGCGCATCGGTGATGGCGTCGGCTTGCGCCTGAGCCACGGGGGTGAGCGGCGGCTTTTGAGCATCGGCGGCTGCGGCCCCGGGGTGAGGGTCCGGCTCCAGTAACTGTCCGGTTTGGCGCACTTGCGGAGGAACGTTCAGTTTGTCGAGCCGTGCCGCCAGCGCCGCGTCGTGCGACCACACGAATACGATGCCGAGCACCGCGACCGCGAGCAGGCTCGCCACGCGCGCAACCGCGTTGTTGATGCCGGATGCGACGCCTGTACGGTCGCTCGGCACTGAGTTCATGACGGTCGTCGTCAGCGGCGCGACCGTGATGGTCATTCCGAGCCCCAGTACGGTTAGCGCAGGGAGGATCCCGGCCCAAAAGCTGCCGCTAACGAACGGCAGCGCGAGCATCGCGAACCCGATTCCGGCAACGCCCGGGCCAGCGCTCAGCAGGATTCGCGAACCGAAACGGTTCGTAATGCCTCCGGTGAAGCGCGACAGCAAACCCATGATGACAGGCACTGGCAGCAGCGCAGCGCCCGCTTCGGTCGCAGTGTAGCCACGTGCGCGAATCAGCGTGAATGGCAGGAAGAACAGTGCGCCGCTGAGGCCGAAGTAGAGCAGCAGCGTGACGACGTTGGCGCCGGCGAAATCGCGAGAGCGGAAGATGTCGAGCGGCGTCATCGGACAACGACTATTCGCTTCGATCATGACAAACGCGGCCAGCACGAGCACGCCGGCGCCGATCGCGCACAGTACGACCGGATGTGCGAAACCATGCGCCGGCACTTGGGTCAGGCCGTAGGTGAGGGCGGCGAGCCCAGCGGCCGCGCTCAGCGCGCCAGCCCAGTCCAATCGTTCACGCGCATCGGCCTTATAGCTGTTCGGCACCGACGAAATCGCGAGCGCAATCGTCGCCGTGGCGAGCGGCACGTTGAGGAAGAAGATAGCCCGCCAGGACAACGTGTCGACAAGCGCGCCGCCCGCCACCGGCCCCACCGCCGACGTGATGGCGCCGACGCCCGCCCAGGTACCGATTGCCCGTCCGCGCGCTTCGCCTTCGAATACGGCGCCGATGATCGCCAGGCTGCTCGGGACGAACAGTGCGGCGCCGATGCCCTGCACCGCGCGCGCTGCGATTAGAGAACCCGCGTTTGGCGCTAGCCCGCAAGCGGCCGACGCCAGCGTGAAGATTCCTATGCCAACAATGAACACCGTGCGGCGGCCGAGCTTGTCTCCCATCGACCCGCCCACCAGCACGAGCGACGCGAGAAAGAGCAAGTAGGCGTTAACGACCCACTGCAGTGCCGCGACGCTCGCGTGCAGCTCACTCTGAATGGCGGGCAGCGCTACGTTAACGACAGAGCCGTCGATAAATGCCATGCTCGAGCCGAGAATCGTCGCGGCGAGCGCAAGACGCTTGCGCCGGCATGGCCGATCCACTGTTGCGTGCTGCGAGCGGATGACGAGTTCGTCACACGGGCTTGCTTGGGCGGCAACAGCGCGGGTG
>NZ_JBQCDN010000160.1:0-4254 GCF_051961175.1 Trinickia sp. | reverse complement strand
AGCGTTTCCCACTCGGCTTGCCAGCCGCCCAGTGCGCGTTCGTGTTCTTGCACCATGGCCCCAAGCATCGTGGCGACGAGGGCGGGTACGCGGGCAGCCGCCGTGAGCGCCGCGGCGCAGCCGACGGGATTGCGTTTATGCGGCATGGTCGACGATCCGCCTTTACCCGACGACGACGGCTCGCCCAATTCGCCGATTTCGGTTTGCATTTGCAGCGAGATGTCACGCGCGATCTTGCCGAGCGTGCCGGTCAGTAGCCCCAGCACGGTGGCCGCTTCCGCGATACGGTCGCGTTGGGTATGCCAAGGCACGCTCGGCAGCGGCAATGAGAGTGCTTCGGCCAGTGCTTGAGCGACGGGCTGTGCCGCGTCTCCCAGGCTGGCCAACGTGCCGGCTGCACCGCCGAATTGCAGGGCCAGCGCGCGTTCTCTCAACTGAACGAGCCGTTCGCGGTGTCGCTCCAGCGCATCGAGCCACTGCGCGAACTTCAAGCCCAACGTGATCGGCAGGGCTTGCTGCAGCCACGTGCGGCCCACCATTGGCGTATCGCGGTACGTTGCCGCTTGACGGGCGAGTGTGGCGCACAGTGCTTCGACGCCCGCTTCGATCAAGTCGAGGGCATCGCGCAATTGAAGCACCATGCCGCTATCGATAATGTCTTGACTCGTCGCGCCCCAATGCACGTATTTCGCCGCTTCGGCCGATTGCGCGCCGACGCACGCCGTCAATTGCTTGACGAGCGGGATGGCGAGATTGCCGGCACGCACGGCCGCTTCCGTCAGCGAGGCGGCGTCGATCCGATCGGCCTGACACGCCGCTACGATCGGTGCGACGGTTTCGGGCGGAATGACCCCCGCTTTTGCAAGTGCCCGTGCAAGGGCAGCTTCGACGTCGAGCATGCGTTGCACGGTCGCTTTTGGCTCGAACACCGCGAGCATCGTTGCAGTCGAGGTCAGCCTGTCGTTGAGTCGTCCTTGGTACGCAAACATGGGAGCGGATTGAAGCGGGCAAAGGGAAAGGGCGATGACGCGGGCGTGGACCCAGCCGGATTCAGCCCGAGATTCAGCCAGCGGTCCAGCCAACGGCTCAGCATCGAGCAATACGCGTGATCTGTTCGATGCCAATACGTTCGATACGTTCTATTGTGCGATTATCGAACAAACTATCCAATATCGAACGAACTCATGAATCCTATGCTTCGGCGCGGGGTGGGTCAAGCCCGTGCGCCGATCCGAAGCGTGCACGAAGGGCACGCAGCACGCGCATGAGGCCGGCCAGATTACCGCTTGCGTGTGCGCGACGCGGGCGCGCGCTTGGCGGAGCGGGCCGTACGGGTTTTCCCCGTCGGTGCGTCGGCACGCGTCAGTTCCCGCAGGATTTCGGCCAATGCCTCGACCGCGCCCGAAGGCTCCCCTGAACTGCGACGCAGGAGGCCGACGGGTTCCTCCGCGTTGGGAATGGCCAGCGGCAGCTTGACCAATTCACCGCGCGCGAGATCGTCGCGGGCGGTGAACGCAGGCGTGATCCACACGGCGTCGGAGCGTCGAGCCAGCAGGCGCGCGACGGACACCGACAGCGTTTCCGTGCAATTGGCCGGTACATGCAACGCATGCGCGTCGAAAAACGCGTCGGTGTGGAGCCTCGGTACCGTGCCGGCGGGTGCCACGACGAGCGGAAACTCGAGCACGGCCTGAGGCGAGGCTGCGTGAGTGCCGAGCAGCGGATGCCGCGGCCTGACGGCCATGACAAGCGGCTCGGCATAGAGCAACTCGAACGACAGCCCCTGCATCATGGCGGGCTCCGCCATCCGTCCGACCACGCAATCGAGCTGCCCCGCCTTGAGCGCGGAGAGCAGCGGTTGATTCGTCGCGGTATGAAGGCGGACACCCGTTTGCGGATGCTGCTCGCGAAGACGTACCAGGGCATCGGGCAAGACGCCGCTCGCGACGGTCGGCAGCGCGCCGAGCGTCAGGATGCGCACGGGCGGCGCGGTGGGACCTTGTAAGGCCGCCGCGGCCGACTCCATCGCTTGCGCGACGCCGACGGCGTGGCGAAGAAAGTGCTCGCCGGCGGGCGTCAAGCGTGCGCCGTGCCGGCCGCGTTCGACGAGGCGCACGTTCGCGAGCGATTCGAGCTCGTTCAACGTCTTCGATACGGCCGGCTGGGTCAGATTCAATCGCTCGGCGGCGCGCCCGAGATTGCGCTCGCGAGCAATCGCGAGAAAGCAACTGACATGACGAAAGCTGATTCTGGTTTCCATTACTGGAGGTTATGGATCGACGGAACAGAAGTCAATTTACGCGTGCAGAGCGGGACAATAGAGTGGGCGTCGAGAAACAGTCGGTCGCGCTTGTTCCAGGCTTGTCCCGGGCGTGCGGCCGCATCCATCGGGAATCAGGAGGAGAACGATCATGTCGGATCCACAAGCGGCCGTCTCGGCCGGCACCTATGGCGATTTCGCCCAGCGTGAGACGGCCTCGCATCCGGCCGCCTATACGCCGGGCTACAAGACGAGCGTCCTGCGCTCGCCGCGCAACGCGCTCATTTCGACGCTGAATACGCTATCGGAGCGCACGGGCCCCGTCTTTCGCGCCGACGAGCTGGGGCCGCTCGATAACGACCTCATTCTGAACTTTGCGAAGGACGGCCTGCCGATCGGTGAACGCATCGTCGTGCATGGCTATGTGCGCGACGAATTCGGCCGCCCCGTTCGAAACGCGTTGGTCGAAATCTGGCAAGCGAACGCCGGCGGCCGCTATCGGCATCGCAACGACAAATACATCGCGCCGATCGATCCGAACTTCGGCGGCTGCGGACGCATGCTGACCGATGACAACGGCTATTACGCCTATCGCACGATCAAGCCCGGCCCGTACCCGTGGCGCAACCGCATCAACGACTGGCGGCCCTCTCACATCCACTACTCGCTGAGCGGGGACGGCTGGGCTCAGCGCCTGATCACGCAGATGTATTTCGAAGGCGACCCGCTGATCGCGCAATGCCCAATCATCAAGACGCTCCCGAACGAAGAGCAGGTGCGCGGGCTCATCGCGCTCAGCGACACCGGTAACAACATCGCACTCGATAGCCGTTGCTATCGCTTCGACATCACGTTGCGCGGCCGGCGCATGACGTACTTCGAGCCTTCGACGCAAGGAGCCAAATAAATGAATCGCCCACCGTTTCCCGCAGCTTCTACTTTCGGTCCGGTTCGTTTTCCCGAGACGGCCTCGCAGACCGGCGGTCCGTATGTCCACATCGGCCTCGCGCCCGAGCAAGCCGGTTTCGACATCTTCGAAAACAATTTCGGCAACGTGCTCGTCACGCCCGATACGCGAGGCGAGCGCATCGCGATCGAGGGCCGCGTGTTCGACGGCTCGGGGACACTCATGCGCGACGTGCTGGTCGAACTCTGGCAAGCCAATGCCGATGGCCGATACGCGCATCCGGGCGACGACCGGGACGTGCCGATCGATCCGTCGTTCCGCGGCTGGGGGCGGGCGGGCGCGGACTTCGAAACGGGCGTGTTCCGTTTCGAAACGGTCAAGCCGGGACGCGTGCCCGGGCATAGCGGTGCGCCGCAAGCGCCGCATGTCTGCTTGGTGCTGTTCGCGCGCGGGATCAACGTCGGACTCCATACGAGGCTCTATTTCAGCGACGAAGCCGAGGCGAACCGAAGCGATCCCGTGCTGACCGGCATCGAATGGGAGGTGCGCCGCGGCACGTTGATCTCGCAACGCGGGCAGCGCGATGGTGCCGTCGTGTATTCGCTCGACATTCGTTTGCAAGACACACCGGACGGCGGCCGCGAGACGGTGTTCTTCGACATCTAAGGTCGTCGGAGTTCGCCGGAGTTTTCGTCGACGTCCGAACGGGGTTCGTTCGATAATCGCACAGTTTTTCGATAATCGCCGTTGACTTGGGGGCTGGCGGACCTCTACATTGTTTGTCAACCCGATGCCGGAGGCGCTACCGCCAGCGCGATTACCGATGATTGATAAGACTATTTCTTCCCTCGAAGCCGCCGTCGCCGATATCGCCGACGGCGCCACCGTCATGATCGGCGGCTTCGGCTCGGCCGGACAACCGGCCGAGCTCATCGACGCCCTCATTGAGCAGGGCGCGCGCGAACTCACGATCGTGAACAACAACGCCGGCAACGGCGAGATTGGCCTGGCCGCATTGCTCAAGGCGCGGCGTGTGCGCAAGATCATTTGCTCGGTCCCCCGCCAAGCCGATTCGCAAGTCTTCGAC
>NZ_JBQCDN010000159.1:0-19360 GCF_051961175.1 Trinickia sp. | reverse complement strand
GCAGGATCTCGCCTTGTGCAAAGGCATCGGTCAGCGTGCGCGGGATGATGTGCATGAAGAAATCGACGGTGCTTTGCCCGTGCGCCTTCGCCGCGTACGAGGCGACCGCCTTGCCGTCGAGCGTATGCACGTCGACATTGAAGCCCGCGCCCGGTTTCAGCACATGCGTGGCAATGAGGCCCAGCAACAGGGCGAACGTGGAGATGACTTCGAAGTACAGCAGCGCCTTGCCACCCACGCGGCCGACCTTCTTCATGTCTTCCATGCCGGCGATGCCAGTCACGACGGTACAGAAGATGATGGGGCCGATCACCATCTTCACGAGGTTAATGAATGCGTCCCCGAGCGGTTTCATGTCGATCGCGGTTGCGCTCGCGAAATGACCGAGCAAGACGCCGGCGATGATCGCCGCAATCACCTGCACATAGAGGATTCGATAGAAGGGTTTCTTCAAAGGACGCATCGTTGTCTCCCACTTAGGAATGATTCGATTGGCCGAGGCAGCCGTTCGTGGGGTCCATCGATTGCAAGGTCAATGCCAACGCGCGATGCGCCGTTAGTCATTGATTTTATTGATATTTCTTATCAACGACGGCAGGCGGCGTCCGGCTTTCCGGAACGCCGGACAGCGGACGTCCGGCTGGCCGGAAACTCAAGGTGATTCGTCCGATTAAAACGAACGCGGCGGCGCGACCGATCATCAGGATCGATCGCGCCGCCGCGCAGGCAGCTGGCGCAACGGCTTAACCGCGCTCAGCGAAACGCATCAAACCACGCCTTCAACGCCCGCGTCGTGCGCTTGTTGATCGGCGTGATAGCTCGAGCGCACCATCGCGCCCACGGCAGCATGCGTGAAGCCCATCTTGTACGCCTCTTCCTCGTACATCTTGAACGTATCGGGATGCACGTAAGCCCGAACGGGCAGGTGATGCTCCGACGGCTGCAGATACTGGCCGATCGTCAACATGTCGACGTCATGCGCGCGCAAATCGCGCATCACTTGCAGAATCTCTTCTTCCGTCTCGCCCAGGCCCACCATGATGCCCGACTTCGTCGGCACGTTCGGATGCAGCGCCTTGAAGTCCTTCAAGAGCTTCAGCGAATGCGCGTAGTCCGACCCCGGACGCGCTTCCTTGTACAGACGCGGCACCGTTTCGAGGTTGTGGTTCATCACGTCGGGCGGCGCCGCGTTCAGGATCTCGAGCGCGCGGTCGAGGCGGCCGCGGAAGTCAGGGGTGAGAATTTCGATGCGCGTCGCGGGCGAATGCTCGCGCACTTGCCGAATACATTCGACGAAATGCCCCGCCCCGCCGTCGCGGAGGTCGTCGCGATCGACGCTCGTGATCACGACGTACTTGAGCTTGAGCGCCCCGATGGTGCGGGCAAGATTGCCCGGCTCTTCCGTATCGAGCGGATCAGGACGGCCGTGGCCGACGTCGCAGAACGGGCAGCGGCGCGTGCACTTGTCGCCCATGATCATGAACGTGGCCGTGCCCTTGCCGAAACACTCGCCAATGTTCGGGCAACTCGCCTCTTCGCACACCGTATGCAAGTTGTGCTCGCGCAGGATCTGCTTGATCTCCGAGAAACGCGAACTGCCCGTTGCCGCTCTCACGCGGATCCACTCGGGCTTTTTCAGCTTCTCGATCGGGACGATCTTGATCGGGATGCGTGCCGTCTTCGCCTGCGCCTTTTGCTTGGCGGTGGCGTCGTAGGCAGGCGTGGCTTGCGGGGCCTCGGAGGCGCCGCCAGGTTGAGCGGTAACGTCAGTCATTCGGTGATCCAGTCGATGAGCGTGCGCCAAGCGCGCCGCCGAGGTTCGCGGCGAGCCGTGCCGCCAGGGTTTCGGCCACTTCGTGCCAGCCGGCGGCGACGCCGAGCGTCGCCATGTCGACCGTTTCCAGGCCCGCGTAGCCGCAGGGATTGATCGCGAGAAACGGCCGCAAATCCATCCTTACGTTCAGGCTTACGCCGTGATAGCTGCATCCGTTGCGGATTTTAAGGCCGAGCGCGGCGACCTTCGCGCCCTCATGCCCGAGCGCGCCCGCTCCCGGCGCCACGTAGATGCCGGGCGCACCGGACCGGCGCTCGCCGACGAGATTATACGCCGCGAGGGTGTCGATCACGGCTTGCTCGATCAGCGTGACCATTTCCCGCACCATCAGCTTGCGCCGGCGCAAATCGAGCAGCAGATAGGCGACGACTTGGCCTGGGCCGTGATAGGTGATCTGCCCGCCTCGATCGACTTTGACGAGCGGAATCGCCGGGTCGGCCGCCAGCAAATGAGCGGGGTTACCCGCCTGACCGAGCGTGAAGACGGGCGGATGCTCGATCAGCCAGATCTCGTCGGGTGTGTCGGCGCTACGCGCTTCTGTGAATGCGCGCATGGCGTCGAAGCTGACTTCGTAGGGGACGACCCCTTGCCAGCGAACGATCGGGGATAAATCCACCAGCGGAGCGTCGAGAACGGCGGCGCGGCTTGAAACCGGGTCCTGCCGCCCCTCATCCGAAGAAGACGGCAACGGGGAGACGGACGAAAAAGACGATGCGGCAGACATGATGGCCGCAGTTTACCGGAATCGGGAGCGCCGCGCCCGAGCCGGCGGCGGATCGCTTGCGCGAAATCAAGGGCGCCTCCATGCGCCGTGCGCGGTCCGGCGTCGGGCGACAAGTTCCAGTTCCGGCAGGCTCAGGCTCAAACAGTACGCCACCCGCTGCGGCGCGCGCCCCACCAGTCAGACAACGCGCGCGCGACGTCGGTCATCATCGCGGTTCGCGACAGCGGCGCAACGAATGCGACCCGCGCCGCGTTGGCACCTTCGGCGCTGAGCCACAGGCGCTCCCCAGGCCGCAGGCGCAGCGAGTGACCGGGCGCCAGCCAATAATCTTCGACATCGTTGCTGCGCGTCACCCACACAGGCGCGCCATGAACGGACAAGCGCGTGCTATGCGCCACCATCATCGGCAGCAGTTCGCCGGGTGCGATTTCGAACGTGATACTTGAGGAAATTTGTCGCATGATCGTTCCACCTAAAAGTTGCTTCGTGGCTACAATCCTAGGCACATCAAGGCAATCGACAAAACGATCAATTCTCACGCTCATGTGAGAAAAACTAACAAATAAGGCATCCGTGGATCTGCGACAACTGCCCGTGCTCAACGCGCTGAGAACGTTCGAGGCCGCCGCCCGCCACGAAAGCTTTTCGCGCGCGGCGGACGAACTGTTCGTGACGCATGGCGCCGTCAGCCACCAGATCCGCGCGCTGGAAGACGAACTCGGCACGCCGTTGTTCTCGCGCCAGGGCAAGCGGGTGCGGTTGACGGACGCGGGCTGCCGCTACGCGAAGGACGTGCGCGCGGCCTTGATGGCGCTAGCCGATGCCACGCGCGAGGTGCGCGAGGGCCAGCGGGCAAGGCGGCTCGTCGTCTCTTCGGCGTCGTCTTTCTCGGCGCGCTGGATCACGCCACGCATCGGCCGATTCATCGAGCGTCATCCCGAGATCGATCTGGAATTGCTGTCGACGAACGCCCTGACCGATTTCACGCGAGAGGATGTCGACGTCGCCATTCGTTTCGGTATCGGTCCCTATCCCGATCTTCACGTCGAGCCGCTGCTCGACGAAGTGTCGTTCCCCGTGTGCGCGCCGACGTTCAACGGCGGCACGCTCCCGGCGACGCCGGCCGAGTTGGCGGCATCATCGCGGCTGCTGCGTTCGGACGATCAAATGTGGAAAGTTTGGTTCGAGGCCGCAGGGCTGGGTGCCTTGCCGGAGCCGCGGCGCGGTGTGCTGTATCAGGATTCGTCGAACCTGCTGCAAGCGGCCGTCGACGGGCAAGGCATTGCGCTCGTGCGCCGCTCGATCGCGACGCACGAACTCGCCACCGGGCGGCTCGTACGCCTGTTCGAGATCGACGCGCGAAGCGCATCGTCCTATTGGTTCGTCTGCCCGCCCCCGTTGCTGGCCAGTGGGCGCGTTCAGGCGTTTCGCGCGTGGCTGCTGGAAGAAATCGAGCGCTTTCGCGCGCAGTTCACAGCACGACCTTGACCATCGGATGCCCGGTGAGGGCCCGATAGATGTCATCCAGCTGCTCACGGCTGAGCGCTCGCACCGTCACGGTCAATCCCGTGTAATTTCCGCCGCTCGAGGGCCGTGTTTCGACGCGTGTGGCATCGAAACTCGCGTCGAATTGCCGGACGACGTTCACGATGGTTTCCGTGAAGTCGGGATGCGCCTTGCCCATGACCTTGATCGGAAAATCGCAAGGAAACTCGAATAGGGACTCGTTCACCGGGCTCACGATCGTACCTCCGTCACTTCTTCTTGCCGAACATGAGCAAGAGCGAATCCCACACGCGACCACCGATGCCCGCTTGCGGCACCGCCTGCAATGCGACCACCGGGAACTGCGTGAGCGTCTTGCCGTCCGCGACGATTTGCACCGTCCCCACCGGCTGGCCATTCGCGAGCGGCGCCACGAGCGGCTCGTTCAGCACGAATTGCGGTTTGATCTTGTCGCCCATGCCGCGCGGCACGGTGATGTATTGATCGCTCTTCACGCCCACTTGCACGCTGTTCGCCGCCCCTTTGTAGACGCGCGGCGTCTGCACGCTCTGATTGGCTTTGAACAGGCGCACTGTGTCATACGCCGAGTAGCCGTAGTTCAGCATCTTCATGCTGTCCTGCACTCGCTCGTGCTCTTTCTCCTCGCCCATCATCACGCTGACGAGACGGCGGGAAGCATCGGCCACGCCCGGCAAAGGCCGCTTGGCCGAGGCGATCAGGCAGTAGCCGGCCGCTTGCGTGTGGCCCGTCTTCAGGCCGTCGACAGTCGGATCGATCCAGAGCAGCCGGTTGCGGTTCGGCTGCTTGATCTTGTTGTACGTGAATTCCTTGACCGAGAAGATGCTGTAGTACTCGGGGAAATCGCGAATCAGGTGAGCCGAGAGCACCGCCAGATCGCCGGCCGTCGTATAGTGGCCCGCCGACGGCATGCCGTTCACGTCGGCGTAGTGCGTGCCCTTCATGCCGAGGCGCTGTGCCTCCGCGTTCATCATTTCGACGAAATGCGCCTCGCTGCCGCCGACGAGCTCGGCCAGCGCGATTGCCGCGTCGTTGCCCGACTGAATGATCATGCCGTAGACGAGATCGTGCACCGTGACGGGCTTCTCGGCTTCGATGAACATGCGCGATTCGTCGTTTTTCACCCGGCGCACCGCATCGCTCGGGGTGACGACCTGCTCCATCGAAATCTTCTTCGTCTGCAAGGCTTCGAAGACGAGATAGGCCGTCATCAGCTTCGTGAGCGATGCCGGTTCGACCCGCTCGTCGGCATTGCCCGACGCGAGCACTTGATTGCTCGTCGCATCGACGAGCACCCACGATCTGGCCGTCACGGCCGGCGGTGGGACCTGCGCCGACGCGGCCGGCGCATAAGCCGCGCCCGCGACGAGCGTGGCGGCGATCAATGCGCATACCGGCGCGGTGCGCTGGAACGAGGAGGGAACGAAAGACGAAGCAAACGACGGGAACAAGAGCGAGGAAGAACGCATAGATCGATTCGTGCAGAAAAGCGCCGCGCGCGATGCGCGCGATCGGGAAGTGCCGGCCGCCGATCGGCGGTTGTCACCGCCCGTCACGACGCACAAAAAACGAGCGAGGCGCGAAGCGCGGCGCCCATTGGACCGGCGGCGCGCGATTCGGTTCGCTCGATTCGCTGACGTGCGCCGCGATGTACCCGCAATGCATCGTGCGGAGCGTCATCGACGGGCGGTGCGAAAAAAATTTGCGCCCATTATACGCGGCACGTCTTGCCAATACCTTGTCGAAACCGCCTTTTTCTCAGTGCAAGCGCACGCCGGCGCGTCCCGCCAACCCACGCCGTGCGGGCTTCGGCACCCGGTCGATTCGTCAGCTTTATGTCGGGCAGGGCAGCGGTTCAACGCCAGGCGTCGATGACGATCCGTTTCAAGATGTGCAACTTGCGATGGAGAAAGTGCTCTGCCCCGGGAATCACGATGACGGGCAGCTCCTGCGGCCGCGCCCAATCGTAGACGGAGCCGATCGGCACCGTCTCGTCCTGCTCGCCGTGAATGACGAGTGTGTTCTCGGGCACAGCGGCCACCTCGAAGCGGCTCGCGGCCGTGCCGACGAACACCATCCGCTCGATGCTCTGCCCGCGCTCGGCGAGCCTGCGCGCCACGTGCGAAATCACCGCCGTGCCGAACGAGAAGCCGGCCAGCACGAGCGGCAACGATTCCTGCCCTGCCTGCGCGCGCATGTGGCCGAGCAGCGCAAGCAGATCCTCGCGCTCGCCGACCCCTTCGTCGTACTGGCCCTCGGTCTGTCCCACGCCGCGGAAATTCGAGCGATAGGTCACGTAGCCCAGCTGCACGAGCGTGCGGGCGAGCGTCACGGCAACCTTGTTGTCCATCGAGCCGCCGAACAGCGGATGCGGATGAGCGACGAGTGCGATCCCGCGCGCCGTCCCGGCGGGTTCGTCGCGCGCGATTTCTATCTTGCCGACGGGGCCATCGATCAGAAACTTCTGGGTATGAACGTTCATGGATGACGCTGCGCAAAAACCAGGTGGATCAAACGTTCTTATCGATCTGGTCGATCAAGAGGCGCTCGACGATCTTGCCTTCCTTCAGATGCGAATCGACGATTTCGTCCAGATCGGCTTCGTCGAAGTACGTGTACCACGTGCCTTCCGGATAGACGACGACCGCCGGCCCCAGCTCGCAGCGATCCAAACAGCCGGCCTTGTTGATGCGGACGTTGCCTGGGCCCGCGAGGCCGAGTTTCTTCACGCGTTTTTTCGTGTGGTCGAGCATCTTCTCCGCGTCGCAGCGCAGCCCGCAGCTCGGGCGCTCCGCGGCGGGATCGCGTTGGTTCGTGCAGAAAAAGACGTGGTACTTGTAGAAAGAGTCCATGGTCTCGAGATTCGGGTGGTAAGCCGGACCACCGCGCCAGCGTGACGTCGCGAAGAGGCATCGCGCATCCGTGGACGTGGACGCCCGGCGTCAGTGGGAGGGAGAGGTCGGCCGATTATAGCGAGCGTTGCCCGGGCCCGCTGGCGCCTTGTCCGGCCACGCTTTCGAACCGGGCACTGGCGGGCAGATGGGCTCTGTGGGTGATGCATCACGCTCTGGTCGCATGCGCCGCTCTGCGGCCGTTCATTGCACCACGGCGCCCGCCTGCATACCGAGCCACGCCATCAGCTGTGCCACGAACTCGTCACTCGCGGCCGCGAGCGCTTGCACGCCGCCCGCCGCATTGCCCATGCTCGCCGGCGCGCGCGCGACAAAGGTTTGCTGCGCGATCAAGGCGCCGTTGCGCGTGAGCGTCGCTCGCGCTGTCAGGGCTCCGTGACTCTCGCTCTCGCTGTCGAACACCTGCTCGAATTGATCGAGCTCGATCGTGAGCAGCGGCGCATTCACCGCCTCGCCGCCGCTGAGCACAGCCCCGCGCGCGGCCAGCGCCCCTCGCACGCGCACGGTCACCAACTGCGAGGGCCGCATCGTCCAATGGCTGTTCGCGTAGCTTGCTGTCCGGCGTGGATCCGCATAGCTGATGCGGTACAGAATGTCGTCGGTGTCGAGCGCCGCCGGTGCGCGGACGTCGAATAACCGCAACGCGGGCAACGGGCCCGAGTAGGCGGGCGGCGTCTGCGGGCCGAGGTCGTAGCGGATGTTCGAGATTGCAGCCGGCGTGTCGAACGCGCAGCCGCCGATCGCCCCGGCCACGGCGGCGCCCGCCAACACGCGTACCGCTGTCGACAAGAGGCCGGCAAGGGCACGACGTCCGCGCCGGCCGTATGCCGACGCGACATGTCCCGCTGTCGTCCGGGCGATGAGATCCGATGAACGTGCCATGCTTTTCGCTTCCTCTTCGATCAATGCCGCGCGCCGCCGGCCGCGGGCCAGGCGAATCCGGGCTCGCCCGGGCCGGGCTGCGCGCGCCCGACGCCGAACAGCAGGCTCCTCGGGCTCGTGCTGAACGTAGCGGCCGCACGATCGAACGCGCGCGCCGCACCGCTGACGTCGGTGGCCAGCGCGCTCACGCGCGGCAGGGTTTCGTAGTCGAGCCGCGCCGACATCTCCTGCAGCGACGCATCCATCGTCACGAGCGCCCCGCCCGCGCGATCGGCGGCCGAGCCGACCTTGTTCAAATTCGAGACGAGCGGCCCGCTGGGCGACGAAAGCGTCGAAACCAGCGCATTCGTCGAAGCCAGCGTGCGCGTGAGCGCGTTCATCGTCCCCGGCAATTGCGCCGCCACCGGCTTCGCCGCTTGCGCAAGCTCGTTCACCGAATCGGCCGCGCGCTGCAGGCTCGTTGCCGCCGCCAACAACTGGGTGCGGGTCTGGTCCGACAGCATGGCATCGGCACGTCCGGCCACGCTCTCCAATTCGCTCAGCAAGGCATCGCCTCGCTGTTGCAGCTGATCGAGCAAGCCGGGACGCATCGGCAACTGGGCGACATGCTTCGTCGATGTCGGCACGGGGGCGAGATCCGTACCGGTATCGTCGAGTTGAACGAACGCGATCCCGGTGACACCTTGCAGGCCGAGACTACCGAATGTCGAGCGCGTGATCGGCGCGTTTTTGTCGACGAGGATGCGGATGACGATCGTCCCCGGATGGGCGCGATCGAAACGGATCGACTGCACCTTGCCCACTTGCAGGCCGCGATAGCGCACGTCGGCGTCAGTCGACAGCCCCGTGACGTTCGTATGCGAAATCAGATCATACGGGATGCGCACGGTGCGATCGAGGTTGAACCAGAAGACGGCCAGCCCGATCGTGATGCCAAGCCCGATCGTAAAGAGTCCGGCCCAAAATGCATGCGATTTATTTTCCATTCGCTTTCGTCCCGTCGTTCAGCGATGCATCCCAAGCGGTGCGCCGGCGCGTCATAGCGGCACCTCGGCCGACGCCGATTCGAGCGCGGCCGGCGGCAGCTTGGCGCGGCGCTCCGGCGGGAGTGCCTGCAGCGCGCGCCGCCCGCGCCGGCCGAGGAAAAACTCGTGGATGAACGGATGATCCACGGCCGCGGCCTCCTCGATCGGCGCGGCCACGAGCACGCGGCGATCGGCGATGACAGCCACGCGCGTCGAGAGCGACGTCATCGTATCGAGATCGTGCGTGACCATCACGACCGTCAAGCCAAGCGCGCGATGCAGCGTCGCGATCAATTCCACGAAGTCTTCCGATGCCTTAGGATCGAGCCCCGCCGTGGGTTCGTCGAGAAACAGCAGTTCGGGCTCCAGCGCGAGCGCACGCGCGATGCCCACGCGCTTGATCATGCCGCCCGAGAGCGCAGCGGGCATTTTCGATGCGTGTTTGCACGGCAGCCCGACCATCTCCAGCTTCAGCATGACGATATCGTGCAGCAGCGCGGGCGGTACGCGGCCGAGCTCGCGGATCGGCTGGGCGATGTTATCGAACACCGACATCGACGAGAACAACGCCCCTTGCTGGAACAGCATGCCCATGCGGCTGCGCATGACGCGTCCCGTCTGTTCGTTGATCGTCGCGGTATCGCGCCCGAACACTGCGATCGTGCCGGACGTGGGCGCCTCCAGCCCGAGGATCTGCCGGATCAGCGTCGTCTTGCCCGATCCCGAGCCGCCGACGATCGAGACGATCTCCCCGCGCCGCACGTCGAAATCCAAATGCTCGTGCACGACCATCGCCCCGTAGCGCTTGGTCAGATCGCGCACTTCGATCACGCGCTCCGCGATCGCGGGCGGCGGACAGTGGCGCACGGCAGCGGTGAGCGGGGCAGTCATCCGGTTTTGCTCCGAGAAACCTGGGAGTTTAGTCCTGGAAGCCGAGGCGCGCGTCTGCGGATCCGCACAGTGGCAAACGTCAAAGCCCGACGTTCTGAAAGACAATCGCAAAGATTGCATCGGCCAGGATGACGACGGTAATCGATGAAACCACCGACGATGTCGTGCCCGTCCCGAGGCTCTGCGAATTCGGCTTGATCCGAAACCCGAAGTGGCAGGCCACGAGCGCGATCAGCATCCCGAACGCCACGCCCTTGCCGAGCCCGATCCAGAGATTGGCGATCGGCACGACGCTCGGCAGCGCGCGGGCGAAGTAGGCGATGTCGATGCCCAGCACGAGTTGCGCCGCCAACGCGCCGCCGATCAGGGCGACGATGTTCGTCCACATGACGAGCAGCGGCATCGCCACCGACAGCGCGATCACGCGCGGCAACACGAGGCGCAGGCCGTGCGGAATGCCCATGACGAGCATCGCGTCGAGTTCTTCGGTTACGCGCATGACACCGATTTGCGCGGTGATCGCCGACCCCGACCGTCCCGCGACGAGGATCGCCGAGAGCACCGGTCCCAGCTCGCGTATGACAGAAAGCCCGAGAATGTTGACGATGTATTGATTGGCGCCGAACAGCCTCAACTGCTGGGCTGACAGGTAGCTGAGGACGATGCCGATCAGGAAGGCAACGAGCGCCGTGATCGGCAGCGCCTTCGCCCCGGCGTTGTACACGTTCGCCGAAATTTCGAGCCACGGCGCGCGCGCGGGGCGGCGCACCACGGAGAGTGCATCGAGCACGAACCGGCCGAACATGGCCAAGCCGCCGTACGCGTGATCGGCGAAGTCCAGCACCGAACGGCCGAGCGCGGTAACGAAGTCGATCCGTTCGACCGCTTCAGGTTCCTCGCGCTGCGCTTCGAGCAGCGCGATGCGCGCGAAGATGTCGCGCTGAGTATCCGTGAGCGCAATGCGTTCGGGCATTTTGCGGCCCCATACGCGCCACAGCGCCTGGCCGCCGACGTGATCCATCCGCTCCACCGCCGACAAATCCCACTGAGCAGGCGCCCCGCCCGCCGCCGCGCGCGCGAGTGCGGTCAGGCGCGATGTCGTCCCCGCCCGGGCGCGGTCGCGCGCGAGCGCCAGCGCGGTCCATTGTCCGGACAACGTGACGAGCGGGCCCAGGCTGCTCGCCTCGATGTGCAAGCCTGGCGGAGTATCGAAGTCCAAGGAAAGGGCGTCCCGGGCGGTGAACTGAACTGCGGCCATTGTAGCGGGCCGCGCCCGGGCGCGGCTTCTGGCGGGCCTCCCGCCGCATCGGCAGGCGCGGTGCCCCGCAGCTGCCTCGGCGCGCGTTTGCCGCACCACACCACGCCGGCCCCACTACAATACGACCATGACCGATACCCTTTTTCCCCCTCCGGGCCCCGGCGCCTCGCCCAAAGGCGGCGGCGATTGGCGCATCGACCGGGACCGGGCCCGCGCCGGCGGTGCCAGCGCGATCCCGTCGGACGCGCTTGAAATCGTCGATGAAACGGCCTCGACCAATACCGATTTGATGGCGCGCATGAAGGCGCTGCCGCGCGAACATGCCGCCTTCGGCGTGCATGCCGTGCGGGCCGCCTACCGGCAAACGGCGGGGCGCGGGCGGCAGGGCCGCAGTTGGCAGACGAAACCGGGACACGCGCTGACGTTTTCGCTCGCATCCGTGCTGCCGCGGCCCTTGGCGGGGCTTGCCGGGCTCAGCTTGGCCACGGGCGTCGCCGTCGTCGATGCACTCGCCCGTCTGGCGCCGAGCGAAGCCGCGCGGTTCGCGCTGAAATGGCCGAACGATGTGCTGCTCGACGGCCGCAAGCTCGCGGGGATTCTGATCGAGACGGCCTGGAGCACAGCCAGTGCCAGCGCGGTCGTCATCGGCGTCGGCATCAACGTGCAGCGCGACGAAGCGCTCGAAGCCGACCTGGAAGCAGCCGCCTCGGCCTTGCCGGCCCAGGTGCGCGCAACGCCACCGGCGGCCCTCTCGCAAGCGTTGCCGAATGCGAATCTGACCGATACGCTGGCCGTCGTCGTCAAAGCGTTGACGGAGATGATCGAACGATTCGGCACGCAGGGGTTCGCCGCCTTCGTCGATCGCTGGAACGGCTACCATGCCTTCGCGAATCGTGACGTCGTGTTGATCGACAAGGGTGCGGAGCTCATGCGCGGGGTCGCGACCGGCGTCGACGGCTCGGGGCAACTGCTGCTGCTCACCGACACGGGGATGCAGTCCATCGCGACGGGCGACGTTTCACTCCGTCTCGCCGGCGAGACGCCATGAATGGCCGCGCGCCGTTCCTGCTGATCGATGCCGGCAACAGCCGCGTGAAATGGGCACTCGCCGATACACACGGCCTCTTCCTGAACAACGGCGTATTTGCGCATACCTTCGATGCTCCGTCCGTGGGGCGCGGAGAACCCGCTCGAGCCGGCGACGGCCCAGTGCCAGTGCCAGCACCCGCCCCATTGCTCGGCCATCACATCGCAGACGAATGGACTGACCTGCCCGCCCCAGGCGGAGCCTGGATTTCGAATGTCGCGGGCGAAGCCGCCGGCGAACGGGTGGCGGCGCTCATCGACGCGCATTGGCCCGGCCTGCCGCGAACGTTCATTCGCGCGTGCGAGCGGCAATGCGGGGTCGTCAATGGCTACGCCGCGCCCGAACGCCTCGGCAGCGATCGCTGGGCTGGCCTGATCGGCGCGCATGCCGCGTTTCCAGGCGAGCCGCTGCTGATCGCGACGCTCGGCACCGCCACGACGCTCGAAGCGCTCACGGCCGATGGCCGCTTCGTCGGCGGTATGATCGCACCGGGATGGTCGCTGATGATGCGCTCGCTCGGCGAGCACACGGCGCAGCTACCGACGCTTGCCGCCGATTCCGGGCGCCCGCTCGCCGGCGATACGCTGGCGCATTGGTTCGCGGACGAGACCCGCCAGGCGATGACGGCGGGCTCGCTGCTCGCGCAGGCCGGTCTGCTCGAACGCGCATGGCGCGAGCTGTGCCGGGCGTGGGGCCAACCCGTCAGGCTCGTCGTGAGCGGGGGCGCGGCGAGCGACGTCGCGGGCGCGCTCGATGTGCCGCACACGCGCCACGACACGCTGGTGCTGTCGGGGCTTGCGCGGATCGCGGCGCAAGACAGCGGCGTCGCAAGAACGTGATGAACGATAAGGAGACGTGACGATGTTGCGTTGGCTGATCGCCATTTTGTTTCTCGCCAACTTGATTGCATTCGCGCTGGCGAGCGGCATGCTCGGGCCGCCGCCGGCAGCGGGGGCCCGCGAGCCGCACCACCTCGAAGGGCAAGTGCATCCCGAATGGATCAAGGCTCGGCCAATCTCGGAGGCACAAACGGCCGAGCAAGCCATCGTCGGCCAGCCCGAGCCCACGCCTGCCATCCAAGCCGCGCCGCTGGGCGGCGGCTAGCTCGTCTACGCCGTACCCGCTTGGGCGCGCACCTTCTTGAGTAAGGCCGTTGTCGAGCGCTCATGCTCGAATGCGATCGCGAGTGCACGCCCGCCCCAACCCCGCACGAGCGCCGATTCGGGTAGCGCATCCATGTCGTAATCGCCGCCTTTGACGAGCACATCCGGGCGCAGCGCGCGAATCAGCTCGACCGGCGTTTGCTCCTCGAATCGCACCACCCAATCGACGCACTCCAGCGAGGCCAGCAGCGCCATACGGTCTTCTTCGTGGTTGATCGGCCGATCGTCGCCCTTGCCCAGCATGCGCACCGATGCATCGCTGTTGACGCCAACGATCAAACACGCGCCGAGCGCCTTCGCGCGTGCCAGGTAGGTCACATGGCCGCGATGCAGAATGTCGAACACGCCATTCGTGAAAACGACGGGCGCAGCGAGCGTGTCGCGCCGAGCGGCAAGCGCTTCGCGGGTCGTGATCTTCCGTTCGAACAGTACGGGCGACATAGAAGACATGGGCGAAATATCCGATGAGGGCAGAGCCGGCGAGCGAGCGGATCTAGTGTCTAGTGTCTTGTCCCGCCGATAACAAAAAGCCCGCCGGGGCGAGGAGCAACACTCCTCGCGCCGACGGGCTCGGCCATTCGATACGTTTTCGTCAAGCGGGCTGGTGCTCGCCGGAGCCTGCCGCTTGCAGGCGCGAAGCGACTTCCTTGCGGTAGCGGTTCAGTTCCTGGGCCGTCGTGAACGTGCGCTCGAACAGCAGCGACAAGTTGTGCAGAATCCGCTCGATGACTTTCTTCTCCCAACCGTCGTCGAAGCGAATCTGTTCGTCGAGCCAGCGCTCGAGCCATTCCGGATCGGGCAGGCGCGATTGGATCGTGTCGCGCGGAAACAGATCGCGGTTCACGTGCAGGTTCGTCGGGTGCAGCGGCTTTTCGGTGCGGCGCGCCGATGCCATCAACACACCGATCTTCGAAAACGCTGCGCGCGCGACATCGCCGCAATTGTTCAGCGCCTTCTTCATATAGCGCAGATAGGCGCCGCCATGACGCGCCTCATCGCGCGAGATCGTTTCGTAGATGTGCTTGATGACGGGCTCGGTGTGCCATTCGGCAGCCCGGCGATACCAGTGGTTCAAGCGAATCTCACCGCAAAAATGCAGCATCAGCGTTTCGAGCGGCGGCGCCGGATCGAATTCGAAGCGCACCGCGTGCAACTCGGCTTCCGTCGGCACCATCTCGGGCTTGAAGCGGCGCAGGTACTCCATGAGAACCAGCGAATGCTTTTGCTCCTCGAAGAACCACACGCTCATGAACGCGGAGAAGTCGCTGTCGTGGTGATTATCGCGCAGGAACATCTCCGTCGCCGGCAGCGCCGACCACTCCGTGATCGCGTTCATCTTGATCGTCGCGGCCTGCTCGTCGGTCAGGAGCGACGCGTCGAACTTGTCCCAGGGAATGTCCTTCTCCATGTCCCATCGGACCGATTCGAGCGATTTGTAAAGTTCCGGATAAAGCATGGTGTTCATAGGTCCCACCCCTGGTCTGCCCATTCCAACTCGTATGACGATTACCGCACGCGACCCGTCGCCACGCCTGGGCGGCGAAAAGCTCACGATTTTACGCTGTGATTACGATCGTTTATTGATCGAACTCAAGGCCTGCGATGCGGCGATACGCCCCCGCGCTCGCACCGGCCGGCGCTTAGCGCCCCGGGCGATGACCGAACGCGGCACCGCGCTCGCGCCGAGTCATTTCTCGTGTCCTGCGGACGGCGGCACGACGACCTGCCGCGCTCTTGGTTTTTCAGTGTTCGCCCACGGATCGTAATCTTTGAAATGATAGCACGCGCCGCGCTAGCACCGGCCTCTCGGACGCACTCGACGCGCCGCAGCAACGCCGGCCGCGCTCAAACGTCGGCGCGCGGCGCCTCCACGCCTGCCGTCGCCGTGCTGCGCCCGCCCGCGCCGCTCGTCTTCGCCTCGTCTTGGGTGGCGCGAATCCACTCGGCCAGCCGCTCCTGTTGCGCCATGGCATCTCGAAAACCGAGATCGATCAACTCGTTGGCAAATTCGGCTTCGAACAGCAGATAGCTCGCGAACGATGCGCCCGCCGCGCGATTGCCGCCGACCGCCCCCAACAGCCCCCGGACCGTGAGCGGCAGACGCTTGAGGTGCCGCGCGGCGATGAGTTCGATGCGCTCGCTCGGCGCGATCGGCAGGACGTCGACGTGCCGCCAGCCGCTCTCGGGTTCGACCTGCTGCGGAAGGTGGCGAATCATCCCGTTGATGTGTTCGATCCGCTCGATATCCGCGCCGATCGAATCCAGAAACACGCTGGCCAGCACCTGTTGGCCGATCTGGGCGAGCGACGGGTACCCGCTTTCGAGGCCCGCAGCCGCCGGCACTTCGGGGCGCGGCGCCGCCGCACCGAGCACGACGATACGCTGGGCACCGAAATGGATCGCGGGGCTCAAGGGGGCGATCTGCCGGATCGAGCCGTCGCCGAAGTATTCGGTACAGCCGTCGAGTTCGAGCGGCACGGCGGGAAACAGAAACGGGATGGCGGCCGATGCGAGCAAATGCGCCGGCTTGAGCGCCACCATGCGCGCCCCGCGCTGCGCGCGCCGCCAAGACTGGATCGGCTCTTCCGCTTGGTAGAACGTCAGATGCCGGCCGCTCGAGTAACTGAGCGCCGTGATCGAGAGCGCGTGCAGCGCATGCGCATCGAGCATGTCGGCGATGCGCGCGAAGTCGAGCGCACCGTGCAGCAGGTCCGCCAGCGGACGGTTGTCGAATAGCGCGCGCGGCGAGCGCCGCACGGCCCACCCGAAGCTCATCGCCGCCAGCCAGCGCGCGCCGGCCGCCGCCACGCCGCGCCAATCCGTGCGATAGACCTGTCGCGCACGAATGTTGGACCAAAAATCGATGAGCCGGCTCACGCCGAACACGAAATCGTCCGCATGGCTCGCGATGGAAGCCGCGTTGATCGCCCCCGCCGAGGTCCCGCAGACGATCGTGAACGGCGACGCCGGCGCAAGCGGCGCCACGTCTCGCGCGATTTGCGCCAGCGCTTTGAGCGCCCCGACCTGATACGCGGCGCGGGCGCCGCCCCCCATTAATACCAACGCTAGCCGCACGGCGTCCAACCCAAAGAAAGCACGAACGAGCGTCGCCCGCCGCCCACCCGCATGGCGCGACAAATCGGACCCAAGCAACGCTGCCGGGCAAGCATCATTGTTCCCCGCGCTTCATTTTTCCCCGGCAGCCGATGCCGGCTTGGCCGGACGCTTACGCGCGTTCGCCGCCTTGGCCGCCGCCTTAGCCACCGGCTTGGCCGAAGAATCGGCGGGCTTATCGGCCGCCTTGGTACGCGACGCACCGTCCGCGCCGGCCTTCTTCGACGAAGGCTGCTTCGGCCCCGCCTCGCCGCCGGCGCCCGGCTCAGTCATGGCGAAGGCCGCAAGCTGATTGAACTGCGACTGCAGCAGATTCCACCAGCCCGACGGATCGAAGGCGGCGCTCGCGGCCTCGCCGGCTTGCGCGCCCGCCCCCGACGGTTCGTCGGCCGAAGGAGCGGCACCGCTTGCGCCCGCGCCCGGCTGCGCAGCGGCATGGCCCGTACCCATATCGTTCGAACGGTTCGGCCATCCGCTCGTCGAGCTGCCCCACGACGAGGATGGACTCGCTTGCCCGCTCGCGGCCTCGGTCGGTTGCGTCATCGACGCCTGCGCGAATGCGCCGAACGCGCGCAGCGTCGATAACGTCGCGCGCTGCACTTCGAGCGCCTGGATCGCCGATTGCAGCATGTTCAAGTTCAGCTTGAGCCATTGCTCGACGGCGCGCATATCGGTGATGCGCTTATCGAGTTCCTCGACGTTCATGAGCGGCGACATCATGTCCGACATGGCGGCGAGCGGCGAGCCGAAGCCTTGCGCCGTCCCCGGCTGCATTCCCGGAAACGCCGCGCCGAACGGCGTGAGGCGCATCATGTCCCACATCTTGTCGAGCATTTCGGCGGGCGGAAAGCCAGGGAAGCCCGGGAATGGCGGTTGGCCGCCGGCGGTGTCGGTCATCGGATGCTCCTTCGATACGGTAGGAATACGTGAAGATGCGTTCAGGAAAGGTCGTCGCCGCTCGGAAATTCGGGCGCGCGCCGCTCGCGCAGCGAGCGAATGCCCTCGTGCACGTCCGGGCCCGAGAAGCCCATGAATTCGAGCGCCAACGACGTGTCGAAGGTCGGCCCCGCCATGCGCAGCCAGTTGTTGAGCGCGTACTTTGTCCAGCGAATCGCGCTTTGCGAGCCTTGCGCCAATCGTGTGGCCACCTCGAACGCCTTCGGCAGCAACTCGGCCTCGTCGACGGCCAGTGAGACGAGCCCGATCCGCTCGGCCTCGGCCCCACTCACGGCTTCGCACAGCAGCAGGTAGTACTTGGCCTTGGCCATGCCGCACAAAAGCGGCCACACGATGGCGGCGTGATCGCCGGCCGCCACGCCCAAGCGTGTGTGCCCATCGATGATGCGAGCGTCGTTCGCGGCGATCGAGACGTCGGCCAGTAAGCCGGCGACGAGCCCGGCGCCCACGGCGGGCCCGTGCATCGCGGAGACGATCGGCTTGCTGCAGTTGATGACGTTGTAGACGAGATCGCGCGCCTCGCGCCAGACGCGCGAGCGAACGTCGAAGCGCTCGGCCATCTGTTCGACGAGGCCCAGATCTCCGCCCGCCGAAAAACCCTTGCCCTCGCCGCGGATCACGGCCACGCGCGTAGCCGGATCGCGGTCGACGTCGCGCCAGATTTCGGCGAGTTCGCGATGCATGCGATCGTCGGCCGCCGCGAGCGCGCTTTTATTCATCCCTTCCCCGCTCATGACGATTTCGAGTACGCCATGCGGATGACGCCGCAAACGCAGCGAGCGGTAGTGCGCGTAGGGCGCCAAGTCGTCGGGAGGTGTCGTATCGATCATCCGGGTCGGCTCGTCTCGGGTGGGGCAACAGCCCGCGCGGGCCGTCGCTCTATCGTCAGTGTAGGCCCGCGCGGGCGGCCTCGCATCGGGCCAAACCCGGCGCGCACTTCGCGGTTGCGTGCGATGTTGCCTGCGAAGTTTCCCCCATCGGCGGTGCCGTGAACACTAGCGACCGCGCTCCAGCGGAGCGACCGATTGCTCGATCGCGCCGAAAATCGATTTGCCGGCCTCGTCGAACATCTCGATCTTGACGGTATCGCCATACTTCATGAACTCGGTCTGCGGTGCGCCGCTCGCGATCGTTTCGAGGCAACGCTTCTCGGCGATGCAGCAATAGCCGCGCTTCTCGTCCTTGTTCGAGACGGTGCCCGAACCGACGATCGCGCCGGCCCGCAGATTGCGCGTTTTCGCGGCATGGGCGATCAGTTGCCCGAAGTGAAACACCATCTCGACGCCGGCATCGGGTTGGCCGACCTTCTTGCCGTTCCAGTGGACGACGAGCGGCCGCGCGAGCCGGCCCTCGCGCCAATGTTCGCCGAGTTCGTCGGGCGTCACGGCCACGGGCGAGAAGGCCGTGGCGGGCTTGCTTTGGAAGAAGCCGAACCCCTTGGCGAGTTCGGCCGGAATCAGATTTCGCAGCGACACGTCGTTGACGAGCATGACGAGACGCACGGCCTTGAGCGCCGCCTCGGGCGCCGTCGCCATCGGCACATCGGTGGTGACCACGGCCACTTCGGCCTCGAAGTCGATGCCGAACGCCTCCGATGCGCAGACGATGTCGTCGTGCGGCCCGAGGAAGTCGTCGCTGCCGCCCTGGTACATCAGCGGATCGGTCCAGAACTCGGGCGGCATCTCGGCCCCGCGCGCGCGTCGCACGAGTTCCACATGATTGACGTAGGCCGAGCCGTCCGCCCAGTGAAATGCGCGTGGCAGCGGCGCCATGCAGTCCTTCGGCTCGAAGGCGAATGTATGGCGAGCGCGGCCCTGATTCAGGGCGTCGTAGCGTTCGGCGAGTTGCGGCGCGTAGAAGGCCCAGTCGTCTAGCACGCGTTGCAGCGTCGGGGCGATGCCGTCGGCGATCGCGGCCGTGCGCAGATCGCGCGAGACGACGATCAGTTGACCGTCGCGGGAACCGTCTTTGAGCGTGGCAAGTTTCATG
>NZ_JBQCDN010000158.1:0-4015 GCF_051961175.1 Trinickia sp. | reverse complement strand
GGGCCGCTCATCATGCGCCGAGAGGCGGCGCGACGATCGCTTGCGCGCCCGCGCCATGCAGCATCGCCGCCCAACGCGATTGCGCGCGCAGCGTGCCAAAACTGTCGGCATCCTTTACCTGGCCTGTCAGCAACGCGCCAGCCAGATCCGCTGCCGCCTTCGAAACCTCGGGCGCGATCATATAACCATGGCGATAGAGCCCGTTCACTGTAAGCGCTTGTGCGCCGTCCCAACTGATAGCGGGACGATGATCGGGCAGCGTCGGACGACACTGCGTGTTCAGTTCGAGGATGCGCGCCTCGCCGAATCCCGGATGGACCGCGAACGCGGCGCTCAGCAGTTCGAGCGCCGAGCGCACGCTGACGGGCGACATGTCCTCCCCTTCGATCTCGGTGGCGCCTACGACATAGACGTCGTCTTCCTTCGGCGCGAGGTAGATCGGATAGCGCGGGTGCAGCAGCCGCACGGGGCGCGTCAAGCCGATGCCCGGCGCCTTGATGCGCGCCACTTCGCCGCGAATCCCACGCAGCGTGGGCAGCACGGGTTTCGCGCCGAGCCCGCGGCAATCGATCGTCACGCGTGCCGGCGGCCGGGCTGCATCGTCGACGCGCGTGTTCCAATGCGTGCGTACGCCGCGCTCGGCAAGCCCCGCCGCCAGCGCATGCAACGCCTGGCGGTTGTCGAGCTGGCCTTCGTGCGGCATCAGCCATCCGGTTGCGAAGCGGCCGGCCAGCGCGGGTTCGGCGGCGGCGAGCGCCCGGGCGTCCACGCGCGTCAGCGCGTCGTCGGCGAGCAGCGCAGCCGGCGCATTGGCGCGCACGCGCCGCTCGAACAACGCGGCCTCGGCGCGATCCGCCTGGTGCCAGACGACGAGCGTGCCGTTGCGTTGAAAGAAGACCGGTTCGGGCAATTGAGCAAGCAGACGCGGCCATTCGTCGAGCGATGCGGCGCCAAGTTCGACGATCAGCGGTTCGGCCACGGCGGCCTCCGCGAGCGGCGCAAGCATCGCCGCCGCCACCCAGGCGGCAGACGAGGAGCCGGCTGCGTCGCCGCGTTCATAGAGCGCCACCTGATGACCGGCGCCGGCGAGCCGCCATGCGACGAGGCGGCCGCACAGGCCACCGCCGAGCACGGCGACATCGGGCAGCGGGCCCGTCGAAACGACTGAAGATTGAGCGGTCATCGGATCCGATCCTATTCGTACGGCGGCAAGAGGCGCACGTACACCAGGACGAAACCGGCCGGTGGGGCCGGCCGGGCAAGCTACGCCGACAAAGCGGACGCGGCCCGGCGGGGAAGGACGGCCGGCGAGCGAGCGTCCCACGCAAAGCGTTCCCGAAACTTCCCGCGCCGGTATTATCCGGATCGGGTGCGAAGGGTCTCTCTCAGCCTTGCGCTCGGACGGCCTGCCGCCGTACCCACCTGACAAAACGCGCAAAGCACCCCTGTTTCGTCGTGGCCAATTAGACCATAAAAGCCCAAGCACCCGCAAACGAGGCCCCGTGACGCAGCTTCGCAAGCGCGCCCTTTTTTTCGTTCGTTCTCATGGACGTGGAACCGGGCACGCCGCGCACTCTGGCACAATGTCCGATCGCGGCACACGGCGCACTGCGATTGATGGGCACGGCATGCAGCCCGCGTCCGCAGCCGACACGATGGCACAAGACAAAGCGAAATCGGCAGTTCCGCCGCCGATTAAGACTGTTTTAAGGGGTCCGCGCAAGAATTCGCAGGCTCCTCATCAAGGCGCTCGCGTCCGTTGCCGTGGGCTCGCGCGCCAGATTCGGAAACACCGTTCGGAAGACCTATGACTTCAGCTCTTATTCCCGTCCCCGAGCGTGACGACACGCCGCCCCAATCTTTTTCGACATCGGCCTGGGGGCTGATCAAACCGTACTGGGTGTCGGAAGACTGGAAAGCCGCATGGGGGTTGCTGGTGACGATTGTCGTCATCAACCTGCTCATCGTCGGATTCAACGTCTGGTTCAATTCGTGGAATGCGAAGTTTTATAACGCCCTGCAAGCGAAGGACGTGCCGCACTATTGGCATCAGCTCTTTCTCTTTTCGGCTGCTGTGCCTTTCTTTATCGTCATGGCGGTTTATCGGACCTACTTGCGCCAGATGCTCGAGTTCCGGTGGCGCCAGTGGCTGACGACTCGCTACCTGCGAGCGTGGCTCGGCGAGGCAGCGTTCTATCGGATCGAGCGCGATCGGCTCGCCGACAACCCCGATCAGCGGATCAGCGACGACCTTCAGTCGTTCGCTTCGAGCACGCTCCAGCTGACGCTCGGGCTGTTTTCGACGCTCGTTACGCTGTTTTCGTTCATTACGATCCTGTGGACGATCGCCGGCCCGCTGACCGCGCATTTCGCCGGATCCACATGGACGATACCCGGCTACATGGTATGGGCGGCCGGCATCTATGCCATCGGCGGTTCGTACATCATTCACAAGGTCGGCCGCTCGCTCATTTCGATCAACTACCAGCAACAGCGCGTGGAAGCGGATTTCCGTTTCGGGCTGATCCGCGTGCGCGAGAACGCCGAGCCCATCGCGCTGTATGACGGCGTTCGAACGGAGCATGCCGGCGCCCAGCATATCTTCGGGCGGATCCGCGACAACTGGTGGCGCATCATGAAATACACGCGGCGCCTGAGCGTCGCGACGACCTTCTACGCGCAGGCTGCCATCATCTTTCCGTTCGTCGTCGCCGCCCCGCGCTACTTCGCCGGGGCCTTCACCTTCGGCGTGCTGATGCAGATCGTCGATGCCTTCAGCACCGTCAGCGGCTCGTTCTCGTGGTTCATCGATAATTACGGCTCGCTCGTCTCGTGGCGCGCCACGGTCAACCGTCTCCGTGAATTCACGCGTGTGATTCAAACCACGCATATGCGCGAATCGGTTTCGCCCGCCACGGAACACGGCGGGATCAATCTGCATTACGTCGATGCCGACACCCTCAAGACGCGCGACCTCCGGCTCGCGCTGCCCAACGGCACGCCGCTCGCCGCCATTGCCGATATCACCGTCAAACCCGGCTCGCGCTGGCTTGTCCGCGGCCCGTCCGGTGCGGGCAAGAGCACATTGCTGCGCGCATTCGCCGGACTCTGGCCGTTTGGCGATGGTGCCATCGACGCACCGGTAGGCGCCCGCATGATGTTCGTGCCGCAGCAAAGCTACTTGCCGATCGGTACGCTCAAGGCCGCGCTCGCCTACCCTTCTCCGGAGGACACCTTCTCCGACGAAGACTGCCGCGCTGCGCTGCGCTTCGCTCGGCTCGAGGATTATGTCGAACGTCTGGGCGAATCGACGCACTGGACGCGGGTGCTCTCGCCGGGCGAACAGCAACGCCTCGCCTGTGCGCGCATCCTGTTGCACAAGCCCGACTTCCTCTTCCTCGACGAAGCGACAAGCGCACTCGACCCAGCCAACGAAGCACACGTTTATCGATTGCTCACCGAACGGCTGCCGAAGACGGCGATCATGAGCGTGGCGCACCGGGAATCGCTGCTCGCGCTGCATAATGAGGTGCTCGATATCGAGCGAGCGGACGAGCGAGCCGCGGCTTAGCTCAACGACGCTCAAACATTGACCCTCCGAGCCCGCCCAAAACGCGGCGGGTTCGCTTCAAACCCCTCTCAAGCCAGCGGCACCCCCACGGAAGCGAGCGCGCGATAGCGCGCGCCGGGTCGAGCGAGCGTGCTCGAATAGAGCGTCAACGTATCGAACCGAGGAACGGCTTCAAGCGTTGCCGCATCGAACGGCAACGCGACGCGTGGCGGTACTCGCCCGGCGCTCACTTCGCGGGCGGGCGCCGAGGCGCTTGGGCTATGAGGGGAACGAGGGGACCGAGCGAATCGAGCGAGGGTGATGTGAGGGCGAAACGGCCGATGATCGTCGACAGGCAACCCCAGCGAGCCGACGAGTTCACGCACACGCGCTTCGAGTTCGGCAAGCCCATCGTCATCGGCAAACGGCACGACAACGAGCCGCGGATGCGCGGCACTCGGCCAA
>NZ_JBQCDN010000157.1:0-4887 GCF_051961175.1 Trinickia sp. | reverse complement strand
GTGCGGTGTAATAGTCGCATCTCGCTCCGCGCCCACTTATTACGTTATAAAAAACGGCGCGATGCCTACGGGAAGCGCGCCGTTTTTTTATGGGTTCGCCAATCGCCTGGGGTTCATTGGCGAGCGGAGAACCGAACCCTGTTTCGTCCAACCGCCACGCCTTGAACGAAACCGCCGCCTCACTTGCCGGACTGCCGCGCTGCGCGGCGGATCGCTGCACCATGAGGCAGATTGGACGATGCCGCTGCCGGCTGGTGAGCCGGACAGCGGCGACAACACCTGATGGGTGGGTGTTGAATTACTTCTTCCGTTGCGGCGGCAGATCGGTGCAGACGCCCTCATAGAGTTCTGCCGCCATGCCGATCGATTCGCCGAGCGTCGGGTGCGGGTGAATCGTGCGACCGATGTCGGTGGCGTCCGCGCCCATTTCGATGGCCAGGCACACTTCGCTGATGAGATCACCTGCGTTCAGGCCGACGATACCGCCGCCGATGACGCGATGCGTTTCTTCGTCGAAGATGAGCTTGGTGAAGCCCTCATCGCGCCCGTTGGCGATTGCGCGGCCGGACGCGGCCCACGGGAAGACAGCCTTGCCGTACTTGATGCCTTCGGCCTTGCATTGGTCTTCGGTCTTGCCGGCCCATGCCACTTCCGGGTCCGTGTAGGCGACCGAGGGGATCTGGATGGCATCGAAGTAGGCCTTCTCGCCGTGTGCGGCTTCGGCTGCGACGTGGCCCTCGTGCACGGCCTTGTGGGCGAGCATCGGTTGGCCGACGACGTCGCCGATCGCGAAGATGTGCGGCACATTGGTGCGCAGTTGCTTATCGACTTCGATGAAGCCGCGATCCGTCACGGCGACGCCGGCCTTATCGGCGCCGATCTTCTTGCCGTTGGGGCTGCGGCCTACTGCCACGAGCACGAGATCGTAGCGTTGGGGTTCGGCGGGTGCTTGCTCCCCTTCGAACTTCACGTAGATACCGTCCGACTTCGCTTCGGCGGCTGCCGTGCGGGTCTTGAGCATGACGTTGGCGAAGTGCTTGGCGCTGTATTTTTGCCAGACCTTCACGAGATCGCGGTCGGCGCCCATCATGAGGCCATCGAGCATTTCGACGACATCGATTTGGGCGCCGAGCGTGGCATACACCGTGGCCATTTCGAGACCGATAATGCCGCCACCGATGACGAGCATGCGCTGGGGCACTTGACGGAGTTCGAGCGCGCCGGTGGAATCGACGACGCGGGGATCATCGGGCATGAACGGCAGCTTCACGGCTTGGGAGCCGGCGGCGATGATGGCTTGTTTGAACTTGACGATCTTCTTGCCGCTTTCGCCTTGCACTTCCATGTGATGCGGATCGACGAACGAACCGACGCCGGTGACGACCTCGACCTTGCGAGCCTTGGCCATGCCGGCGAGGCCGGTGGTGAGCTTCTTGACGACACCGGATTTGAAGGCGCGCAGCTTATCGAGATCGATTTGAGGCTTACCGAACGAGATGCCGTGTTCGGCCAGCGCGGCGACTTCATCGGTGAGGAGCGCGGTGTGCAGCAGTGCTTTGGACGGAATGCAGCCGACGTTAAGGCAGACGCCGCCGAGCGTCGAATAGCGTTCGACGAGCACGGTTTTCATGCCGAGGTCGGCTGAACGGAACGCTGCGGAGTAACCGCCGGGGCCGGCGCCGAGCACGAGCATATCGCATTCGATGTCGGCGGAGCCGGCAAAGCTACCGGCCTGGGGTGCGGCGGCGGGTGCCGAGCTGGGTTGAGCGGAGGCGGCCGGCGCGGCAGCGGCTGGCTGCGGTGCCGGAGCGGCCTTGGCGGGTGCTTCGGCGTTTGCGGAGGCTTCGACCAGGGCGACGACGGTGCCTTGGGAGACCTTATCACCGGCTTTTATTTTGACTTCCTTGACGGTACCGGCGACATCGCTGGGTACTTCCATCGAAGCCTTATCGGATTCGAGGGTGAGTAGCGACTGTTCCTTCTCGATGACATCACCGGGTTTGATGTTGACTTCGATGACGTCGACGTCTTTGAAATCGCCGATATCGGGTACTTTAACTTCGATGAGACTCATGTACGTCCCCTTCTTGTTTAGCGGCTGGCAGAGGAATGAAAGTTCGCGCTGAACTCGAAAACTACGGCCTAGCTGTCACTACGGGCGCGTGGGTATGACAACCTTTGCTGTCCGCCCAAGGACGCGCCTTTCTTTTGGTTACTTTTCTTTGGAAGACAAAGAAAAGTGACCGCTGCCCCGCGGAGGGGCGACGCATGCAGACCGATATGAAAACAAGTTCAACGACAAGGCGTGGGCCACGACAAAAGAACCCACGCCCTGCGACGAGCCCTCTGCTATCAAAGAATCACACGCCGGAAATCGGCGAGCAACGCCCCAAGATACGCATTGAAGCGCGCAGCTTCGGCCCCATCGATCACGCGGTGATCGTAAGAGAGCGAGAGCGGCAGCGTGAGACGCGGAACAAACTGCTTCCCGTCCCACACGGGCTTCATCGCGCCGCGAGACAAACCAAGAATCGCGACCTCAGGTGCATTGATGATCGGCGTGAAGTTCGTCCCCCCGATCCCACCGAGAGAGGAAATCGAGAAGCACCCCCCTTGCATCTGATCGGGCTTGAGCTTGCCATCACGAGCGGCCTTGGACAGCTCGGCCATTTCTTTGGCGATTTCGATGAGCCCTTTCTTGTCCGCGTCGCGGATGACGGGAACGACGAGGCCGTTCGGCGTATCAGCCGCAAAACCCACGTGGTAGTACTGCTTGAACACGAGGTTATCGCCATCGAGGCTGGCATTGAACGTCGGGAATTTCTTCAAAGCGGAAACAACGGCCTTGATGACGAAGGCGAGCATCGTGACCTTGACGCCGGCCTTTTCGTTTTCCTTGTTGAGCTGAACGCGGAGGGCTTCGAGCTCGGTGATATCAGCCTCGTCATTGTTGGTGACGTGCGGAATCATGACCCAGTTGCGATGCAGGTTCGCGCCCGAGATCTTCTTGATGCGGGAAAGCGGCTTGGGATCGACGGGACCGAACTTGGTGAAATCGACCTTCGGCCAGGGCAGCAGATTGAGCTCGCCGCCGGTACCGGCCGCAGCGGCCGGCGCCGCGCCGGCAACCGCGCGTTGTCCCGTCATGACGCCCTTGACGAACGAGGTGACGTCTTCCTGGGTGATACGGCCCTTGGGCCCGGTGCCCTGCACCTGAGCGACATCCACCCCGAGTTCACGCGCGAACTTACGCACCGACGGGGAAGCATGGCTCGGCCGGCGGGCACCGCCTTCACCGGCGGGAATGACGGGCGCCTGCGCCAACGCGGACGGCTGCGCCGGCACGCTGTGCGGCTTGTCTTCGCGGGGCGAATCGGCGGGCGCCTGAACGCTCTTGGCCGGGGCGGCCGGGGCTGCGGCCGGAGCCGCCGCGCCTTGCGCTTCGACGAGAACGATCAGCGTGCCTTCCGACACCGAATCGCCCACCTTGACCTTCACTTCCTTGACGACGCCGGCCACGGGGCTCGGCACATCCATCGTCGCCTTGTCCGACTCGAGCGTGACGAGCGACTGCTCTTTCTCGATGCGATCGCCGGCCTTGACCGCCACTTCGATCACGGGCACATCTTTATAGTCGCCGATATCCGGCACCTTCACTTCCTGCACGCTGGCGGCCGCGGCGGGAGCGGCAGCCGGAGCCGGCGCGGCTTGAGCGGGCGCGCTGGCAGCGGCCGGCGCCGCTGCGCCATTCGCCTGCGCCGGTTTGGCCGCTTGCGCGGCACCGCCGCCGGCCGGCTCGAGCAGCACGATCAGCGTGCCTTCCGACACGGAATCGCCCTGCTTGATCTTCACTTCCTTGACCTTGCCCGCGTGCGGGCTCGGCACATCCATCGTCGCCTTGTCCGATTCGAGCGTGACGAGGGACTGTTCTTTTTCGACGGTGTCGCCGGCCTTCACGAGAATTTCGATGACGGGCACGTCTTTATAGTCGCCGATGTCCGGCACCTTGACTTCGATCGCTTCACTCATTGTTCGTGTCTCCAGGGCTTACACAGGCGCGCCCGCCGTGTTTCCAAACGGCGGGCGCGCATAGCCTCACGCGAAGGCGTTGCCTTAAACGGTCATCGGGTTGGGTTTGTTGGCGTCGAGGCTGTACTTCGCCAGCGCATCGGCCACCACCTTACGCTCGATCGTGCCCTCGTCGGCCAGCGCGTTCAGTGCCGCAACGGTGACCCAGTAACGATCGACTTCGAAGAAGTGACGCAGCTTCTCACGCGTATCCGAGCGGCCGAAGCCGTCGGTACCGAGCACGACGAAGCGGTTCGGTACGTAAGCGCGAATCTGATCGGCCAGCGCACGGACGTAGTCGGTCGACGCGATGACGGGACCCTTCGCATCCTTGAGCAGCGTCTCGACGTGGGTCAGCTTGCGCGGTTCCGTCGGATGCAGCAGGTTCCAGCGCGCGACGTCCTGACCTTCGCGAGCGAGCTGCGTGAAGCTCGGCACGCCCCAGATGTCGGCGTCGACGCCCCAGTCGTTCTTCAGCAGATCGGCGGCGGCGATCACTTCGTTCATGATCGTGCCCGCGCCCATCAGTTGCACGCGCGGCTGCTTCGAGGCGGCGTCCGTCTTCTTGAACGAGTACATCCCCTTGATGATGTCCTGCGCCACGTGCTCGCCCTGCGGCATCGCCGGGTGCTCGTAGTTCTCGTTCATCACGGTGATGTAATAGAAGACGTCTTCCTGGTTCTGCACCATGCGGCGCAGGCCGTCTTGCATGATGACGGCGAGCTCGTAGCCGAACGTCGGGTCGTAGCTCAGGCAGTTCGGCACCGATTGCGCCCACAGCAGCGAGTGGCCGTCTTCGTGCTGCAAGCCTTCGCCGTT
>NZ_JBQCDN010000156.1:0-3048 GCF_051961175.1 Trinickia sp. | reverse complement strand
TCGCCGCGATGGCCAAGGGCGATGAAGTCGTGACGAACGGCGGCGTGGTCGGCAAGATCACGAAGGTCGGCGAAGCGTACGTCGGTATCGAAATCGCAGAAGGCACGGAAATCACCGTGCAAAAGGGTTCCGTCACGACGATCCTCCCGAAAGGCACGATCAAATCGCTCTGAGGCGGCCGCTGTCCGCCGTGCCCGGCCCACAAGGCAGCGCTTAAGCGCCATGCCCCGGCGGCCCGGCCGGCTGGCTTCCCGCCCCTACGCCAACCCACCCCTGCGGCTTCCCCATGAATCGCTACCCCCGTTGGAAATATGTCGTGATGGCCGTGGCGCTCGCCATCGGCCTTCTGTACACATTGCCCAACTTTTACGGCGAAGCGCCGGCCGTGCAGGTGCTGAGCGGCAAGGTGACGGTCAAGCTCGACAACACCACGCTCTCGCAAGTCGAATCCGCGCTTGCCGCGAATCAGATCAAGCCTGACGAAGTCACGTTCGACAACGCCGCAACCAACGCCAACATCCGCGTCAGGCTGAAGGACACCGATACGCAGCTGCACGTGAAGGATGTCCTGCAAAAGGCGCTGAACCCGGATCCGAACGATCCGCAATTCGTCGTCGCGCTCAATTTGCAAAGCGCGTCGCCGCGCTGGCTCACGGCCCTGCACGCGCTGCCGATGTACCTCGGCCTCGATTTGCGCGGCGGCGTCCACTTCCTGATGCAGATCGACATGGCCGGCGCGCTGAACAAGCGCCTCGACTCCGACGCATCGGACGCCCGCACGTTCCTGCGCGACAACCAGATCCGCGAAGGCGGCGTCAATCGCGTCGGCCAATCGGTCGTCATCGATTTCGCCGATCAAGCCACGGCCGACCAGGCCCGCACGCAGCTCACGCGCAACGTCACCGAACTGCAATGGGCGACGCAGCCCGCGGCGGCCGGCGGCGTGCAAGTCGTCGGCACATTCGCGCCCGCGCAGCTGAACGCGGTCGAGGAAGCGGCGGTCAAGCAGAACATCCAGACACTGCACAATCGCGTGAACGAACTCGGCGTGACCGAGCCCGTCATCCAGCAGCAAGGCCCCGATCGCATCGTCGTCGAGCTGCCGGGCGTGCAAGACACGGCCAAAGCGAAGGAAATCATCGGCCGTACCGCCACGCTCGAAGCGCGTCTCGCCGATCCGGTCAACACGCATCCGACGCCGGGCGAAGCCGTGCCCCCCGGCGACGAACTGTTCACCGAAGGTGCGCAGGCGCCGGTGCTGCTGCGCAAGCAGGTGATCTTCACGGGCGACAGCATCATCGATGCATCGGCCGGTTTCGACGAACACCAGCGTCCGTCCGTCAATATCCGCTTGAATTCGTCGGCGGGCCGCGCGGTGGCCAGCGTCTCGCGCGACAACATCGGCAAGCCGATGGCGATGGTGCTGTTCGAAAAGGGCAAGGGGCAAGTGCTGACGGTGGCGACGATCCAGTCGGAACTCGGCGATCGCTTCCAGATCACGGGCCAGCCCACGCCGCAAGCCGCTTCCGATCTCGCGCTGCTGCTGCGCGCCGGCTCGCTGGCCGCGCCGATGGATATCATCGAAGAGCGCACGATCGGCCCGAGCCTCGGTGCCGACAACATCAAGAAGGGTTTCGATTCGGTTATCTACGGCTTCGCCGCGATCACCGTGTTCATGATCGCCTACTACCTGCTGTTCGGCGTTGTCTCGGTCATCGGCCTGTCGGTCAACCTGCTGCTGCTCATCGCCGTGCTGTCGATGCTGCAAGCCACGCTCACTTTGCCCGGTATCGCCGCTATCGCGCTCGCACTCGGGATGGCAATCGATTCGAACGTGCTGATCAACGAGCGCGTGCGTGAAGAACTGCGCCACGGCGCCCCGCCGCAGTTGGCGATCCAGAATGGCTATGCGCACGCCTGGGCGACGATTCTCGACTCGAACGTCACCACGCTGATCGCCGGTCTGGCGCTGCTCGCCTTCGGTTCGGGCCCCGTCCGGGGCTTCGCGATCGTCCACTGTATCGGCATCCTGACGTCGATGTTCTCCGCCGTGTTCTTCTCGCGCGGGATCGTCAATGCATGGTACGGCGGCAAGAAGCGGCTCAAGACACTCGCCATCGGCCAAGTCTGGCGTCCGGCCGCGGCCGAGGGCGCGGCTTATCCGCAAGTAGGCAGCGAGGCCGATCAAAGCACCGACACGATGCGCGCGACGAAGGCTATCGCCGCGCAGCCGAAGGCCAACGCCGGCCGCGGCGGTGCGAAGCCGGTCCTGCGCAATCGCGCGCGCGAAGGCGCCGCGCCGCGCAAACCGGGCGCACCCCGTTAATCGGTTCGCGAGAACCCGGAGACAGACCATGGAATTTTTCCGCATCCGCAAAGACATCCCGTTCATGCAACGGGCGTTGATCTTCAACGCGATCTCGTTCCTGACGTTCTTCGCGGCGGTGTTCTTCTTGATCCATCGCGGGCTGCATCTGTCGGTGGAATTCACGGGCGGCACCGTCATCGAAGTGCAGTACCCGCAAGCCGTTCAGCTCGATCCGTTGCGCAAGACGCTCGATACGCTCGGCTATGGCGACGCGCAAGTGCAGACGTTCGGTACGTCGCGCGACGTCATGATCCGCCTGCCGCTGAAGCAAGGGCTCTCCTCGTCGCAGCAAAGCGAGCAGGTGATGTCGGGCCTGAAGACGCAAGACGCGCAAGCGCAGTTGCAGCGCGTCGAGTTCGTCGGGCCGCAGGTGGGCAAAGAGTTGGCCACCAACGGCTTGCTTGCACTCGCCTGCGTCGTGATCGGCATCGTCATCTATCTGTCGTTCCGCTTCGAGTGGAAATACGCGGTGGCCGGCATCATCGCGAACTTGCATGACGTCGTGATCATTCTCGGCTTCTTCGCATTCTTCCAGTGGGAGTTCTCGCTCTCAGTGCTGGCGGCGGTGCTGGCCGTGCTGGGCTACTCGGTGAACGAATCGGTCGTGATCTTCGACCGGATTCGCGAGACGTTCCGGCGCGAACGCAAGATGACGGTCATGGAAGTCATCAACCACGCGA
>NZ_JBQCDN010000155.1:0-40932 GCF_051961175.1 Trinickia sp. | reverse complement strand
AGATCGAACCGTCGCCGCTATGTCCGAATTCCGCCAATTGTTCGGCGGCATACAGGGCCGACGGCGTACAGGGGCGAGCAAACCACGCAGCCTTGTTTGCGGGAGCATCGAAACGGAGGACGAAATCACGGCCGAGTTCGGACGGATCGAGCGCGCCATTATTCACGGTAGCCACTAGCGTTCGCAGTCTTTCCGGAATGGGAATGCTCGAAGAAAAGGCGAGATCCGGTTTTAGTTTTTGTGTCATCACGATCGTCGTACGCAACATTGCTTTTTCAGTAGTTTAACTGCAGTGGGGCGGTGTTACGATGCGCGGGGCCTGATTAAAATTCAGAAAGCAGGCATTAACCAACCCATAGTGAACTGTACGAGGGGAAAATGAAGCCGAACGGTTCATTGCCGACCTCGCGGCGATTCTCGGGTATCAGGAGGTTGCAAGTGCACCGAACGCTGACGGGATTTTCAGGAAAGTCTGACGCCAATGCCCCTAGGGTGATGGCCGGTCTGCAACGTACACTAAGCTGGTCTCGTTACCTTGCGCTTTCATGGCGAAGCGCTCACGGTCACCGTTCGTCCGACTCTCAGTCGCTGGATTCCTCCCCGGATCCAGAGGCCTTGCCGCGTCATGCTTGCGTGACGCGGCCTTTTCTGCATCGGAACGGCACCTTCTGTACGGCGCAGATGGGCAAAGCTGCTTCACTGTGGCCGTCCAATATGCGCATCGATCTGCGATGACTACAAGACCCTCAGATTCCGAATCTTTCCGATCTGAGGCGACTGGCTCAGAATTATCTCGGTGATGAATTCCGGAAGCAACGCTCGCGGGATGTTCGCTGGTACGTCTTCCACAACTTGCGCCGAAACATTCACGACAAAGTCATCTGGGGCGATCTTCAGGCTGTGCTCGTAGGCAACGTCCGCGGCCTGGCTCTCTGCTTCGAACAGCGAGTCCTCGTCGGCAAGCGGACCTTCATATAGCACAGACCAGAGCGGCTCACCGACTACACTGTACGAGGACTGGAATCGCCCGTTCTCGAACGAAATTTTGTTTTTGAGAGGGAGGAAATTGCTTTCGCGAAATCGTCGACATCCACAAACCGCATGTCGAGGCGCCGCTGGAAGCCAACCTGAAAAATGCGCGAGGCGCAAGCCGGTGCTCGTAGTACGGCCGCTCCCAAGAGCCGCGTCCGTATCGCCTACACCACTTTCAGGAAATCCTTACCTAAATTGAACCTTACGGCAGCCGTCAATCAGATTACAGATCCCAGTGGTGGCTCAGCGTGCATTTGTGGGCCACGAATCAATCGGCCCACCTTTTCAAACGAATTCCGCGCGAAGAACCCCATGGTGCAACGTTTCCTCCGCCTCAACATTTCAGCACAGCTCCTTGTCTCGTTCGTCGCTGGCATTCTATTGACGATCGGCTTGGGTGCCTTCGCGATCTTGCAATTGGACGTCGTCAATCAAATTTCGACCGAGATGGAAGTCAACTGGATGCCGAGCGTCCGCCTTTCTTCGGCACTCAATACGAACGTCTCCGATTTTCGCATCGCAGAGCTTCAGCACATCCTGTCTAGCGACGACGGCGAAATGGCCAAGTACGAAAAGGATATGCACGACGTATTGGCCGATTTCGAGAAAAACCGCTCGGCGTATGCCAAACTGATTTCATCTCCCGACGAGCAGCGCCGCTACGACAAATTCAAGGCCGAGTGGGACGACTACATGGTGCGGCACCAAAAGGTGCTGGAACTGTCGCGTCAGAACAAGAACACCGAAGCGAGAGATCTCATTCGCGGGGCCTCGCAGAAACTCTATGATCAGGCCGGCGATGATTTGCAGAATATCGTCGATCTCAATGTGCGTGGTGGAGAGGAGGCGAGCAAGCGTGGCGATACCATTTACGACACCGCACGCTATAAGGTCATCGCCCTTTTGGCGGGAACAACGTTGATAAATCTGACTATCGCCCTTTTGCTCGCCAAATTGATCCTCAAGCAGTTGGGCGGCGAACCGCGGTACGCAGTACGTGTGGCCGAGCAGATTGCCGGCGGCGACCTCACGGTTCCCATCAACGTCAACAACGGGGACACGAGGAGCTTAGTTTATTCAATGAGCAAGATGCGCGACCAGTTGACGACGTCTATTCGTCAGATCCACGGTTGCACGGACAACATAACGATCGGCTCCAGCGAAATCGCAGGCGGAAATACCGATTTGTCAGCCCGCACTGAAGAGCAAGCTGCGTCGCTCGAACAAACCGCGTCCAGCATGACCCAGCTGACTGAAACCGTGAAGCAGAATGCCGACAATGCGCGGCAGGCTAACGCGCTGGCGACTCGCACATCGGAAATGGCCGACGCCGGCAACGACGCGATGCAGGGAATGGTTCAAACGATCGGGCAGATCAGCGGCAGCTCCGCCAAGATCTCCGAGATCACCGGCGTCATTGAAGGCATCGCATTCCAGACGAACATCCTCGCACTCAACGCGGCGGTGGAAGCGGCTCGCGCGGGAGAGCAGGGCCGCGGCTTTGCAGTCGTAGCCAGCGAAGTTCGTAGTCTTGCTCAGCGCTCCGCTGGGGCGGCTAAGGAGATCAAGGAGCTGATTGGGTCGTCGGTGGCAATCATCCACAGTGGGGCGCAGCAGGCTGCGCAGGTTGGAATGACCATGGACGAGGTGAAGCGAGCTATCAAGCAGGTTTCGGATATCGTCGGCGAAATCGCAGCGGCTTCCGAAGAACAAAGTCGCGGTATCGAGCAGGTGAATCAGGCCATCATGCAGATGGACGCGGTGACGCAACAGAACGCATCACTCGTTGAAGAGGCCGCCGCCGCTGCGCAATCGCTCGAGGAACAGGCGGGCGGGCTCAAGAATGCAGTGGCCGTGTTCAAAATCGGCAATCCCGGCAACGTCGTATCGAGCGAGGCGATGCAGTAAGTAGTGTAGCAGTACCCATGAGCTGAGATTTCCCGCCCGACCGGACAAGCCTCTGCGGGCGGTGGGAAGTGTCCCGTGAGAATTTGAGAACCGTAACGTGAGACTTGTCGTGTGGCGGGCGTTCGTGATCCCGCTGCCAGCCACTGCTTACGAACGTGCCGGAGGAGCCGTAGAGCCGCGAATGACGAGCTCGGGCGGCGAGGTATGGATGACCGTTTTGTCCGTGGCCTCGCCGTTCATGAGCGCAATCAGGAGATCGATTCCTTTCTCTGCCAGTTCAGCCGTAGGAATGGCTACTGTGGTCAGTCCCGGCCGCGATTGGCTGGCCGGAACGATGTTGGTAATGCTGACGACCGACAGGTCCTGAGGCACGGCGTAGCCGAGGTCCGAAGCCGCATTCAGCACCCCGAGCGCCGGAAGGTCATTGGAAACGAACAAGGCCGTCAGATCGGGGCGTGACGATAGCAACTCCGTAGCGGCACGGTACCCGCCTTCATAGGAGTCTTCGGTGAACCGTTCGTCAGCGGCTACCCGACGGATCTTGGCCTCGCGCATGACTTCCTGATATCCGGCGAAGCGCGCACCATGGATACCTTGCTTCGGACTGCCGATGATGGCGCCGATTCGCCGATGCCCGAGTTCGATGAGATGCCCGACGGCCAGTTTCGCCGCGCCCTTGGCATCGAACGTCACGCAGGCAATGCCGGGTGGTTCGTCCGGCCGTTCCCATACGGAGATGACGACCGGAATGCCGCGCTGCTCGAGCGCCCGTAGATCCTCGATCGGCAAATCCCCATAGTTCGCCACCAGCACGCCATCGGAAAGCGAGCCGGCTACTTGCTGCAGAAACGATGTGCCGCGGTCCGCCTCGTGATCGGTGTTGCACACCAGCAGATGACGCTCATGCTTAAGCGCCGACAGATTCGCAGCGAGCGTGAATTCAGGATAGAACGGGTTCGTGATGCAACTGAGCATCAACGCAAGCGTCGGCGCTTTGCGCTCGACGAGTGCGCGTGCCGTCAAGTTGGGCCGATAGCCTTGTCGCTCCACGGCAGCGAGCACACGCCGGCGCGTTTCTTCACCCACACGCCCCCGGCCCCGCAGCACGTTCGAGACCGTCATGACGGATACGCCGGCTTCTTCCGCAACCTCTCTAATGGTGACGGCCGGGGCGAAATGTTTGCTGCTCATGACAGAGTGGAGTGGAGATATCGAGCATGAATGGATCGTGACGCAACATTCAATAGGCGCGGGGAGCGCTTGTCAACTCGTCATCGGAAGAAAACCTATTGCGTCGACAAAAAATCCGGCGTAGAGTCCGTCGAAACAGTAGCTGGATGACACTCCGACAGGCCCCGCGGCCTTTTTTTAGAGTCGGTTGATGTAACGTTAAATCAAGCTGGATGGAGACGATTCGGACATGGCTGCGATCACCTTGAAAGGCGTGACGAAGGCATACGGCGACCACGCGCCAGTGCTACGCGGAATCGACCTGGATATCGGGAAGAACGAGTTCTGCGTATTCCTGGGGCCCTCGGGATGCGGGAAGTCCACGCTGCTTCGAATCATCGCCGGCCTTGAAGATGCGACCTCGGGCGACGTGCAAATCGGCGGGCGCCTCGTTAACGAAGTGCCTCCGGCCAAGCGGGGCGTAGCGATGGTCTTTCAGAGCTATGCGTTGTTCCCGCATATGACGGTTGAGCAAAACATGGGGTTCGGCCTGAAGCTGTCGGGACTGCCCACCCATGAGATCGCTCAGCGGGTTCAAACGGCGGCGAAGACGTTGCAGCTCGATGCGCTGCTGAAACGAAAGCCGTCGGCGTTGTCTGGCGGGCAGCGGCAGCGCGTGGCAATTGGGCGTGCGATCGTGCGAGAGCCCGGCGTGTTCTTGTTCGACGAACCGCTATCGAATCTCGACGCCATGCTGCGGAGCCAGACTCGAATCGAAATTGCCAGGCTTCATCGGCAGTTCGCCCAGGCCAGTACGGTGTATGTGACGCATGACCAGGTTGAAGCGATGACACTCGGCGACAAGATCGTACTGTTACGCGCGGGCGCGGAAGCCGAACGTCACGGAAGCATTGCGCAAATCGGTTCGCCGCTCGATCTCTATCATCGTCCGAACAGCCGCTTCGTGGCGGAGTTCATTGGCAGCCCCAAAATGAATTTCATCGGGGCGATGGTTCAGTCCTCGAATGACGAAGAGGTGGTCGTGAAACTCGACAGGTCGGACGATCTTGTGCGGGTCGATGCCAACGGCGCGTCACTGGATGTCGGCCAGACCGTGCAGCTGGGGATTCGGCCAGAGCATTTCGATCGCGTGACCGATGCCGGCACGCACGGAGCCGATGGCGTGAACCCCGGCATGCAAACGCTCTGCCGCAAGATCGCTCTCGTCGAGCGCCTGGGCGAGCACAGCTATCTCCACCTGGACGATCTTACCGGCACCACGATTGTCGCCAAGCAACTTGGCGACGCGGCTTACCGACCCGGCGCGCACGTCAAGGTGCAATTCAATTCCAGCGCTTGCCACTTGTTCGTGGCGGACGGCAGTGCGGTACCGAAGCTTCATTAAAAACGACATACGGAGACATCCATGAAACGAATCATCGCGCTCTCAGTGCTCAGTGCCGCACTTTCCGTCGCCACGGCGGCGAGTGCAGGAACGCTGCGGTTAAACATCGCTTTCAAGGGCGCCGAGACGCGCGCGGTATGGGAGAACCTGATCAAGCAGTTCGAGCAGGCCAATCCGGGCGTCACGACGAAAGTGGCGTTCGTCGAAGAGGAAACGTACAAGGTGCAATTGCCGGCATGGCTCACGTCGGTGGCTCCGGACGTCGTGAATTGGCACGAAGGGGAGCGCATGGCCTACTACGCGAAGCGCGGCTTGCTCGAGGATCTATCGGCCGACTGGCGCAAGAACGGCTGGGATGATCAGTTCGCTTCACTGAAGGCACCATCCTCATACAACGGCAAGCAGTACGCGATGCCGACGCAGTACTTCGCCTGGGGCGTGTACTACCGGAAGGATCTATTCGAGAAAGCGGGCATCACAAAAGAGCCGACGACCTGGCAAGAGTTTCTCGACGATTGCAAGAAGCTCAAGGCCGCCGGCATCGCGCCGATTGCGGTGGGCGGCCGCGATTCGTGGACCCTTGCCGCGTGGTTCGACTACCTCGATCTGCGAATGAATGGCTACGCCTTCCACATGTCGCTCATGAACGGCGAGATTCCCTATACCGACGCGCGTGTGAAGAACGTGTATCTGGCCTGGAAGACGCTGATCGACAATAAGTACTTTATCGACAATCCGCTTTCCTACAGCCTCGATTCTGTTCAGCCGCTCTATATTCAAGGGCAGGCCGCCATGATGCTCATGGGCACGTTCCTTTCGCCGGGCCTGCCTCCGGCGACAAAGGCGCAGACGGGATTCTTCAAGTTCCCCACGGTCGACCCGAAGGTAACCGCGGCCGAGGACGGATCCGCCGAATGTCTCAACATCCCCGTGCGAGCCAACAACAAGGCAGATGCCGGCAAATTCCTCGCCTTCATCGGGCAGCCCGACAACGATGCAGCGTTGGCCAAAGGCGTCGGTACCTTGCCGGCGAACAACAAAGCTGCGATGCCTGACGATCCGATCGCCAAAATTGGCTTCCAGATCCTGTCGCACACGACGGGGGGTGTCGCGCAGTTTTACGATCGCGACATGACGAAAGAGATGGCCGACGAAGGCATGAAGGGGATGCAGCGGTTCATCAGCGATCCCTCGAAGCTCGACGCCATCCTCAGCGACCTCGAAAAGACGCGCAAGCGCATTTATCACAAGTCCTGACTACGCGAGGGTTCCGATGACCACAGCCGAAACGAGAACATCGGTGAGCGCGGGCTCACCCTCAGATTCTGCCAGCCCGACCAGCCGCTCGCGAGGTGTTCGGGTATCGGCGCCCCTTGCGCAACAGCGCAAGCGTGCAGCGTTGCTGTTTCTTCTGCCCGCTTGCGTGATGTTTTGCGTCTACGTGATCTATCCGATTCTAAGCAGCATCGCGTTGAGTTTTTATAGTTGGGACGGCATGAGCGACAAGGTATTCGTCGGGCTCGCGAACTACAACGAGCTGATCCATACGGATACCTTTTACGTCGCACTGAAGAACAATCTTTTGTGGCTCGTGCTGTTCTTGCTGGCTCCGCCGATCGGGTTGGCCTTCGCGCTCTATTTGAACCAAAGCGTGCGCGGCATGCGATTGGTCAAGTCACTGTTCTTTTCGCCGTTCGTGCTGTCGGGCGTGGTGGTCGGTCTGGTATTCAGCTGGTTCTACGATCCGGCATTCGGCTTGTTGAAGGTGATCGTGGGGCATGGGAGTCCTGTGTTGGGCGATGAGCATTACGCCACATTCGGTGTGATCGCCGCCGCGCTGTGGCCGCAAATCCCGTTTTGCATGCTGCTCTATCTCACGAATCTTACGGGTATCAACCCGGAGGTTATCGAAGCGGGCCGCATGGAAGGCGCGACTGGCTGGGCGCTGCTTTGGCATGTCGTGCTTCCGCAATTGCGGCCTGCGACGTTCATGTCGGTCGTGCTGACGATCATCGGTGCACTTCGTAGCTTCGACTTGATTGCCGTGATGACAGGCGGAGGCCCATTCGATAGTTCCACCGTATTGGCCTATTTCATGTACGACCAGGCCATCAAGTACTTCAGGTACGGCTATTCGGCTGCGATCGCGGTCGTGCTGTTCCTGATCATGCTGGTGTTCATCGTGTATCAGTTGCGCCGGCTCCTGCGCACTGACCGATAACAGAGGACGAACCTATGTATCCCACTCCGGTACACCGTTGGAGCCCGATGGGCCGTGGCGTCTATAAAGCTTCGCTGCCGCTCGCCCTCGTGATCTGGTTGCTTCCGTTGATTGCCGTTTTTATTACGTCCATGAGATCGACGGACGAGCTCATGCGCGGCAACTACTGGGGCTGGCCCGAGCGGCTGGCGCTCTTGGAGAACTACCGCACGGTTCTGGTCAGTTCTCCGATGCTTCACTATTTCCTGAATAGCTGCCTCATTACCGTGCCTTCCGTGATCGGATCGATCGCGCTCGCTGCAATGGCGGGCTTTGCGCTTGCCACATACCCGTTCAAGGGCAACAACGGCATCTTGGGCGTGTTCGTCGCCGGCAATTTCGTGCCGATCCAGGTGCTGATGATTCCTGTCCGCCAACTGACACTTCATCTCGGGCTGTTCAACACGGTTGAAGGGCTGATCCTCTTTCACATCTCGTTCCAGACCGGGTTTTGCACGTTGTTCCTTCGCAATTTCATCAAGGAACTGCCTTACGAACTCATCGAAGCGGCGCGCATCGAGGGCGCCAGCGAATGGCAGTTGTTCTGCCGGATCATCCTGCCGCTGATCGCGCCGGCATTGGCCGCGCTCGCCATTCTCGTCTTCACGTTCGTTTGGAACGATTACTTTTGGGCGCTTTGCTTGACGCAAGGCGACGATGCAGCGCCCATCACCGTTGGCGTGGCCGCGCTGAAGGGACAGTGGACGACCGCGTGGAACCTCGTATCGGCAGGTTCGCTCCTCGCGGCGCTGCCGTCCGTCGTCATTTTCTTCGCGATGCAAAAGCACTTCATCGCCGGCCTGACGTTCGGCGCAACGAAAGGCTGAACGCTTGCCCATCATCGACCGGATGCGAGCGCGGCCTCGCAGGGCGCAGTGCATCCCTCATATTGATAAAGGAATCTCTCCATGAAGGTAGGTGTCGACTACTATCCCGAGCACTGGGACGTTTCGCTGTGGGAGCAAGATGCCCGGCAGATGCGCGATGCGGGAATCGGCATTGTTCGCCTGGCCGAATTTGCATGGTCGCGGCTCGAGCCCGTCGAGGGCCAGTTCGATTTCGCGTGGCTCGACCAAGCCATTGATTTGCTGGCGCGGCACGATATTGACATCGTGCTCGGCACACCGACTGCAACGCCGCCTGTCTGGCTTACGCATCGCTACCCTGATGTGCTTCCCGTCGACAACAAGGGCAATGCGGTCTTCGCGGGCGTGCGGCTGCACCGCTGCTACAACAGCCCTTCGCTGCGCACGTTCGGCGAACGCATCATCGAACAGATGACGCGGCGGTATGCGTCTCATCCGGCCGTCATTGGTTGGCAGACCGACAACGAACTCGCCGCGAACGACTGTCACTGCGAGTACTGCACACGGTCGTTCCGTGGCTGGTTGCAGAACAAGTACGGTTCGCTGGAAAAGCTCAATCGTGAATGGGGCACGGTGGTCTGGAGCGGGGAATATAGCGATTGGAATCAGGTGAAGACGCCGCTGGGCGGCTCGCCTTATCTGAATCCTTCGTTCCTGCTCGATTTCCGGCGCTTTTCGTCGGATGCGGTGGCGGACTTCAACCGCTTTCAAGCGGCGTTGATCCGGAAGCACAGCCCGGGCAAGTTCATCACGCACAACCTGTGGGGTTACCCGACCACCGCCGACTATTACGACATGTTCGACAGCATGGACTTCGCGTCTGTCGACTACTATCCGGCTACCGATTTTCTCGATGATTCGAAATCGAGGATGTATCACGGTGCGCTGACGCTCGATCTGACGCGGGGCGTCAAGCGCCGTAATTTCTGGGTGATGGAGCAACTGAGCGGAACACCGGGTTGCTGGTATCCGATGTCGCGTACGCCGTTTCCGGGCATGATCCGCGCGTATGCGTGGCAGAGCGTGTCGCGCGGCGCCGACACGATTGTGCAATTCCGCTGGCGTTCGGCCCGTGTCGGCGCTGAGCAATTCTGGCACGGTCTGCTCGATCATCATGGGCAGCCGGGCCGCCGGTTCAACGAGTTCGTCCAGTTCAGCAGCGAGATGAAACGGCTTGCGCCGCTGCTGGACGGCACGGAGCTCGAGCATGACGTGGCGATGCTCTTTTCGCATGAACAACTCAATGCATTCCAGATTCAACCGCAGGCCGACGGGTTTGACTATCTCGGCAACTTCAAGCGTCTTCATTCCGCTTTGCTACGCTTGGGGGTGGGCGCCGACGTCATCAATTGGAAGGAGCCGTTGGACGGTTACAAACTGGTGATCGCGCCGATGCTGTACCTGATAGATGACGAGATGGCCGCGAAGCTGAAGCAGTATGTAGAGAATGGCGGACGACTCGTGCTAACGACGCGGTCCGGCGTCAAGAACATGAACAACGTCTGTTTGCCGGATCGTCTGCCGAATCTGTTGACGGAACTTGCTGGTGCGTATGTCGAAGAATACGATCCCGTCGGCAAGGATGCGCAGACTCTGACGCTCGACAGTGGCGAAGTCCTATCGAGTAGTCAATGGTGCGACATCCTTACGCCTGTGACGGCGGACAGTATCGTCACCTATGCGAGCGAGTACTTCGCGGGCAGTGCGGCGGCGACGCGAAATGCGTACGGTCAGGGTATCGTTTATTACATCGGTACCGTTCTCGACGAAGCGGCGAGTCGCGTGCTCATGCGTCGCATCGTCCGCGATGCAGGTATCGATTGTGACTTTGAACTTCCTGACGGCGTGGAAGTGGCGACGAGACGCGCAAGCGATAGGCGAGTCACGTTCGTGCTGAATCTGGGCAAGCAAGCGAGGCAAGCTTCGCTGCCGATCGGCGACTATACGAGTGCGTTGACGAATCGGCGCTTTGGGGGAGGTAGCCTCGAACTTGAGCCGGGCGGCGTGGAGATCTTGGTGGAGCGAAGCGTTGCGGCGCGGGATACGGGTAGGGCGAGCGGCGAGGCAAATGTGCATTGAGTCGGCGGTGGCTCCCGGGTACCGCAGGACGAACCGCGCGGCCTGTTCCGCATCATTCTTGCGCGCCCGCCGCCGCAGCCACGAAGCGGGGCGCGCGCTTTTCCAGGTTAGCCGCCACCGCTTCGCGCTGGTTCGCGCCTCCGATCAGCATCTGCTGCTCGACGGATTCGGCTTGCAGCGTCGCTGCCGCATCGCCGCGCGAGGCAACCCGCATCAGGCGCTTCACGGCGCGAATCGCGTCGGGACTCTTCTGCGCGATTTCGCGTGCAGTCGTGTAGGCGAGGGTAAGCGGATCATCGGTCACGCGCGTGGCGAGCCCCAGTTCGACGGCTTCCGCACCCCCGACGATTCGTGCGGTATAGATCAGTTCGCGTAACCGGTCGTCGCGGATCAGATCGCGCGTGAGCACCATGCCGCCCATATCCGGGACGATGCCCCATTTCGTTTCCATCATTGAAAGGCGCGCGTCGGGCGCCACATAACGCAAATCGGCACCCAGCGCGAGTTGCAGCCCTGCGCCGAACGCCACGCCGCGTACCGCGGCGATAACGGGCACGGGCAGTTCGCGCCATAGCGTACACAGGTACTGGAAATCGTTGCTGACGCCGCGCGTTCGTTCAACTAGCGGCGTTTTGCCGCTCGCTTGTGCGAGTGCGGCCATGCTCTCCAGGTCGAGGCCTGCACAGAAGGCTTTGCCATTTCCCGAAAGCACGATCGCGCGCAGATCGGCGGCCTTCGCAAGCTGTTGACCTGCCGCGATGATTGCGTCAAACATGGCGGGGTTCAGCGCATTCATCTTTTCAGGGCGGTTCAGGCGCACATGGGCTACGCTATCCGCGATCGTGATATTGATCAATGCGCTGCTACCGATACTGCTGATGCTCATGGCGTGGCTCCTGATGGCTCACCGATGTTGGATGTCTAAATCAACTGCGCCGCGTCGTGAAGCTTGAAGACGCCGATGGCTTCGTACAGTTTTCTGGCTTGATCCTCGAGCAATCGCGCGGAGGCTGTAGACTCCTCGACCAGCGCGGCATTTTGCTGGGTCATTCTGTCCATCTGTGCGACCGCTTGCCCAATCTGATCGATGCCGCGGCTCTGCTCGCTGGAAGCGGCGGCGATCTCGTGCATGATCTCGGTCACGTGAGATATTGAAACGCTGAGTTCCTGCATCGTTACACCGGCACCGCTGGCCAACTCGGCGCCCGCACTGACCTGGCTGACAGACGCATCGATCAACTCCGCGATCTGCTTCGACGCGCTAGCTGAATGCTGCGCGAGCGCGCGAACCTCTCCGGCCACCACCGCGAAGCCACGCCCCTGCTCGCCGGCGCGCGCGGCTTCCACTGCTGCATTCAACGCAAGAATATTGGTCTGAAACGCAATCCCTTCGATGATCCGAATGATTTCCGAAATTTTGGACGACCCGGCGTTGATCTCAGTCATTGTGCCGACCACGTTTGAGACGACGCAGGTGCCACGAGTCGCCGTATCCACTGCTTTGGCGGAAAGTTCGACAGCGTACCCCGCATTTTCTGCATTGTGGCGCACGGTGCCGGTCAACTCTTCCATGCTGGCGGCGGTTTCCTGCAGCGATGCCGCCTGTGATTCTGTGCGTGCTGACAGATCCATACTCCCAACGGAGAGCTTGCCCGAAACCGAGCTTAAAGATTCCACCGTTGCGGACACCACTAACATTGCCTCGGCGATACGATCCATCAACGCGTTAAACGCGCTCGCCGTCAGGCTGATTTCGTCGTTTCCCATGACTGGAACTCGCACGGTCAAGTCGCGGTGGTCGCTCGAATTCTGCAGTGCCTGTTGAAACTGACCAAGCGGCAGTTGAATCGAGCGGGATAGGGCGAGGATCCACGGTACGATAACAACGGTCATCGATAGGACGATTGAAGCAACGGTCCAGATAGCGAGGCTGCCTGCTCGATTCGCGTGCTCCGTCGCATCGTCGCTGCGCGTTTTCGCAGTGACAAGCATTGCCTCGAGCACTTCGTACATCGAGCCGAACACTTCATGACGAAGCTGCGCGGCCTGAACGCGGGCCCCGTCCTCACCCTGGATTGACGACGAGTGCAACGCGCGCAACGTTCGGTCATATTTGTCCCAAAGCTCACGAAGTGATGTCCATCGTTGCCGCTGGTCCGCGGAATCGAATAGCACAGAAATACCTTCCTCGTTCGCGGCAAGGTTCTTTTCCGCGATTTTGATGATTTCGTTTGCCTGGTCGGACTGCGCGTCCAGCGCAGCCGTCGATAATATGCTGGCCTTGATATCCATAAGCGCCCGGATTTGCAGCTCCCGGCGGTGCGCATCGGCGTGTGCGTCCTTGACCGCGTTAAATCCGAATGTCGTGATGCCTAGCGCGAGAGGGACGGTGAGCAGGGTCGCCAGAACAACGAAGCGAAGCTTGAACCTGATTGTCATTTTGGGGCACCGGTGAGGTCGGTATGCAGCACGAAACCTACGCAGCTTGGCTGGCCGTTACTGAGGCGATGCGGTGCGTCGGGTCATTGATGCCGGGCTCAGATAATGGCGGAGACGCCGCCGTCGATCGCCAGCACTTGGCCGGTAATGTGCTTGCCGGCATCCGACGCAAAGAGGGCGGTCGCACCCTTCAGGTCTTCTTCATCGCCGAGCCGCTGGAGCGGCGCGCGCGCCAGCAGTGAACCGTGCTCGCTATCTTCGAGAAAGGCGTGGGTGAGCTTGGTGGGAAAAAAGCCAGGCGCCAGTGCATTGACGGTGATGCCATATTGGCCCCATTCGCCTGCCAACGTGCGGGTGAAGTTGATCAGCGCACCCTTCGACGTGTTATAGGCAAGCGTTTGCATTGTCCCCGGTGCATTGCCGCCAAAACCGGTAATGGAGGCGACGTTGATGACGCGTCCATACTTTCGGGGAATCATCGTGCGCTTTCCGATCTCCTTGGACAGCAGAAAGACGCTGCGCAGGTTGAGGTTCATCACCTTGTCCCACGCCTCGGGAGGATAGTCTTGCGCCGGGGCATTCCAGGTGGCGCCGGCGTTGTTGACCAGAACGTCGACGTGCCCGAGTTGTGCGAGCACGTCATCGACCAGCGGCGTAATCGATGCCTCATCGCTCAGATTCGAGGAGATCGAGCTGGCGTGAATGCCCTTCTCCGTGAGATGTGCCACCGCTTCGTCGAGGTCTGCTTGTTTGCGTGACGTCACGACAACCCGTGCGCCTTGCTCCCCGAGCGCTTCGGCAATTTGAAGCCCTAGGCCGCGCGATCCACCCGTCACTAACGCTGTCTTACCGGTCAAATCAAACAGCTGCTGCACTGCTCTCATGCTGGAGCTCCACTCGGTGTATCGTATCTGTAGATGGGAAGGAACGTCTTCTACCTGTAGCGGCCGGGGATCAGGACCGTCCTGGCAGGCACAAACCGTATCTGCTTTCGCGTCAGAACCATTCGATTGCCATGGCGAGCGGTGTCGTTTCCACGGGATCGAGGACGGCAAGCCAAGATTCGACCTTTGGTATCTCCCAGCCAAAGTGGTAGCCGCAACTGGCAAGCTTTCCGCGATAAAAGTCACTGTTGGGGGTGTCGTCCATAAGTTGTTCGGCGACGATAGCCTGGTCGAGTAAAAGCCATCCGACTACGACGTGGCCATATGCTTCGAGATAAGGCGCGGCATTCGCCAACTTCAGGTCGATGTCTTCGAGGCGATTAAGCTTCTCGGTGACTTCACCAAGCCGATTCCATGTTGCTCGCAGCTTTTCGGCGTGTGCTTTAAGCGATGCCGTTGACGCGGCAGCGGCGATCGTCTCGAGTACGCGTGCTTCGAGCAGACGGACGGCAGCGCCATCGCGAATCTGTGTTTTTCGCCCGAGCAGGTCGAGCGCCTGGACGCCGAAGGTGCCCTCGTGAATAGGGTTGAGGCGGTTATCGCGATAGAACTGTTCGACGTTGTATTCGCGCGTGTAGCCGTAACCGCCATGGACCTGGATTGCGAGGTCGTTGGCGACCAAGCCCCATTCGGAGGACCAGCTTTTCACGATCGGCGTGAGCAGATCCAACAGCAACTGCGCATCTTCACGGGCCTTGGCATCGTCCAGCGAATGGATGTCGTCGCTCAGTTTTGCCGCATACAGGCACAACGCGAGCGCGCCGGACGCGTATGCCTTCTGTGCAAGCAGCATCCGGCGGACGTCGGCATGCTGCACGATCGCCACTGGCTTCGTGGCCGGATCGCGTTCACTGCGAAGACGGCCCTGAAGGCGCGTTTTGGCGTAGTCGAGCGCGTGAAGAAAGCCTGTATAGCCGAGTGCTGCTGCGCCCAGGCCGACGGAAATCCGTGCCTCGTTCATCATGTGGAACATATAGGCCAGTCCACGGCCCGGTTCTCCCACAAGCTCGCCGATCGCCCCTGCCTCGCCATCGGGTTGATAACGGCCTTCGCCGAAGTTCAGGAGACAGTTGACTGTGCCCCGGTACCCCATTTTGTGGTTGATGCCGGCCAGGGTGACGTCGTTGCGTTGGCCCAGCGTGCCGTCCGCATGGAGAAGACGGCGCGGAACGGTGAAGAGCGAAATACCTTGCACGCCTGGCGGTAGTTTCCCGTCTTCATCGGGGATCTTCGCCAGCACGAGATGGATGATGTTCTCCGAAATCTGATGATCGCCACCGGAGATCCACATCTTGTTGCCGAAGAGCCGGTAGCGACCGTCAGCGGGCGGGACCGCCTTCGTGCGGATATCGGCAAGGCTGGAGCCCGCTTGCGGCTCGGAGAGACACATCGTACCGAAGAATCGCCCCTCGGCCATGCCGTGGATGTAGGGCGCCACTTTGTGACGATCTCCATACGCCATGAGCAGATTGGCGTTGGCGATCGTCAGAAACGCGTACCCGGCCGTACCGGGATTGGCGGCCATCAGATAGGCCATGCCCGCACGTTCGACAACGGAAGGCAGGCTCATGCCGTTCCACTCCGACGGAAAACCCGCCGAAACGAGGCCGGCTTCAGCGAAAGCCTTCAGCGCCGCACCAACTTCGGCATTGACGGTGACGTGCTCGCCGTCAAACGAGGGTTCGACGTGGTCATTCTTCTTGTTATGCGGCGCGAAAAGTTCGGAAGCCAGCTTGCTGTAGACGTCGAGAACCGATTCGTAATCGAAGCGGTCCTGCCCCGCGTACAGGGCTCGCTGGCTGAGCGAATCGATACGCAGCCAGTCGAACAGAATGAAATCGAGGTCTCGACGCGAGAGAATCAGATCGCTTGACATGATGTCCAATGATGGAAGTTCATGCGGGGCCGCGGCCGATGCCGTTGCCGTGAGACTGCTGTCCCAAGGCGGCCGTCGACCCCGCAATCGGCTTAGACGTTGGCGATAATCACCCACTCGCCGACGAGTGCGGGTTTTACTTTCTGCTCGATTTCCACGGAGACGCTTACAGTCAGCTGATAGCTGTTTTCGCTGCGACGGGTGATCGCTTTTAGACCGAATCGGCCTCTGACGTGTTCGCCGCTCCTCACGGGGCTGACGAACCGCAGGCTGTTGAAGCCGTAGTTCACGGACGAGGTTGTACCCGCAAGCGTGGGAATGACCCCAGCGGACATAGCCGATAACAACGACAAGGTCAGAAACCCGTGCGCGATCGTCCCGCCGAACGGGCCATTGCGGGCAGCCTTTTCGTCCACGTGGATGTACTGCCAATCCCGTGTTGCGTCAGCAAAGGCATTGATGCTCTCCTGGCTGACCAGTATCCATTCGGATACGCCCAGTTCCTTTCCCTCCAACGCGGAGAACGCTTCCAGAGTCAGTGTGTTCATCGCCGGTCCCCCAATTGCAGTGCGACAAGGCGCGGATAAGCGCCGTGAAAGCGTTTATGTGCGAACAAGATCCGCTCCAGCGTTCTGCATATTGAAGCCCGCCTTGGAGAGTTCGACATCGCCCTGAACAGAGCCCGCCGCGGGGACCGTTTCACCGTGACGATCAACGATTTCCGGCAGGCGTTGCGCGAGTTGGTGAGTGACATCGTCACCCATGCCGAGATAAATGCCCGGTGTCAGCGTGATATTGGCGGTTTCGAAGCTGCCAGCGCCGGCGCAAAGGATCATACGCGTGGGTGCGTCTTCGCCGACGAGAACCCCGATAGCCGGGCTGACCGCGGCAGGCGAGAGGGTGTCGAGCATCGCCTGCGGCATGAGGCCCTCGAGCATGCGCGTGCCGGCGGTGGGCGCGACGCAGTTGACGCGGATGTCGTACTTTGCGCCTTCGAGCGCAAGTGTCTGCATGAGGCCGACGAGCGCGAGCTTTGCCGCGCCGTAGTTCGCCTGACCGAAATTGCCATACAGACCCGACGAGGAAGTCGTCATGACAATGCGCCCGTATTTCTGTTGACGCATCAGATCCCAGACGGCTTTAGTGCAATTGACGGCCCCCATCAGGTGAACTTCCAGCACATCGCGGAAATCCGACAGCTCCATCTTGCTGAAGGTCTTGTCGCGCAGGATGCCGGCATTGTTGACCAAAATGTCGACACGGCCCCAGCGCTCGACGGTGTCGTCGACCATTTTCCGAACGGCTTCGAAGTCAGTGACCGACGCGCCGTTGGCAATCGCTTCGCCCCCGAGCGCCTTGATCTCTTCCACTACCTTCTGAGCAGCCGATCCGGAGCCGCCCTTGCCATGGACATCACTGCCCAAATCATTGACCACGACTTTGGCGCCCAGGCGCGCCAGCAACAGCGCATGTTCACGTCCAAGGCCTGCACCAGCGCCGGTAACGATGGCGACCCGATTGGTCAAATTGATTGTCATGGTACGAACCTATGGTGAGAAGTCGACGTGAACTGGCCTGAAGATTGGCCAGTTCCCAATATCCATCCGATCTTCGAGCCATTGAGTCAGGTAATGAGGTCAGCGCGAGGCCAGCTCTCGTTCGGAGAGTCGAACTCAGCGAAAACTGCTCGTTTGTACCAATTTCAAGTGATAGATGACCGGTGAACGACAGCGCGCAAAGACATGCGCCGATGCATGAATCCTAGGCGCTCCTCGAACGACGGTCAACAAGTTTTTGATCGTTTGTGCAAATTCAAGAGACGCCCGGATGGTCTACCTGGGGATGCGGCTGAAGCGCCCGCCAGAATTCCGATCGAACCTGGGCGATCGCTAGAGAGTCCGCGCCGGTGGAGAGCAGTCGAATCGCTATGCCGTTGTAGAGTGCGCATGCCATGAGGGCATCCGCCGGTTGCGTGCGGACATCGGTATGCGAGAGCAGGCGAAGCCAACCGCGGGTCCTGTCGATGAACCATTTGCCGACCATACTTCGATGTGCCGGCTGGCGGGCGGCTTCAACCTCGACAGACAGCGTTGCGATGTTGAGTTCGCTGTATTGCGTGACCTCTCGCACAAGAACCGCCGCGCTGAGGTCGACCATTTGCTCGAACGACATGGAGCGCGGATCGATTTCCGACACCCCCTCCCGATATCGCGCCTTGGCCGCCTCATAGAGCTGCTCTCTGGCGGCGTCAAGGAGCGTCGATATGGGCTTGAAGTAGTTTGCGGGCGTGCCCGGCGCGAGCCCGGCCTCGGCGGCTACCGCGCGGCCGGTCACCGCGGCGGCGCCGTGCGTCGCCATGATGCGCTTCGCGGCATCGAGCAGTTGCTGTCTTGTCTCGCGGGCCTTCCGGCTTTCAGTGGCGGGCGCAATGGGCGGCGCGAGTGGTAATGAATCGATCAGGGCGGGGTCGAGGCCTGCCGTCAGTGCCGCTTCGGCCTGCTCCGGAGGCAAGCCAAGCGGGACCATGATAAACAGCAGCCCAACGGTGCGATCGATCGCGGTCTGCACGTCAAGCGGATCGGTGCTTGCGCCCAGCACCGCAAAGATCTCGGTCCAGATCTCTTGAAGATTGGCGTACCAGGTTCGCGCGAGCGCCCGCGTTTGGGCGTGGCGGGCACACGCAAGCATGATTTCGCACCAAGCGATCGTAAGCAGCCGGTCCTTGCCGGTCGCACGACGCAACAGACGTGCGAAAAACGCCTGCACGGAGACACGTCCCTCGACTTGCGCAAGTTGTCTTGCCGCGAACTGGTGGAATCGGTCCACATAGTTCGTCAAAAGCGATGCGGACGCATCGGCAAGCAAACTGTCTTTCGAATCGTAGTAGTAGGTGGTGGAGGCAAGAGAAACGTTGCCGCGCTCGGCAACGGCACGATGAGTCACACCCGCTTCGCCCACCTCGCCGAGCAGTTGTATCGTAGCTTCGGCAAGCCTTTCCTTGGTTGCGAAAGAGCGTTGTTGCTTCGGGGTCTTGGACGTTGAACCGGTGGGGGGCATGTCGGCGAGGCAGTGTAAATAGGGCGCTTGCTGCTGACAGATTGTACCTTGGCAAGCCCGCGCGCCTTGCCGAGGGTTGGGAGGGCGGAAAACCAGGAAACGTAGGGAAAGCCCGCGATTGACGCAAAGGTGTCAGGGGGCCTAATCTCCTTGGATCTTAGCATTGATAAGATTGAAGATAAACCGCTGGATGCCGGGTGAGGGAAGACCTCAGAAGCAGGGCTGGCTCCATAGAGATCATGCAATCAGATAAGGATCACCATGAGCAAGGACATCGTTATTTGCGCGCCCGTTCGTACGGCTATCGGCAGTTTCGGAGGTTCGCTGAAGAGCACCTCGGCCGCGATGCTGGGTGCGCATGCCATTGCCGCGACGCTGCGCCGCGCTCGACTCGATCCCGAGCGTGTGGACGCGGTCGTGATCGGCAATGTCGTGCAAGCAGGCAACGGTATGAATATCGCTCGGCAAGCCGCCATTCATGGCGGCTTGCCCGTGACTGCTCCCGCGCTGACGGTCAATCGGGTGTGCGGTTCGGGCGTGCAGGCCGTGGCGACGGCTTATGCCGAAATCGCAAGTGGTCTTTCGCGTCTGGTTATCGCTGGCGGAACCGAGAACATGGAGCGGGCGCCGTACTTGTTGCCCGGACTGCGTTCCGGGGCGCGCATGGGCAACACGGAGGCCGTGGATTCGATACTGTTCGACGGACTGAACGATGCATTTTCTGGCAAGCATTCGGGCTGGCACACCGAGGATCTTGTGCTGAAATTCGCGATCACGCGCGAGGCCCAAGATGCATTCGCGGCGCAAAGCCAGCAGCGTTTCGCCACAGCCAAGGCCGCCGGCTGGTTCGAAGCCGAGATCGAACCCCTGACGGTGAAGGGGCTGAAGGGGGCTGTGATTCAGTTCTCGGAGGATGAAGCCAACCGGCCGGAAACGACGGCCGAGACGCTTGCCAAGCTTAAGCCGGCCTTCCGTCCGGATGGGACGATTACCGCGGGCAATTCTCCCGGCGTGAACGCGGGTGCTGCCGCGATGATCGTTTGCGACGAGGCCATGGCTCGCGAGCACGCGTTACAGCCCATGCTCGCGATTCGCGGTATCGGCATTGCAGGAGTCGAACCGGGCTTCTTTGGACTTGGGCCACTTCCCGCCGTGCGGCAGGCACTCGGCCGGGCAGGGTGGAATGCGCAGGACGTTGATCGTTATGAGGTCAATGAAGCCTTTGCCGCCGTCGGGATCGCCGTGCGTGACGAGCTCGGCATCGATCCGTCGAAATTCAATGTCGACGGCGGCGCGATTGCACACGGACATCCGATCGGCGCCACCGGCGCGATCCTCATCACGAAGGTTGCGCACGCGCTCGAGCGCACCGGCGCGCACAAAGCGGTGGTTTCGCTATGCATTGGCGGTGGACAGGGGATCGCCCTGTGCCTGGAGCGCTGCTGACTTCAAACGTATTAGCTGCGCATTGGCTGCAGCCTTCGGTGCGGCTGCAGCGGCTGGGGCTTGGCGTCGTCTGCCGGAATGCTAACCAACAGGAATTTCTCATGAAGACACGTATCACCGAACTCTTCGGCATTGCCTATCCGATCATCCAGGGCGGCATGCACTATGTCGGGTTTGCGGAACTCGCTGCCGCCGTCTCCAATGCAGGTGGCCTTGGGCTTATCACGGGATTGACGCAGAAGACGCCTGAACTGCTCGCCAAGGAGATTGCCAGATGCCGGGATATGACCGATAAGCCGTTCGGCGTGAACCTGACCTTTCTGCCTTCCTTTTCCGCGCCGCCGTACCCCGAGTACATTGCCGCCATCGCGGAGAGTGGCGTGCGGATCGTCGAGACGGCTGGGCGCAGCCCCGAGGAGCATATGCCGGCCATGAAGGCGGCCGGCATCAAAGTGATTCACAAGTGCACGTCGGTTCGACATGCCTTGAAGGCTGAACGCATCGGCTGCGACGCCGTGAGCGTGGACGGCTTCGAGTGCGGCGGGCATCCGGGGGAAGACGACATACCCAACATGATTCTGTTGCCGCGGGCCGCTCAGGAACTCAAAGTCCCGTTCGTGGCTTCAGGGGGCGTGGCGGACGGACGGGGCCTTGTCGCGGCACTGGCGTTGGGCGCCGACGGGATCAACATGGGTACGCGTTTTGTTGCCACCAAGGAAGCGCCTGTCCATGAAAGCGTCAAGCAGGCGATTGTCGGGGCGACTGAACTCGATACGAGACTGGTCATGCGCGGCATGAAGAACACTGAGCGCGTGCTCAAGAATGCCGGTGTCGATCGCTTGCTGGAAATCGAGCGGGAGAAGGGTGACAAGCTCGTCATCGGCGATATCTACGAGCAGGTGGCGGGCGTCTACCCGAAAGTGATGGTCGAAGGGCAGATGGATGCGGGCGCGTGGAGCTGCGGCTTGGTTGCGGGCCTCATCAACGATATACCAACGGTCAAAGAACTCATCCAGCGGATCGTGTCGGAGGCGGAGCAGTTGATCCACGGCCGGCTGACGAGCGTGCTCCCCCGGTCGTCAGAAGCAGGCGCGGTGGCGACGCTTTGATGGTATGCGCTGGAGCGGCCGTGCAAGGGCCGCTCTCATTTCAGCAAGCTCCCCCTCACCCTTCACCCTGAACCGCATCTCGCGGGATAACCCCGATTGTTCTTAATCTTAACGGTGATAAGATTAAGTTACGTTGCTCCTACTCAGATGTCGTCGGAGCGTGGCCTTCAGAGAGTGGTTGCGGTGAAGGGGAATACCGTGGATAAAGGCGAGCGGTCGTTGCGCCTGCTGGTTCAGAAGTGGTTGGCGCTGGCTTCGGCGAAGCCAGCGAGAGTGACCAGAGGCAATTGTTCAGGTCGCGAGGGCGGCCGGTATGTGTCGGTCGAGGTGCACCGCCCGTCGGGACCCTTGGTGATCCTCTTTTTTCAAGCACCTGATGGCACGTGGAGCGTGGTGCCGCCTCAGCCGCAATACCAATGTCTTAAAGCCGCGTAATGCCAATTGCGCGGCGTCTAGAGCCGAAGCACTCTTGGCGATGCGGGCGTGGGCGCCATCCCTCGCGGTGCCTCATCGAAAAACACCCGTTTCCGTTGCGTGAGGCCGCCTCGTTACCGAGTCTTTCGGTTGGTGGGGTCGCGGTCAAGAAGCCGTTTCCCGGCCGGCCCGAGCTGGCTTGCGATGGTGGCCAGGCTCGTCGGGCCAGCGGTGATGCCGTTCAGCAAGAGCGAAATAGAGAACGGGAGCGCCATTTTTTTGATATCCATCTTGTATCCCCAAGTGGGAATGCGATCGTTCAGCAGCAGCATCGCGAGGCCATGCTCGACGGACCACGCGGCGTGAACTACCAGATCCAAGTCGTTTTGCGCCCATCCCTGGGTGCGCGCGTAGTCGCAGACTGCAGACGCAAACAGGTCAAACGACGACATGACCGACTCCACCAGCTCTTTAGCGTCTTCCCGTTCGAGGATTCGCGGCCCGACCATCAGGTTGAAGAGTCCCTTGTGCCGCTCGGCGAAGTCGACATAGCACTCCATCGTTCGGTACATCCGTTGCATCGGATCCGCCGTGGATGCGGCAATTGCGCTGCGTAACGCAGCCAGTTCGGTGAAGCCATTCGCGGCGATCGCCGCGAGCAAGCCTTCCTTATCCCCGAAGTGATGAAACGGTGCGGCGACCGACACCCCCACCGAGCGCGCTACCTCGCGCAGGCTCAAACCTTGAAGCCCTACCTCCTCGAGTACGCGGCGGCCCTCGGTGATCAACGCGTTGCGCAAGTCGCCGTGGTGATACGTAGGCGCAGGCGCTTTGGGCTGGCGCGCCGTTTTCCTGACGGCACCTGCCGCGCGTTTCGCGGGGGAATCGGTCGCGTCGTGTGCCGCCGCAGCGGTTGTCTTTTTCTGCGATTTTTCCATGACCAACGATGTCTGGGCATTCTTGCCGAAGGAGGGCGCATCGTGACCGACAGCATGCGGTGAACGCTGGTTGTCAGTCGAGCGGATGGGCTAGATCTTAGCATCGGTAAGACCTCCGGACCAATGCCCGTGGCTTTCCGTGTGAGCAAATAAAACAAATACAGGCGCGGCCATTTAGGGAAAGCCCGCGGTTGACGTCGACGTACCTGGAACCTAATCTTCATTCAATCTTAGCGGTGATAAGATTTTCGGAAAACAAGGAGAGATGGAGTGAGCGAAGACGTTGTCCTTAAGGAAAAGCACGGGTACGTGACCGTGCTGTCCCTGAACTACCTCCCGTATAACCTGATGAATGAGACGCTGCTCGTCCCCTTGATGGCGGCGATGCGCGAGGCGGTCGAAACAGGTAGCCGCGCCATCGTGCTTCGCAGCAACTTGAGGCACTTCTGCGCCGGTGCGGACGTCGACCAATTCAAAGGTCTCATTCAAGCGGCCAAAGGGCTTCAGCCGGGCGGCGAGGCAGTCAGTGCCGGGAAGGCGATGACGCCCATTGATGTCCTGAGCGCGTTCGAATCGTTGCCGATCCCGATCGTGGCGAGCGTCAACGGCGCCTGTTTGGGCGGAGGGCTCGAATTGGCGCTCGCTTCCGACTACGTGATCGCGGCTCGATCGGCCAAGCTCGGTTCGGTCGAAAGCGCGCTGGGATTGAATCCGCTGATGGGCGCTATTCAGCGGCAGGTACAGCGCGTCGGTCTCGCACGTGCCAAGGAGATGTCGATGCTCGGACGCCGATACGACGCCGAAACACTCGAGCGGTGGGGCCTCATCAATCTGGTCGTTGCGGACGATGATCTGGAATCGGCAACCCTTTCGGTGGCTCAGGAGTTTGCAAACGGACCGACGGTTGCGCACAAAGTGACCAAGCAGATTGCCGCCATTGCAGCCAACGAGGGGGTGCAGGCGGGCGACCTGGCCATGGGTGAATTGCAAAAGGCGGTTTGGGCATCCCGGGACGTCGAGGTCGGGCTCAAGTCCTTCCTGGCGGAAGGGCCCGGCATGGCTAAATTCGAGGGGCGCTGATCATGGCCGGACCACTGCAAGGGCTGAAGGTCGTCGATCTGTCGCGCGTACTGGCGGGGCCGCTGTGTGCACGCACGTTGGCCGACCTGGGCGCGGAAGTCGTCAAAGTCGAACCGCCGCGGCCGGATGTTTCCCGCTTTTCCTTTCCCTGCACGGACGGCATGTCGGGCTACTATGCGCAGCAGAATGTCGGCAAGCGCAACGTCAGCATCGATCTCAATGTGCGCGGCGCGCGCGAACTGGTGCTGAAGCTTTGCGAGGATGCGGACATCTTCGTGGAGAACTTCCGCGCGGGCACCCTGAAATTCTTCGGACTCGACTACGAGGAGATTTCGAAGATCAACCCGAGGTTGATCTACGTGTCGATCTCCGGGTACGGCCAGGGCGGACCCTGGGCTTCACGCATGGCCTACGCGCCCACCGTGCAGGCAGAGATCGGCTTCACGCACAACACATTGCGTCATTATGGCGATGCGCTCGCCAAGCTGCGACCCGACCCGCTATCGCATGCCGATGTCTATGCGGGCCTGCAGGCCACCATTGCTGTGCTGGCCGCCGTGCATCGGCGGGAGGTCACCGGGCGCGGTCAGTACATCGACGTCGCAATGGCCGCAGTCATGATGGCGATCAATGAGCGCGCACACGTGGACATTGCGGGCATCGATACGGGCGCGGAACCGGCCATCCTCGGCGCCACCGACGGCGCATTCTTTGTCGGCCCGAAGGGCGAGCGTTTCCTCACGCCGGCAAGCCTTGTGGGTAGCCTGACGTTCCCGCAGTATCTGCGTGCGATGCGCCGTAACGATCTCGGAAGCGATCCCCGTTTCGCCACCGCGGCACTTCGTGCTCAGAACTATGACACGCTTCATGCCATCGTCCAAACATGGATGTTGACCTTTCGCGACATGGCCTCGCTTGATGCCCAGCTGGACGAGTCGAAGATCGCGATCGGTGAGATCCGCACCATGCAGGACGCGGCGGAAACCGAATGGGCGGAGTACTGGGGCGCCGTCATCGACGTGCCTGACCGCCACGGCGGCACCTATCGCCTGCACGGGCGGCCATGGCGATTCTCCTCGGACACGCTGGATGCGCCGTCCGCTCCTGCGTTTCGCGGCGAACACAACGCCGATGTATTCGCTGAACTGGGCATGAGCATGTCGGAGATCGATGCCTTGGTCGAGGCGGGGGCCCTGGTCGAGCACCCGCATCAACGTCCGAGTGTGGAGAGCCACGTATCGCCAGCCACGTTAGCGGCCGATGCGGCTGCCGGCACCGTCGCGGCATGCGCTCAATAGGCAACGTCATGAATCAAGCGATCGATCATACCCACGACCCGGCTGCATCCAGTTGGGTCGATGGCGCTAATTCGCCGAATGCGGAATTCCCGATTCAGAATCTGCCGCTCGGCGTCTTCGAGTACGGCCAGTCGACGCAGCGGCGGATCGGTGTGGCAATCGGCGACCACGTTCTGGATATCGCCGCTGCCCTGGATAGCAACGTGTTACCCGAGCTGGCCGAGTTCGCAATCGAGTTGCGCATGACGGACCTCAATGCGCTGATGCGGCACGGCCGCCGCGCGAGCGGCGCACTGCGGCACGCCGTGTTCGGGCTGTTGCGGGCGGATAGTCAGCATCAAGAGGCGGCCGCCACGTGCCTGCGTCCCATGCGCGAGGTGCGCATGCGGCTGCCGGTGCAGATCGGCGACTTCACAGATTTTTTCACGTCGATTCACCATGCGCGTCGCGCTGGCGAACTGATGCGGGCCGATATGCCCGTGGCGCCGAACTTCAGGAACATGCCGATCGCCTATCACGGCCGTGCGTCCAGCGTGGTCGAGAGCGGAGTCCCGTGCATACGGCCTCGCGGACAAACCGCGCCTGCCGACGCGGCGGTGACGGTGCAGGGGTACGTGCCCACCCAATCGCTCGACTTCGAACTTGAAGTGGGGTGTCTGATCGGGCGCGGCAACGCTCTGGGATCGACGATTTCAATCGACGAGGCCGAGGACCACATGTTCGGGCTCTGCCTCGTCAACGACTGGTCGGCGCGCGATATTCAGTTCTGGGAAAGCTACCCCTTGGGGCCGTTCCTGGCCAAAAGCTTCATGACGACGGTGTCACCGTGGCTGGTCACCCTGGAGGCACTGGCGCCTTTCCGCGTAGCCGCGCCGGCTCGCGGCCCGGAAGACCCACCGCTGTCGTCTGCGCTCACTTCGCCGAGGCATGCGGCCGAAGGGGGGATTTCGATTTCGCTCGAGGTGCATCTACAGACTGCTGCGATGCGGAAAAATGGTTTGGAGCCGGTGGTGTTAACGCGTCCGCAGTTCAGTGAGCAGTACTGGACGCTGGCGCAGATGATCACCCACCACGCCAGCAATGGATGCAACCTGCGCACGGCGGACTTGCTGTCCAGTGGAACCGTCTCTGGCGTCGAACGTGAGAACAGCGGATGCATGTTGGAACTCACCGACGTGGGCAAGACGCCGCTGCGCTTGCCGTCGGGGGAAACGCGCCGCTTTCTTGAAGACGGCGACATCGTTTGGCTGCGCGGCGTCTGCGGTCGCGACGGCTACAAGTCGATCGGTTTCGGTGCATCGACCGCGCAAATTGAGGGGGCGAGATGACACGACAACCAGTCACCATTACGGTCAACGGCGCACCGATAAGCGCAGTCATCGAACCGCGAGAACTGCTTGTGCATTTTCTGCGCGACCACGCGCGCATGACGGGAACGCACATCGGCTGCGACACGTCGCAATGCGGTGCCTGCACGGTTCGAATGGACGGTAAGACAGTCAAGTCGTGCACGGTCCTGGCGGTTCAGGCGCAGGGGCACAGCGTGACCACCATCGAGGGTCTGGGCACGCCGAAGAACATGACGCCGCTCCAACAAGCTTTCACCGAGATGCACGGGCTGCAATGCGGCTTCTGCACGCCCGGGATGATCTTCGCCGCACAGGCGCTGTTGGACCGGGTTCCCAACCCGACCGAAGCTCAGGTACGCGACGCATTGCACGGCAATCTGTGTCGCTGCACGGGGTATCAAAACATCGTGGATGCGGTTCTGCTGGCCGCGAGCCGTCGCAATGAGGCGGTCGGCGCATCCGGCAAGCCGGAAGAGGGGACGCTATGACCACGTTCGATCATGCAGCGACACCGACACGCTTTGTCGGGCAACCGGTGATCCGCCGAGAGGATCCGCGGTTGCTAACCGGCCGCGGGCGATTTACCGACGACATCGCGATCGACGGGCTGACCTGCGCAATGGTTTTGCGCTCGCCCCATGGACACGCACGGATCAAATCGATCGATACCTCGCCGGCGCTCGCCATGGAAGGCGTGATAGGCGTGTTGACCTATGCGGATCTGCGCGGCAAGGTCGGCGACATCCGACCGAATTGGGTTGTGGGGGACGCGAAGGTTCCACCGCATCCTCCGCTTGCCGATGAACGCGTGCGTTACGTCGGCGAAGCGGTGGCATTCGTGGTGGCTGAAACACGCCAGCAAGCGGCTGATGCGCTCGAAGCCATCATTGTCGATTACGACGTGCTGCCCGCCGTGGTCGACGAAGAGGCCGCGCTCGAGCCGCAGGCGCCCCAACTGCACGACAACGTGCCGGGCAATCTGATCAGTGTCTATCGAGCGGGCGGCGGCAATTATGCTGCGGCGGCCGCCTCGGCCGACAAGCTGGTCAAGGTACGGCTAGTCAACAACCGGCTGATTCCGAGCCCGATCGAGCCACGCGCGGTCCGCGCGGTGTTCGACACGAACGACGACAGGCTCACGATCTACCTGCCGTCGCAGGTGCCGCATATGTCCCGGCGCTGGCTGGCTGAAACCCTGGACTGGCCGGAGCATAAGATTCATCTTGTTGCGCCCGACATCGGCGGCGGGTTCGGGGCAAAGATGCACTTTTACGCCGAGGAGATTCTTGTTGCGTTCGCCGCGAGGCATTTCGGTCGGCCCGTGGGCTGGACCGAGACGCGCAGCGAGGCGCACGTGGCGACTACCCACGGCCGGGCACACATCGAATATATCGAAGCGGCCGTCAGGAAAGATGGGCGCGTGCTCGGCATCAAGATGCGTTCGTTGGCCAACCTCGGTGCCTATCTGTCGAATATGGGAACGGGCATTCCGACCATCAACACGGTGTCGTTCGCGTGTGGCAACTACGACATACCGGCGTTGGACGGAGAAATGCGCCTGGTGACGACGAACACGACGCCGGTGGATGCGTACCGCGGCGCCGGTCGGCCGGAGGCCAGCTATCTCATCGAACGAACGATGGATGCGGTCGCAGCCGAGCTCGGCATCGATCCGGTCGAGTTGCGCCAGATCAATCTGATCCGAAAGCATCAGTTTCCGTATCACCCCTACGAGCATCCCGTCTTCACGTGGGACACCGGTAACTACGAGGGCTGTCTCGAAGCCGCCGTGAAAGCGATCGGCTACGGCGAATGGCGTGAGCGACAGGCCGCTTTGCGTGCGCAGGGGCGCTATGTGGGCATTGCCGTCACCTGCTACATGGAAATGGTCGGCATGGGCAATTCTATCGCGCTCAAGTGGATCGGATTCGATCGTGGCGGATGGGAAAGCGCGCTGTTGCGGGTCCATTCCGACGGCAAGGCGACGCTATTCACAGGCTCGATGCCGCAAGGGCACGGGCATGCCACGTCATACGCCCAGATCGTGGGCGACGCGCTGGAGTTGCCGATGGATCACATCGACGTCGTCTACGGTGACACGGATCGCGTCCCGGCCGGGCACGGCACGTTCAATTCGAGGTCTATGCCGGTTGGCGGCTCCGCAGCGCACATGGCGGCTAAGAAGGTGATCACCAAGGCTACTGCGATCGCGGCTGAAATGCTGGACGCCAAGCCCGAAGAGGTGGGTTATACCGCAGGCACCTTCTTTGTGAGCTCACAACCCGAGCGGTGCGTCGAGTTCGCCCAGGTCGCGCGCATGGCCTACGTGGGCTCCGCTCTGCCGCATGGCATGGCCCCGGGCTTGGAAGAAACGGTGTTCTACCAGCCGGAAAACGGTGTCACGCCGTTCGGCAGTCATGCCGCCGTAGTGGAAGTCGACATCGAAACCGGTGTCGTGAGCATTCTCGACTACGTCGCCGTCGACGATATCGGAAACGTCATCAATCCCTTGCTGTGCGATGGCCAAATGCACGGCGGTATCGCACAGGGCATTGGCCAGGCGTTGTATGAAGGCGCCGAATACGACGAAAACGGGCAACTGCTGACAGGCTCGCTACTTGACTACGCGGTGCCCAAGAGCGAGCAGATTCCACGAATGCGCACCCGCTACCAAGTCACCACGACGCCATTGAACCCGCTTGGTGTCAAGGGCGTGGGCGAAGCCGGCTGTGTGGGCGCGCCGACCGTCATCGTCGGCGCGGTTTGCGACGCGCTCAGCGGATTCGGCATCACCCACATCGATATGCCGTTGACACCGCCTAAGGTGTGGCGCGCCATCCGCGCCGCATCGGTCGAACAAAGGAGGCCAGCGTGATTCCGCGTGCATTTGAGTACGTGCGTCCGAGCAGCTTGTCGGAGGCGATTGCCCTGCTGGCCCAAGGGGGCGAGGGCGCAAAGTTGCTGAGTGGCGGGCATTCGCTGCTCCCGATGATGAAGCTGCGCCTCGCGGATCCGAGCACGCTGATCGACGTCAGTGAGTTGACCGATCTTCGTGGCATCACGATCGGCACGAACGAAATCGTCGTCGGCGCCGCGACCACGCATGCCGAGCTCGAACACCATGCCGAATTGGCCAGCGTCGCACCGATGTTTGCGGTTGTCGGCCACCAGATCGCAGATCCGACGGTGCGCAACCGCGGCACTATCGGCGGCTCACTCGCGCACGCCGATCCTTCCGCAGATTGGCCGGCCGCCATGCTGGCCCTCGACGCGACGATCGACATCGTCGGTGCAAACGGACCACGTTCGATCGCGGCAGATTCCTTCTTCAAGGGTCTCTTCGAAACCGATCTGGCATCAGACGAAATCATCGTGCGCTTGCGCATTCCGATGGGCCCCGGCCAGCGTGTGGCCTATCGCAAATTTCGCCATCCTGCGTCCGGCTACGCGGTCGTCGGCGTGGCGGTTGCACTCGGCGTGCAGGCGGGGCGATGCACAGGAGGGCGCATTGCGGTGACAGGGTTTGCCGATCACGTCTACCGCGCGAAAGCGGCTGAGGCAGCGTTGGCTGGATACACCGGTCAGCCGGAGCAGACCGGGCATTTGCTCGATTTGGCGTTCGATGGGATCGCCGCGCTCGAGGATCGCTTCGCGGATGCGGACTACCGGACACAGCTTGGCCGAACGATGCTGCGGCGAGCGCTGGCCGATGCGATGTCGACGGATGGATCTCATTGATTCCCGCTGGAGAAACAAATGGAACTGACTGGGGAAAGACTGATCCCTGCACCGATTGCCTCGACGTGGGAGGCATTGAACGACCCGGAGGTGCTGAAGTCGTGCATTGCCGGATGCGAATCGCTGGAGCGAGTCGAGCCGGACGTGATGACGGCGGTGCTGGCGGCGCGGATCGGGCCCGTTAGCGCACGCTTCAAGGGCACGGTGAAATTAAGCGACGTGCAGGCACCGCATCGCTATGTGTTGTCCTTCGAGGGACAAGGCGGCATCGCCGGCTTCGGCCGAGGCTCGGCAGACGTCTTTCTTGCGGAACGCGGCGATCATACGCTGCTGCGTTACTCGTCGCGGGCGCAAGTCGGGGGCCGCCTGGCACAGGTTGGCTCGCGTCTGATCAATGCCGCCGCATCGAAGATCACGGAAGACTTCTTTTCCGCGTTCGAAGCGCGCCTGGGGCCTGCAGCGGCGAAGGCGACCGCCGACGAGATCCTTGCCGGCCGCGAGAGCGGCGAGCCCAAGAAGTTGCGGCTGCTCGCGACTACCGCAGCGGCGCAGCCGGTTAACTTCCCGTCGGTGCGCGAGGCTGGAATAGACCCGAAACTGATCGAGCAAAGGGTCACGCGCATCGGGCTGAACGTTGAGCCGGTGCGCGAGGCGGGTTCCGCGAAACCGCGTGCCGTCGAGGCCGGCACAGTGGTCGAACTTGCCGGAGAACAATGGATTGCCGCGCCGATCCTGGCGACCTTCAACTCGCTGACCGATCACGAAGTGCTCAAGGCATGCATTCCCGGGTGTCAGTCCTTGGATCGGGTACGGTTGGATACGTTGGCTGTCGTCCTCGCGCCGATGGGACCGCTGGGTATGCGGTTCAGAAGCACGCTTCGAGTCAGTAACGTCCATATGCCGACACGCTACACCGTGTCGTTTGCCGGGCAGCGGGGGACAACGGGCTCGGCCACCGTCTCCCTGATCGATGAAGGCGCGCGGACGCGTGTGCGATACCAGTTGCGCGCCGAAGTCCGCGGTTACGTCGCGAAGGCCGGATCAAGGGTGATCGAGACGATCGCATTGAAGATCGGCAAGGTCTTTTTTGCGGCGATCGAGGCGCGGTTGCGGGCGTCGGTCGAGCGCATGACGGAGGATCGCTCTGACGCTCCTGGCGAACATCGATCGCCGGAAGCGAAAAAGTTGTGGGCTGTGGTGGCGCTAAGCGCGGCCGCAGCGACTGCATTCGCGCTGTGGGTTCATTGATCATGGACGCGGACGATCTGCACGTCCTGCGGACCTGCGCCGCCTGGCTGGAAGAAGCGCACGCAGTCTTGCTGGTTACCGTCGTACGCACGTGGGGATCGTCGCCGCGTCCGATCGGCGCAATGATGGCGTTACGCGATGACGGCCGTGTGGCGGGATCGGTATCGGGCGGTTGCATAGAGGACCACCTGATCGCCACGGTGCAGGAAAGCGGTTTCGGTTCATTGGTCCCTGATGGCTTGCCGTGTTCCATCAGCTTCGGTGTCGCCGCCGAAGAAGCCCACAAGTTCGGTCTGCCATGCGGCGGAACGCTGCAACTCGTGCTTGAGCCATTGGCGGAGCGCAGTGCGGTCGCGCAATTGCTGAGTCGGGTGTCGGCGCGACAGCTGACGCGTCGGCGGCACGACATAACGACCGGCGCAGTGGAGGTGACTACCCCGAGCCACGTGGCCGAGCTCAGCTTCGATGGCCGCTATCTGGACCAGGTACTAGGGCCTGCCTTTCGGCTGCTTGTCATTGGAGCAGGGCAGTTGTCGCAGTACCTCTGCGAATCGGCGATTGGCCTCGGCTTCGACGTCACAATCTGCGATCCGCGCGCCGAATACGCCGACGGCTTCGAGGTGGCTGGCGCAACGCTATTGCGTTGCATGCCCGATGACGCAGTACAGGAGATGCAGCTCGACGAGCGATGCGCCGTCGTCGCCTTGACTCATGACCCGAAGCTGGACGATCTGGCGTTGATGGACGCCTTGAAAACGCCCGCGTTTTATGTGGGTGCGCTGGGCTCGCGAGCCAATAACGCGTTACGGCGCGCACGCCTCAAAGAGTACTTCGATTTGGCCGACGAAGTGTTGGACCGGCTGCGCGGTCCCGCCGGGATTTACATCGGCAGCCGTACCCCGCCGGAGATCGCGCTATCGATTCTTGCGGAAATCGTAGCAGTCAAGAATGGCGTCGCGGTGCCGAGCCTACTTCTGGTGGCCGGTGCAAAAGAGGCTAAGACCTTGCCGGCGTCCCCCCAGGTTTGCGCCCCTCGCCGCGATGCGGCTTAGCGCGACACGACGGCCGACTTAAGGCCGTAACTCGAGGAAGCTGCCCGGACAAGGCATGGAAGCATGCCTTGCGGTCAGTCACATAAATAGACGGAGAGAGGTGGAGACACATGATGGAACGCAGCCAGAAAATCACGGCCCTGATTACGGGATTATCGATTGCTTGCGCATGCGTCAGCGCGCGAGCCGAAGAATCGGCAAACGCCCCAACCGATGAATTTTCGAATACGGTGAAGCTGGGCGGGGCCACCGCCCGTTTCAATACGCAATCGGGAGATCTGACGGGGCCGCCGGGCACCACCCCACCCGGTCTTCAGGCCGGTTTAAAGAACCTAACCATGGGTGCGTTCAGCTATCAACGGTTGCTGTGGAATCATTGGTCGATCATGTTTCAAGGGGGAATTCCGCCGACCGTACACATGCAAGGGGCCGGCGTCGCTGCGGGGACCGGAGATATTGTCACTGCCAAGGTCTGGTTCCCGGCGTTGTTTGCGACGTATACCTTCACAGACTTCCATGGAATTCGGCCTTACGTGGGGCTGGGTGTGCACTACACATTCTTCACGAACGGCAGCGTCACCTCCACTTACACAAACACATTCCAAGGGACGTCCACCTCCGTCAAGATTAAAGATGCCTGGGGGCCTGTCGCGCGGCTGGGAGTGGAATATCTGATCACGAAGCGTTGGGTTCTCGATCTCTCGTATATCCATTACTGGATGAAAACGACAGCCACGCTGACCACCGCTACCCCCGGTTTCGGCAACATTTCCCGGTCCATCGACGTCAAGGCCAATCCCGACGTGTTTGGTTTGATGATCGGATACCGGTTCTGACGACGCCTACCTCACCTACTTGACGCGGGGCCAACGAAATAGAAATGACTCAATCAGATCGAGGATCACCATGAGCAAGGACAGCGTCGTCTGCTCCCCCGCCGACACCATGTCGCCTTATCCAAAGAGCCCGGTAATGGGCCTGATGATGAGCCAGCCGCTGCTCATCTCCAACATCATCCGGCACGCGGACCGCTATTTTGGTGGTAACGTCATCGCATCTCGGCCGCCCGGAGGCGATTTTCATCGGTACACCTATCGCGACTGCCACAGGCGTTCGCGCCAGATGGCCAATGCGCTCGGGAGTCTGGGCGTAAGCATGGGAGATCGCGTGGCCACGTTGGCGTGGAACGGATACCGGCATCTGGAGTTGTATTACGCGATTTCCGGCTCGGGGGCGGTGATGCATACCGTCAACCCGCGCCTGCACGCTGACCAGATTGCGTACATTGCGAATCATGCGGAAGATCAGTATCTGTTCTTCGATGTCACCTTCCTGCCGCTGGTCGAAACGTTCGCTGCGCAATGCAAGACGGTCAAGGCTTTCGTGATGATGTGCGAGCGCGAGCGCATGCCGGTGCAAAGCAAGATTGCCAACCTGCTGTGTTACGAAGATCTGATCGAGCAGAGCTCCGATCGGTACGAATGGCCGCAGTTCGACGAGCACTCCGCCTCGAGCTTGTGCTACACGTCGGGCACGACAGGCAATCCGAAGGGGGTGTTGTACTCCCATCGGTCGACTATCCTGCATTCCTACGCCTCGGCGATGCCCGACGCATTGTGCGTCTCCTCGCGCGATGTCGTCGCACCGATCGTACCGATGTTTCATGTCAACGCCTGGGGCCTTGCGTATTCGGTGCCGATGGCGGGGGCGAAGCTTGTCCTTCCCGGTGCCGCGCTCGACGGAAAGTCGATCTATGAGCTTTTCGAACGGGAGCGCGTCACGTTTTCCACCGGCGTGCCGACTGTTTGGCTCAGCCTGCTGACCTACATGAGTGAGAACAAGTTGAAGTTCTCCTCGCTCGCCCGCGTCAATATTGGCGGTGCGGCTTGTCCTTCCGCCATGATCACGACGTTTCGCGAGCAATTCGGTGTCGAAGTCTGGCACGGATGGGGGATGACCGAAATGTCGCCGTGCGGCACGATGTCCACGCTGCAGAACCATCATCTGCCTCTTTCGGCGCAGGAAAAGGACGCTGTTATCGCCAAGCAGGGCCATGTGCTGTTCGGCGTCGACATGAAAGTGATGGACGACGAGGGCAGCGAATTGCCTTGGGACGGAAAAAGTTCCGGCCATCTATTGGTCAAGGGGCCATGGGTCGTCGACAGCTACTTCAAGGGCGAGGGCGGCAACGTATTGGCGGATGGATGGTTCCCTACAGGCGATGTCGCGACGATCGATCCGGACGGCTACATGCAGATTACCGACCGCAGCAAGGATGTCATCAAGTCGGGTGGCGAGTGGATCGGCTCCCTCGACTTGGAGAACATTGCGATGGCGCACCCGGCGGTGTATCAGGCGGCATGCATCGGTGTGGCCCATCCCAAGTGGGAGGAGCGCCCGCTACTCGTCGTGGTGAAAAAGCCCGGCATGGAGATCAGCAAGGAAGATCTGATCCGATTTTACGAAGGCAAGATCGCCAAATGGTGGACGCCGGACGATGTCGTCTTCGTCGACGCACTGCCGATCGGCGCGACCGGAAAAGTGCTGAAGAACCGCATTCGGGAGCAGTTCAGCGCAATGGCGCTACCGACGGCGCAAGCGCCGTCCAGATAAAGCGTGCAATAGGACTGTTGCCGCTACGAAATCAGATCGCCGATGGCGTGGCCGGCGGTTGACCAAATCACGTATGCATCAGCGATAGTAAATTAGGAGTGCTAAATGAAAGAAGCAGTGATTGTATCGACGGCGCGTACCCCTATCGGTAAAGCGTTTCGCGGTTCGTTAAACAACATCAAATCGCCGACGATGCTCGGCCACGCCATCCGCCATGCGGTAAGCCGGGCGGGCGTCGATAGTGACGAGATCGACGATATCATTATCGGCTCTGCGTTGCCTGCCGGCACCGCCGGGATGAATCTGGCGCGTATCGCCGGGGTGGCGGCAGGGCTCGGCGTCGGTGTGGCTGGGCAGACCATGGATCGTCAATGCGCGTCCGGATTAATGGCCATCGCTACCGCGGCCAAGCAGGTCATGGTCGACGGCATGGATGTCGTGGTCGCCGGCGGACAAGAGAACATCTCGGCACTGAATAGCCCCTTTATCGAGTGGGCATATAAGGAACGGGACGAGAACGTCATTCGCCGGGCGGAGCATATGTATATGGCGATGCTGCAAACGGCCGAGGTCGTTTCGATCAAGTACGCGATAACGCGCGAAAGCCAGGACGAGTATTCATTGCAGTCTCAGCAGCGCACGGCGGCCGCCAAGGCAGCGGGGAAATTCGACGACGAGATCGTCCCCATCGCGACCACGATGAAACTCGTGGATAAGGCGACGGGTGCGGTGTCGTACAAAGAAGTGACGCTATCGGCAGACGAAGGAAACCGGCCTGATACGACGCTGGGGGGGCTTGCAGGACTGAAACCCGTGATGGACGGCGGCGTTATCACCGCGGGCAATGCGAGCCAGCTATCGGATGGCGCATCGGCGTGCGTCGTCATGGATGCGCAGCTTGCGGAGCGACGCGGACTTCAGCCGCTGGGAATCTACCGCGGTATCGCGGTGGCGGGCCTTTCGCCTGAGGAGATGGGCATCGGCCCGATCTACGCCGTACCGAAGCTGCTCAAGCATCACGGCTTGAAAGTCTCGGATATCGGGCTGTGGGAGCTCAACGAAGCCTACGCATGCCAGGCGCTTTATTGCCGCGATGCGCTCGGCATCGATCCCGATACCTTCAATGTCAACGGAGGCGGGATTTCGCTCGGACATCCTTACGGGATGACGGGGTCTCGGCTCGTTGGGCATGCGCTGATCGAAGGGAAGCGGCGCGGCGTGAAATATGTGGTCGTGACCATGTGCGTCGGCGGCGGCATGGGCGCCGCCGGCTTGTTTGAGGTCGCGTAACAGTTGCCGGCGCATCATGTAAAGCCCCGCGATTCTGACGGGGCTTTCAACGACATCGGCGTCGCACCTTGGCGAGCGCAGAAATGAACAAGGCCTCAGGGGTAAGTCGTGTCAATCAACCCCGTGCGTTCCTGCGCCCCCCACCGCTTGCGGCGGCCGAGGACGTGCAGCCAGCCCAGCGCGGCGCCAGTGTGACGCAGCACTTGGAAGCTGAACGGCTCAAATACCGATGCGATGAATGCCGAGACAAGGCTTGAATTTCGCCTATCGCCGGTCCAGCGCCGGTAAAGGTGTACTGACCACAGGTGGAAAGCGAAGTCGACGATGATTTTCGCGACGATTACGCCCGATACCGATAGGGCGACGCCGAGCCTGCCCTGCACGAGGAACATCAACAGCAGCCCGATCGCGGTGAGGCCATAAATGGGCTGTAGCGTATCGAACGCCTTGACGGGCAGCATGAGAAGACCGAGTTGTCCGTAGCGACCGTTGGCAATCATGTCGCGGTTCCAGTATTGCGTCTGCAGGAAGCCTGCGAACCAACGGCGGCGTTGACGCAAAAAGCTGCGGACGGTGCCCGGTGCGTCGGTGTAGGCGTGCGCGTCGCCGATCACCCGCACCCGCCAGGTCGTGCCGTGCTCGACTGCATAGCGGTGCAGCCGGTGAATCAACTCGTAATCTTCGACGTGGCAGTGTCCGTCGAATCCGCCGACCGTCAGCACCGCATCGCGCCGGAAACAGGCGAATGCGCCCGACACGAGCAGCAGGCTTTCCGCGCGCATCCACGCGAATCGGGAGATGAAGTTGCGGATGTATTCGTAGGTTTGAAACCACTGGAAGAAACGGCCCATCGTGTCGCGTGCGCACATCGGCGTGATGATGCCGGTGGCGGCGACCAGTTCCGGTTCCTTCGCGAACGCGCGTTGCATTGCGGCGCAGGCATCGGGCGCGATCCGCGTGTCGGCATCGACCGTTAGGACCGTTTCGGTCTCGACATGTGTGAGCGCTGCATTCAGCGCGGCCGCCTTGCCGCCGTGCGGCACGCGCAGCCATCGCAACGTGGGGTACAGCGTGCTCGGTGCGCTCAGTTCACCATCGGGTGCCTGCACGAGGCCGTACCGCTGCGTCAGCACCTCGATTGTCGCGTCAGTAGAGCCGTCGTCGGCGAACACGATCTGCTGCAGGGGCTCGCTTTGCTTCAGCAGCCCATCGAGCGTCACAGGGATGACGGCCGCTTCGTTGTACGCGGCCACCACCGCGCCGAGTGTTGGCGATGGCCCGCCATTCGGTACCGGCGACGCGCCTTGCCGCGCGATCGAGCCGGCGAGCGGCAGCGTTTTCCACGCGACGAAGCAGAGCAGCAGCGTGTCGTAGGCGATATACGCGACACCAATGGACCATGAAACCAAGCCGCGCAGCAGGAAGGCGCGGGCAAATAGCACGAACCATAGCGCGAAGATGCCGCCGTGAATGAGCACGCTTGCGAGCGGCGTTCCGCGCGGTGCGAGGCGCGGCGAGGCGTGCGCAAGGGCCTTGGCCAGCGCCTCAGGCGTCGTGGCGCGTAAGGCTTGGACGCCGCCTGTGCCAGCTGGCGACATGCGTCGCGAGCTGGAATTCGTAACCGGCACGCCCTGCTCGGTCGAACTATGCGTTGGGGTAGTGCTCATGGGAGCATTCTGCTCAACGCCGACTCGCGGTCGATCAGCTTATGCTTCAGCGCGCCCAGGATGTGCAGTGCGAGCACGACGTAGAGCATGTATGCAAATGACGTGTGGATCGCACCGAACACGTCGTGCAGGTGTTCCTTCTGTGCCGGTGGTAGATCCATGATGAAGTTGATCCGAAACCATGGCACTACGTGGAACAGTGACATCGGATGCGTGGCCGCGTCCTTCCATGCAGAGTCGTGAAGCCAGCCGGAGATCGGTAGCGCGAAAATCAGCACGTACAGCAACACGTGCGCGACATGCGCGGCAGCGCGCTCCCATCGGGGGGCGTCTTGGGGCGGCTCGGGCGGGCGGTGCGATATGCGCCACAGGATGCGCAGCACTGCAAGCCCCAGGACCGTGATCCCAATGGACTTATGGGTGTCTATGACGGGGCGGATCCAGTCGTCTGGCAGATAGTCGACGGTTAGTGCGAGCGCGACGTTGCAGATCATGCCGAGCGCGGTCAGCCAGTGAAGCGTCATTGCCGTGCGCGTATAGCGGGTGACAGGCTGCGTGGCGGTCGGGTTCGTTGTCATCGGGGGGCTTGTGCGCGTGCTCATGTAGCAAGAGAAGCGTTACGAGGTTGGGGGAAAGTCATATCGCAATGGGGCCAGACCGAGGGTAACAGGGTGTGGGTGGGAAGCGTCAGTCGTATCGACGGTTGAAGCCCGAAAGTTCGCCGGACTATGGCTGTGAGTGCGCCTTGTCGTCCCGGAAGTTGCGGGCGTTAAATGAAAAAGGCCAGCGAACCTCCAAGGAGTTGCCGGCGAGTTCCGGACTGAAACGGTCCGATTTTACAGAGCGGTTCGATCACAGCCGCGAATTTGCGGTGGGATGCAAATCATAGGAGGATGGATATTACTCTCCGAGTTTTTGAATCAATGCCCGCGTACAAGTCACAACAGGATATAGCGCGCGCCTTGCTGGAGGCGCAGGGAATATCGTGCGCCTTTCTGAGTTCCGGGGGCGGGCGTTACTGCCGCGACCGTGAGATGTCGATGACGGCGTCGCCTTCGATGTCAACACACTTCGAGTGGATCGGATTCGTGCAGGCTGTTCGACTAACCGGGCAGCCGCCCGCAGCCGTATAAAAATTCCGCCGGTACACGGAACGGGTACACCGCGCTTCGACTGATCGGGCGGATCAGGTCGTAGGGATCCAGGGATTAATAACCTGCAGTCCGCCCGCTTCGTAGGGCGAGGTATCGCGGGACGCGACGATGAATCCTCGCGAGGCGGCAATGGCGGCGATATAGCCGTCCGGTGTCGGGAAGCCGTGCCCGCTCTTTCTTGCCGTCGCTGCCAGTTCGGCATAGTGCTGTGCAGCGTTGACGTCAAACGGCAGCACACGTCCCTCGAACAGGCCGAATAAGCCATCCACTGAATGAGTCAGGGCGCTTTTACGCTTACCGGTCGGCAGCACCGCGATACCAAACCGCAATTCGGCTAGCGTCACGCTCGACAAGTAGAGGGTTTCGGCGGTCTGCTCGTTGAGCCATGCTCGAACGGTTGCGTCCGGCTCAGGTTTCATCGCTTCGGAAACCACGTTGGTATCCAGAACGATCATTCAAACCTCATCGGCTCAGCCGGTGTCTTATCCCGTGTTTGGTCAAAGATCGCCAAGTCCTCATTTGTTAGACCGACCTTGCGGCCTAAGGCCGCCAAAGCATCGCCCAAGCGCACACGCTTTTCTGGCTTTACCGCGCTTGAAAGAATCGCTCGAACCTCGGCCTCGGTGCTATGCCCGTGCTGCGCAGCACGAAGCCTTAAGGCACGATGCACCTCGTCCGGCACGTTGCGTACAGTCAGAACAGCCATTGTCAAATCTCCATCCGTGCTTTCAGTGACGTCAATTATAGCACTTTGCTGTCATCTGTCGTTTATGCCGTCGGTCATGCGCTTGGACGAGGTCACGTGCGGTTCCTGGCTGCTCGCTCGGCCCGGGCGAGGTTGCGCCTGGCACGTGTAACGCGTTGCGGCCGAGGCCCCGCTGCGGGATCGGTGTGAATTTGTCCTAGGGCAACACGTGGTGTGCTATGCGCACTCATCGGAGCGTACAAGGGTGGGCAGTGGGCGATCCGTTGTGTCGGCTTAGGCCGACCAGGCGACCACTGTCGTGAAAGACAGCGGCTGTCCGGCCCATTGTTCCCGGCGAAGCCGGCGACGCTCAAGGCGGGCTATCTGTATTGGGAATGATATGACCGGTCAGGTGACCGGCTTTGCGCCACACGCTTGCGAGCCAGGGCTGCTGCTCACGCGGTAGGCCAGCGGGCCGGTAATAGTGCTCGAGTTCGACGAAGCCCGCGTCCGCCATATATCGGCGCCACGCTTCGAGATCATGGAAAGCGCCGTAACGGCCGAGGCTCCAGCCCTCTTGATTCGCGCCTCTCGGGTTCGAGCTGAATAGCACACCGCCGGGCTTCAGCGTCGAGTACAACTGCCGAAGTACGCGCGGCAAGTCCTGACTCGGTACATGAAACAAGGCGGCGTTAGCGAAAATGCCGTCAAATTGTGCGTCCGGTAAGTCGAGGCGCAGAAAATCCTGCTGCCACACGTCGCAGCCGGTCTCGGCGCGCGCCATTGCAACGAAGCGCTCGGCCCCATCGAGCCCG
>NZ_JBQCDN010000154.1:0-3402 GCF_051961175.1 Trinickia sp. | reverse complement strand
ATTCAGTAACAACATAAAGTCTGACGTTGGCTACCTGTCACGCGGCATTCAATGCGTGCTAATGCCCCCATCTGAGGCGCTTACCGCTCGAGTTCAATCTGACAGCGACACGTCACTCATTCACTTTTTGGCCTCTGCGACTGCGCCACGCCTGACCACTCTATAAAACTTGCCGAAAATCCTTCAAAGCTTCCCGCATAATTTCGCATCACTCGGTAAGTAATTCCATTTCCAGGTTGCACGACAGTCCATATCAACAAGCGCACAGATTGCCACTTGTAGTCAGGCTACTTATGCGCTATTACTACGCTTGGAGTTTCGCTACATCTCGCGGTAAGCCGCTTTCGCCGGTATCGCGCTTCGGCATCAACGGTGTCCCGCGCCGCATGACTGAGTTTCATCCGTAAGACGCTTTGTTTCGAGACGACAGTCTCGTGCTTTCGCTCGCCCTGACGCAGCCTTACGCAAGGGCGACGAGGCAGTACATAACCTCGCCATTAATCACGGAGACGAACCCATGCAGGTCAAGCGTATATCCCTCGCACTCGCTTCCGCGGCACTTTGCGTTTTCGCGCAAAGTGCTTCGTATGCCGCCGCTCCGGCGGCGGACAACGCATTCATGAACGACGTGGCGCACCGTCGTGCCGATATGCTCGTGAAGCAATTGACTCTCGACGAAAAGCTGCAGTTGATTCACTCGCAGTATCAGATGAGCGACGTGCCGGGCGGCGGCGCGGGCTACATCCAAGGCGTGCCGCGCCTGGGCATCCCCAGCATCAACATGGTCGATTCGGCGACGGGCTCGGGCAGTACCGTTCAACCGAGCACGACGTTCCCGGCCACTCTCGCGCTCGCCGCGAGCTGGGATCCGACGCTGGCTTATGAATTCGGCGCCGTCATCGCCCATCAGTTGCGTGAGCAAGGCTTCGCCATGGGCCTGGGCGGCGGCACGAATCTCGCACGCGAGGCGCGCGGCGGGCGAATGTTCGAATACCTCGGCGAAGACCCTGTGCTGGCCGGTGAGATGCTGGCCGCGCGCACGCGTGCCACGCAGGACCACAAGGTCATTGCGACGATCAAGCACTACGTCGGCAACGAGCAAGAGACCAACCGCATGGGCGGCAACGATACGATCGACGAACGTACACTACGCGAACTGTATCTGCTGCCTTTCGAACTTGCGGTGGAGCAGGGGCGGCCCGGTAGCGTGATGTGCAGCTACAACAAGATCGATGGCGATTACGCTTGCGAGAACCAGCATGTGCTTAACGATGTGCTGAAGGGCGATTGGCACTTCCAGGGCCAGGTCCAATCGGACTGGGGCGCTGCGCACAGCACGGCGAAGGCGATCAATGCGGGCTTGGACGAGGAAGAAGATGTCGGCCCGACGGTGTTCTTGACGCCTGCGCTCGTCAAGCAGGCACTGGACAGCCACCAGATCACGCAGGCACGTCTCGACGATATGGTGCGGCGCAAGCTGTACGTCATGATCAAGACGGGCGTCATGGATGATCCGCCGAAGGGTGGGCAGCCGATCAATTTCAGCGCGGCACGCGATTTCGCCCAGCACGCCGAGGAGCAATCGATCGTACTCCTAAAGAATCAGGATCGTCAGTTGCCGCTCGATGCGGCCAGCGTGAAGCACATCGCGGTCATCGGTGGCCACGCGGACGTCGGTGTGATCACCGGCGGGGGCTCGGGCGATACGCGCGATCCGGTAACGGGCGCGTTCCCCGGTTGCGGCGGATTGACGTTCCCGACGTCCACCGGATGCAACTGGTGGCCGAACCCGTGGATCAAGCTGCCCACGCCCATCACGACGGCTCTGAAGAATCTTGCGCCGAATGCGACGGTCACGTTCGCCGGTAGCGAGGACATGCAGTCGCCGTTCAGGGCCTATACGCAGCAGGAAATCGATGCGGCTGTGAACCTGGCTCGGCAGTCGGATGTCGCGATCGTGTTCGTCACTCAGTCCGGGGGCGAGGACTTTGGTGAGCTGTACAGCCTTTCTCTTGCCAATCCGTCCAACCAGGACGCACTCGTCGAGGCCGTCTCGCAGGCTAATCCGCATACGGTCGTTGTCGTCGAAAGCGGCAACCCGGTGTTGATGCCGTGGAAGGACCAAGTCTCCGCGATCGTCGAAGCATGGTACCCGGGCGAAGGCGGCGGCAATGCGATTGCGAATGTGTTGTTCGGCAAGGTCAATCCTTCGGGCAAGCTGCCGGTGACGTTCCCGCTGCGCGATGCCGATACGCCGACCTGGAACAACGGCACGATCGCGCAAAATCCGGTGTACGCGGAAGGGCTCAAGATGGGCTATCGCTGGTATGACGCGGAGCACATCCAACCGATGTTCCCGTTCGGGCACGGCTTGTCGTATACGCACTTCGCGTATTCGGACCTGCGTGTTCATGAACACCGTGATCACTCGGCAACGGTCACATTCACACTGCGCAACGATGGATCGGTTGACGGTGCGGAAGTGCCGCAGGTGTATCTGGCGGGTTTGAACGATCCGGTCGAACCGCCGAAGCGTCTTGTCGGGTGGGAGAAGGTGAGCCTGAGAGCCGGCGAATCCCGTCGCGTCTGTGTCGAGGTTCCCGCGCAAATGCGTCGCGTGTGGGATACGAGCAGCAAGGGTTGGAAGGTCGCCACTGGCGGGCAGTTCTATGTCGGCGCGTCTTCGCGAGATATTCGCCTCGAGGAGAAGTGATAGCGGGGGCTCGACTGCTTAGCGCTTAACTTTGTGTAGGTGCCGCGGCTGACCGAGCAGCGCTTGGTCGGCCGCGTTCTCGCGTTTTTACGGATCGCAGCTGCGCCCTGCCGCATGTGCGGCACCTTGTGGCACGCTCCGGCCCGCCCCGCTGAAAAAGCCTATCGCTCGCATAGAAATTGCCAATTGGGGAACGGAACTTTGCCGTCCTAGATTGAAATAGGCGGCGCTTCCGGTGCGAAGCGTGGCCTTGCATGTACCCATCCCCCGATACCGCAAAGACAATCGGCGACCAGCCTCGCGCCGCGCGCCGGTCCAGGAAGGAGGCTCACAATGGCTCAGTTGAAAGGCTCCAAGACGGAAGACAATCTCAAGGCGGCGTTCGCCGGCGAATCGCAAGCGAATCGCCGGTATCTGTATTTCGCGGCAAAGGCTGACGTGGAAGGCCAGAACGACGTTGCCGCGTTGTTTCGGTCGACAGCGGAAGGCGAGACGGGTCACGCTCACGGGCACCTCGAATATCTGGAGGCCGTAGGCGATCCCGCAACGGGGCTGCCATTCGGTTCGTCGCGACAGAACTTGCAATCGGCGATCGCGGGCGAGACGCACGAATACACGGACATGTACCCCGGTATGGCGAAGACGGCCCGCGACGAAGGATTCGACGAAATCGCCAATTGGTTCGAGAC
>NZ_JBQCDN010000153.1:0-6158 GCF_051961175.1 Trinickia sp. | reverse complement strand
AGCGCCGGGCCTTGCTGCGCGTCCGTCGCGACGATGCGGAACGTCGTCTTGAAGCCTTGTTGCGTGTATGCCGGGTTCGTTGCCGACGGCGTGATCTGCACGATGCCCGCATCGCTGTAGATCTTCGAAGCCGGGATCGACGTACCGGAGTTCAAGTGGCCGACCACTGCGACGACTTTGTCGTCGACGAGCTTCTGCGCAACTTGCGTAGCCTGACGCGGGTCAGCTGCGTCGTCCTGCGGGTCCAGTTGCAGCGTGACCTTTTGGCCGTTGATCACGAGACCCTTCTTGTTGATCTCTTCAACAGCAAGGCGCGCGCCGTTTTCGTTGTCCTTGCCAAGGTGGGCGATCTGGCCCGTCAGCGGCCCAACGTGACCGATCTTGACGATTTCGTCTGCCGCAGCACCCGTTGCCATCGTCGCGAACAGCATTGCAGCCGCGGTGATCGGCAACAGTTTTTGCATCTTGATATTCATGTAAGTCTCCAGTTTCGGTCCCAAAAACGACGTGATCGCCCGAATCCCCGCCTTCCTCTTGTCTGAGTCGAAGGGGCAATAACGTCGGATGCATCGTCATGCACTTGGTGGTGCACGCGAGCCGGCAAGTTCGTGACAGGCCGCGCCATCGTGCTGCGCGCAAGTGTAGGGCAACAAATTAAAGTTGGGGATTTTTTTGAGAAAGTGGGAAGACTACTAATAGCGCCGGCCGCAAAAAGGACCTGAGGGAAACGTGGACGCGGCTCGGAAACCCACTGCGCATGCGGGTTTTCGAGCAGTAGGAAGATGCGGCTTCCGCGCAACAGCGTCCACTTTCAATTGCGAAAGCCATGCGGTAAGGCATTGAGGACAATCAAAAAAAGACTTAGCTGGACATATGAATGTCATTCAACGGCTTGGGTAGCGCGACTCGCTTATGCGTTGCTCCGTAGAAGGTTTATTCCACTGCCGCGCAGCCCGCGATCCGCTTCGAAGCGGCCCGCCACTCGGCGTCCAGCGCGTCGATAAGTTCAGCGGCACCGCAGCCGGCCGGGCGGCCGCGCAACAGCGCAGCGCCTTGTCCGGACCACAGCGAAAGGTAATCGCCGCGATCCGCACGCGCGGCCGCTTGACGCAGTTCCTGCGTCAGCGCGTTCTGCACCGGGTAGGGCGCGACGCGCGCCGGCTCGGCCTCGAGCCGGTCCATCAGCGTATTGCGGATGCCGCGCGCATAGCGGCCTGTGATGGCGCGCGTCACCGAAGTCGCCGTATCGCTGCTCGCCAGCAGCCGCTTGCGCCAATCCTGCGCGATCGCGCTTTCGGCGCACGGCAAGAACACCGTCCCAAGCTGCGCGGCCTGCGCGCCCAGCGCCAGCGCGGCCGCGATGCCCCGGCCGTCCATGATGCCGCCCGCCGCCAGCACCGGGATGCCGAGTGCGTCGACGAGTTGCGGCACAAGCGCCATGGTGCCGACGAGCGGATTGCGCTCGGCGTCGATGACGGTGCCGCGGTGCCCGCCCGCCTCGGCCCCTTGCGCGCAGACGGCATCGGCCCCAGCGTCGCGCCAGGCGACGCCCTCCGCTACGTGCGTCGCCGTGCCGATCACATAACTGCCGGCCGCCTTGAGGCGAGTGACGTCGGCGGCATCGAGCACGCCGAACGTGAAGCTGACGACAGGCACGCGCAGCGCGATGACTTGCTCCAGTTGATCGCGAAACACGGGCGCGTAGCGTTCGGGAGCGTGGCCCGGGGGCAAGCCGAACTCGGCGCGCAGCGGATCGATCGCGTCGAGCGCGCGGCTTACCGTCGCATCGTCGGGTGCCGCGGGTTCCAGCACGAACAGGTTCACGCCGAATGCGCGCGAGGTGGCGGCGCGGATCGAGGCCACTTCCGCCGCGATCTTCTCGGGCGTCATCGCGCCCGCCCCGATTGAGCCCAGCGCACCGGCGTTGCTCGACGCGGCCGCCAGCGCCGCCGTCGTCGCCCCCACCATCGGCGCTTGCACCAGCGGCAGACGCAAATCGAACCGCTCGGCGAACGCCGTGGCGTAGTGGCGCCCTGCGCGCGTACTCGTACTCGTACTCGTATTCATCTGAGCTCTCCTGACTCTGCCGGGTTCAGTCGGGCCTCGCACGCGGTGCCGATACGCCGCGTGGTGCTCCGCAATGGGCTCACTCTACGCGCCGAGCCCACGCACGAAAAATGAATAATCGAGAACGTTTCGTTCGCATTCGATGAACGAGTGCTCGTCCAGAACCGTGACGGCCAGGCACCGCTTCAGCGCGATTCATCAATCGATGCCAAACTGGCGGCCCTGCGACTGCTGAGATAGGAGACGATGAATGAGCGTGACGACTCGATGGATCGAAATCGACGCCGGCGGCGGCGAACGCTACGACGGCTACCTGGCGTTGCCGCGGGCGGGAAAGGGGCCCGGCGTCATCATCGTGCAGGAGATATTCGGCGTGAATGCGCATATCCGGTCGGTGGCCGAGCAGTATGCGCTCGCGGGCTATGTCGCCCTCGCACCCGATATCTTCTGGCGTACCGAGCGGCGGGTGGAGCTCGGCTATGAAGGCGCCGACCGCGACAAGGCACTGGCCCTGCTAAAGGGCATCGATGCCGACCGAACCGTCGCTGATCTGGGCGCAGCGGCCACGACGTTGCGCGCGCTACCGGAAACGACGGGCAAAATCGGCACGGTGGGATTTTGCTTCGGCGGGCAGCTCGCCTATTTGATGGCGGCGCGAGGCACGGCCGACGCGGCCGTTGCTTATTACGGCGGCGGCATTCAGAACAAGCTCGGCGAAGCGGCGAACGTGCGCGTGCCGATTCTGTTCCATTACGCGGAGCACGATGCGTCGATTCCGCCAACGGCCGTCGCGCAGGTGAAGCAGCAGTTCGCGGGGCATACGAACGCGCAGTTTTTCGACTATCCGGGCGTCGAACACGGGTTCAATTGTTCGGACCGCTCCGCCTACAATCAGCCTGCTTCGGCGCTCGCGCACGGGCGCACGCTGGCCTTTCTCTCGCAGCATCTGTGAAGCGGTGAGCCGCTGAGAAGGCGAATCGGCATGGCGGTCAGCGCCGTGCCGGTTCCGTGCCGAGTCGCACTGAGCGGTCTGGCCGCTTACGGGTCAAGCCTTCTTCGGCGTCAAGCCTTCTTCGAATAGGCGCTGCACCAGCCGCCGTTCGCGACTTGCTTGCCGCCGAACATCGGGCACGGCGCGAAAGCGTCAGTGCCTGTCTTGCTTTGGAAGAATTGGCAATTGCCGCACTTCTCGCCCGCGGCGTACTTCGGATACTTGGCCTTGTCGACCTTGCTCGCATCCATCTTGTAGCCAAGCGCAACGGCGGTCGGATCGCTTTCCGTCACCTTCGGCGCGTCGGCCAGCGCCTCGCGGGAAGCGAGCGCCAATGCGGAAACAGCGCCAAGGCTCGTGATCAAAAACGTGCGACGGGAGGATTTCATGGGGGACTCTCCTTTATATATGGTCCTACTCACCGCTGCTTCTCGCGGCAGCAGGGGCCAAGCATAGCAACGAAGCGCGCTCGGCGCAGCCCTGCCGGCCCAATGTCGCGCATAACGCATCGGATTGCAAAGAGAGCCTGCGAGACGTTTGTGAGACGTTTGCGAGACGTTTTTGAGACGTCTCTGTCTGTTCAGACAAACGGGGCATGCTGGCGCCCAGCCCGCCGTTACCCTCGGCCAGCCAGTTCGCAGACCCGCTTGGCGATGGCCAGCGAAGCCGTCAATCCCGGCGATTCGATGCCGAACAAGTTGACGAGCCCGCGCACGCCGTGCGCGGCCGGCCCTTGGATGACAAAATCCGCCGCCGGCTCGCCCGGCCCCGACAACTTCGGACGAATCCCTGCGTAAGCGGGCTGCAACCCACCCTCAGGCAGTTCCGGCCAGTATTCACGAATCGCTGCGTAAAACGCATCGGCGCGGCGCGGATCGACGTCGTAGTTGATCGTATCGACCCATTCGACGTCCGGACCGAAGCGCGGCTGGCCGCCCAAGTCGAGCGTCAAATGCACACCCAGGCCCGCTTCGTTCGGCATCGGATAAATCAACCGCGAGAACGGCGCACGCCCGGAGATGCTGAAGTAGTTGCCGCGCGCGAGATAAAGCGGCGGCACATGCCGCGCGTCGAGGCCGCGAATCTTGCGGGCCAGCGCGTTGGCATGCAGGCCGGCGCTGTTGATGACGCATGCGGCCGAAAGCGTCGTGGGCGATTCCCCGCCCACCGTCACGATGAAACGCCCGGCCCGCGCCTCCACCGATTGCACCGGCGAATGGAATGCGCATACCGCGCCGCCGCGCTCGGCGTCGCCTTGCAGCGCAAGCAGCAGCTGATGGCTATCCACAATGCCCGTCTGCGGCGAGAACACAGCGGCCTCGCAATGCAGCGCCGGCTCGAGTTCCTGCGCATCGGCGCCGGACAGCCGGATCAGATCGAGCACGCCGTTCTCTTTACCGCGCGCCTCGATGGCAGCCAGCTGCGGCAGTTGATTGCGCGCAGTCGCGACGAGCAGCTTGCCGCAGCGCTGATGCGGAACCCCGCGCTCGGCGCAGTATTCATAGAGCATTTCGCGGCCGCGCACGCACAGCGTCGCTTTCAGCGAGCCGCGCGGATAGTACAGCCCCGCGTGAATGACTTCGCTATTGCGCGAACTCGTGCCGGTGCCGATCGCTTCGCTCGCTTCGAGCACGATCACTTCCCGGCCGCGCTCGGCGAGGGCGCGTGCGATCGCCAGACCGACCACGCCCGCGCCGATCACTACCCATTCGATCTCATCCATGTTGTCTCGTCGCGGCCCACTCGGGCACGCTTCTCCGTCCGCCTGCAACTTCGGTGGGACTGCTTGACTGCTTCGCGAACACACTGGTTGCGCCTGGAACGTCCTGTCCCGGTTCGATGCGCAAGATCGCATCGATTGAGCTGAGGCCATTGTACGACGTGAACCGCGCGCGCCGTCCCGCGCACCGAGCGAAACGCCGTGTCAACGGCCGAAAGGAACGGGTTTTAGAAACCGATCGGCCGGCGGCGCGCGCCGCGTTCCGGACGAATATCGGCTGCACGCACGACATCGCGGCCGTCGATGCGGGCCTCGCCGAACGCATGCAGAATTGCGCGGCGCATGTCGCGCGGCGAAGCGCGCGACAGCGCTTCGAGCGCGTCTTCTCCGAGCCATTCGGGGAAGCGCCGGCCCCAGCCGTGTGCCGTGCGCACTTCGTCGTAGATCGTTTGCGCAATGCGGCGGGCGCCTTCCCGATCGGGCGGGGCAATCTCGTACACACTCATGCGGCTCAGGATCGGTTCTGGAATCGAGCGCTCATCGTTGGCCGTCGCGATCCAGATCACTTGGCTCGCATTGATAGGCACTTCGGCGAATTCGTCGACGAACGTCTGCGCCGTCTCGTATTCGAGCAGCGCGTAGAGTGCGCCGAGCGGATCGTATTGCGAGTCGCCGCTCGCTTTGTCGAGTTCATCGACGACGATCACCGGATTCGCATAGCTGCCGTTGACGAGCGTTTCGAAGACTTTGCCGGGCTTGGCGTTCTTCCACTGCGAGGAAGCGCCCGAAAGGATCCAGCCCGCGGTGAGCGAGCTCATCGCAACGTAGTGATGCGACGTGCCGAGCAGCCGTGCGAGCGCCTTGGCGAAGTGTGTCTTGCCGATGCCCGGATCGCCCAGCAGCAGCATCGGCATCAACTCGAGCCGGTCTTCCGTTTCGATGCACAAGGCCACTTGACGGCGCACGTCCTCCAGCGGATCGGCGAAATTCGGCAAGGCATGGATGAGCGCGTCGACCGCAGGCATCCGGTTCGGTTTGACGCAAAACCGCAGGTTGCCCACCTTGAGCATCTTTTCGTAGGTGGCGCGCAGCGCATCGCTCGCGCCTTCGGTCAAGTCGTTCAGCGCAGTCTCGACCCGCTCGAGGTCGTACACCTTGCTGAACGACGCCACTGCGATTTCCTGTTTCACCACGGCTGTTGTCATCGCTCACCTCCCATGCCACTGCTTAGCGCATGTCGCGATGGGCGCCCCGTCGATTCTTGCTGTGGCCATGCGTCCGGCCGCGGGGCGGCGCATCGTTCGCTAATTCGTGTTTTCAGTGTAGCCAAGCAAGTTCCATGCGAAAAGCCAGCAGCGCGGCATGCGTGCTGCTAATAAC
>NZ_JBQCDN010000152.1:0-43312 GCF_051961175.1 Trinickia sp. | reverse complement strand
GGCTCGCTGGTTGTGAATGTCCTGACAATGTCGTGACGTTGGCAAGCAGAGCGAAAAGAAGCAAAGCGAGTTGGCGAACGGGTGCTTAGCTCAGTTGGTAGAGCGGCGCCCTTACAAGGCGTAGGTCGGGAGTTCGAGCCTCTCAGCACCCACCATCGTTCGCGAATAGCTTTCAAGCAGGTCCGAAGGGATCTGCCGTAGTACCCCAAAACCCGCACAGCTATTGCGCTCTGCGGGTTTTTTGTCGTCTGTGGACAGTCCAAGGACATCCGTGGTCGGCGATTAGAGCGTTCGCACAAGCAGTCCTTCATCATTCCTACTGCATTTCGCGGGCCTCGACTTTCGCGCCGATTTCCCGTGCGATGGCCATGCAGGCATCCGGTCAGCGTTCAAAACCTGACGTAACGCGGATCCGTCTCGCGCAAGCGTACATCGTAGCCGCACGCCATTGCGGCGTTGGCGGAACCCGAAATTGAGCGGTATGTCGGCGAGATGCACGTCGCCGTCGGTTTTTGCACGCCGTATGCGTAGTGTTCTTGCGTAATGTCGTTGGGGTTCTAGTGCCCTGTCCCGTAAGTTCTTTGGTATGAAATCGCCCATTTGGCCGCCAGGCGGCGTCGCTCGTCGTTGCCATAGCTACGGCTATGGCGCCTCCTCGCTCCTTGCCTGACGACCAACTGGACAATTTCATTTATCAAAGAACTTACGGGACAGGACACTAGGCGCTTCCTATTTGCGGCGCGAAAATATCAAGGCACTGCCCGTGCGTCGGAGGTTCGCGGCCGCGCCGCGATCACGCTTGCCCATTCAACTTGCCCCTTGCACACCATGGACTACACACCGATCAAATCCTTGTTGATTGCCAACCGCTCCGAGATCGCGATTCGTGTGATGCGCGCAGCCGCTGAAATGGATATCCGCACGGTGGCCGTCTATTCGAAAGAGGACCGCCTCGCGCTGCACCGCTTCAAGGCCGACGAGAGCTACCTGGTGGGCGAGGGGAAGAAGCCGCTCGCGGCCTACCTCGACATCGATGACATCCTGCGTGTCGCGCGGCAAGCCAAGGTCGATGCGATTCATCCCGGATACGGCTTCCTTTCGGAGAATCCGGACTTTGCGCAGGCGGTGATCGATGCGGGTATTCGCTGGATCGGGCCGTCGCCCGAGGTCATGCGGACACTCGGCAATAAAGTGGCAGCACGAAACGCAGCCATCGCCGCGGGCGTGCCGGTCATGCCGGCAACCGATCCGCTGCCGTACGATCTCGATGCCTGCAAGCGTTTGGCCGAAGGCGTTGGCTACCCGTTAATGCTCAAGGCGAGCTGGGGTGGCGGCGGGCGCGGCATGCGCGTGCTGGAAAGCGAGCGCGATCTCGAAGCCTCGCTGGCCGCCGCACGCCGCGAAGCGCTCGCCGCATTCGGCAATGATGAGGTCTATGTCGAAAAACTCGTGCGCCGCGCGCGCCACGTCGAGGTGCAAGTGCTCGGCGACATGCACGGTTCGGTCGTGCATCTGTACGAACGCGATTGCACCGTGCAACGGCGTAATCAAAAAGTCGTCGAACGCGCACCGGCGCCCTACCTGGACGAGGCGACGCGTACTGAATTGTGCGAATCCGCGTTGCGTTTGATGCGTGCCGTCGGCTATACGCACGCGGGCACAGTCGAATTTCTGATGGATGCGGACACGGGTCGCTTCTATTTCATCGAAGTGAACCCGCGCATTCAGGTCGAGCACACCGTGACGGAGATGGTAACGGGAATCGATATCGTGAAGGCACAGATCCGCATCACCGAAGGCGGGCGAATCGGCGTGGCCGAGCCCAGAGGCGATGCGGACGCTAACGCCGATACTGAAGCCGCCGTGAAGGCGGCCGGCGTACCGCGCCAGGAAGACATTCAGTTGAACGGTCACGCGCTGCAATGCCGTATCACGACCGAAGATCCCGAAAACGATTTCCTGCCCGACTACGGGCAGTTGACTGCGTATCGCAGTCCCGCGGGGTTCGGCATCCGGTTGGACGGCGGCACGGCCTACGGCGGTGCGGTCATCACGCCTTACTACGATTCGCTGCTCGTGAAGGTCACGGCGTGGGCGCCGACCGCGGCAGAGTCGATTCATCGGATGGATCGCGCCCTGCGCGAATTCCGCATCCGCGGCGTCACATGCAATCTTCAGTTCCTTGAAAACGTGATCAATCACCCCGGCTTCATCGCCGGCGATGTGACGACGCGATTCATCGATCTCACGCCGTCGCTGCTCGAATTCACGAAGCGCCGGGACCGTGCGACGAAGCTGCTCCGGTATCTCGGCGAGTTGACCGTGAACGGCAACGTCGAGATGAATGGCCGTACGATGCCCAAGTTGCCGCTGGCCAGACCGATCTTGCCGGAGATCGATACGGCATCCGCGATCCCGCAAGGCTCGCGAGACCGGCTGCGCGAACTGGGCCCCGAGAAATTCGCGCAGTGGATGCTCGACCAGAAGCAGGTGCTGCTCACCGATACGACGATGCGCGATGCGCATCAGTCGCTGTTCGCGACGCGCATGCGCACGGCCGATATGTTGCCGATCGCGCCGTTCTATGCGCATCGGCTCTCGCAGTTGTTCTCGCTCGAATGCTGGGGCGGCGCGACCTTCGACGTCGCGCTGCGCTTCCTGAAGGAGGATCCGTGGGAGCGGCTCGCGCAGTTGAGAGAGCGCATTCCCAACATCTTGTTCCAGATGCTGCTGCGCGGCTCGAACGCGGTCGGCTATACGAATTACGCCGATAACGTCGTGCGTTTCTTCGTCAAGCAGGCGGCAAGCACCGGCGTCGACCTGTTCCGCGTTTTCGATTCGCTGAACTGGGTGCGCAACATGCGGGTCGCGATCGACGCGGTGCGCGAGAACGGCATGCTGTGCGAGGGGGCGATCTGCTACACCGGCGATCTGCTCGATCCGTCGCGCTCGAAATACGATCTCAAGTACTACGTCGGCATCGCCAGTGAGTTGCAGCGCGCGGGGGTGAATATTCTCGGCATCAAGGACATGGCGGGTATCTGCCGTCCGCAAGCAGCCGTTACGCTCGTCAGGGTACTGAAGGATGAAACGGGCTTGCCCGTGCATTTCCATACGCACGATACCAGCGGGATTTCCGCGGCATCGTCGCTCGCGGCAGTTGCCGCGGGCTGCGATGCGATCGACGGCGCGCTGGATGCGATGAGCGGCCTGACGTCGCAGCCGAATCTGTCGAGCATCGCGGCAGCCCTGGCCGGTGGCGAACGAGACCCTGGCGTGGATCAGGACGACTTGCACGAGGCGTCGATGTACTGGGAGGGCGTGCGCCGTTACTACGCGCCGTTCGAATCCGACATTCGGGCGGGCACCGCCGACGTCTATCGTCACGAGATGCCCGGCGGCCAATACACGAACCTGCGCGAGCAAGCGCGTTCGCTAGGCATCGATCATCGTTGGACCGAGGTCTCGCGGGCCTATGCGCAAGTCAATCAACTCTTCGGCGATATCGTGAAGGTCACGCCGACATCGAAAGTCGTGGGCGACATGGCTTTGATGATGGTGGCGAACGATCTGAGCGTCGACGATGTCCGCGACCCCGCCAAGGAGATCGCGTTCCCTGAGTCCGTCGTGTCGCTGTTCAAGGGCGAGTTGGGTTTTCCGCCCGATGGCTTCCCGGCCGAGTTGTCACGCAAGGTACTCAGGAGCGAGCCGCCAGAACCGTACCGGCCCGGCGACAAGATCGCCGAGGTCGACCTCGACGCGGCGCGTGCGCAAGGCGAGGCGCAGTGCCGGCAGCCGCTGGACGACCGGCAGCTCGCTTCGTACTTGATGTATCCGAAACAGACCGGCGAGTATTACGCACACGTGCGCACCTATAGCGATACGTCGGTGCTGCCGACGCCGGCTTTCCTGTATGGTCCGCAGCCGCAGGAGGAAGTGGCGGTCGAGATCTCGCCGGGCAAGACGCTGCTCATCTCGCTGCAGGGGCAGCATGCGGACACCGAGGACGGGATGATCAAGGTGCTGTTCGAGCTGAACGGCCAGTCGCGCAGCGCGCTGGTCGAGCGTCGCAGCGCGGCGGTTCAGGCAGGCCAGGCGCGTCGAGGCCGCTCGCAGGCCGAACCGGGCAACCCGCTTCACATCGCTTCACCGATGCCGGGCTCGGTCGTCACCGTGGCGGTGCAACCGGGGCAGCGCGTCGCAGCCGGAAGCACGCTCATTGCGCTGGAGGCGATGAAGATGGAGACCCATATCGCGGCCGACCGCGATTGCGAGATCGCGGCGGTGCACGTTCAACCTGGCGACCGCGTTGCGGCGAAGGATCTGCTCATCGAGTTGAAGGCAGCGAGTGAGTAAAGCCGCGCGTTACGCAGCCGCTTTGAGCTGATCGGCAACGAGACCGAATTCGCGAGCGATAGACAGAAGCCGGTCTTGCCACTCCCAGACGCCGAACGCATCGTGGACGTTTTGCAGGCAGCTCAGCAGGGCGACGGTGCGTCCTTCGTAGACGTTGATCTTCGCCTTGACCAGCGCCTTGCGCAGCGCGGCGATGCCGGCGTCCATGTACGACGGATGGCTCAGTTCGGAGCCGGTCAAATAACGCACGGGCACGCCTTCCATGGCGCTCGAATAGTCCGCCGGGCGAATGAAGTGCCCGATCGGGCAACCGCCACAGGCGCCACGGTAGGCGCCGCCCCCGCGCGGAAGCAGCGCCGCACCTCGTTGTTCGGTGAGGTGCGCGACGACGCGGTCGAAGATTTCTTGATGGCTCAGAAAGCGAATCGTCTTCATGATCTGTCTCCCGCGACGGCCGCCGGTTGGGGAAGGGCGTTGAGAAGGGTCGTCGTTCGTTGATTTCACTATGGTCTATGGGAGGACCAAGCGAAATCAGCGGATGCGGAGACGAATGTAGGACCTGCGGCGACCGTGTAGGTATCGTCTGACAAGACTCGGTCCCGCCGCGGTGGGTTCCCCGGTTCGCGCGGGTGTTTTACCGATTCCAGCGCGAGAAAACCGTCGAGTCTCTTAGAAGGGGCCGGATTCACCGTCGCCCCCAATCGGCAGGCCGAGCCGCCATGAGAGATTACTTCGTGCTCGCACCTCGCAACGCGTATGAAACACGTCGGTGTGATAAATGCGTTCGCGCATCAGCAGGTTTTCCAGCACTGCCCGCTCGTGCAGTTCGTAAGTACGATCGTCGAGGTCCGGCCGTTCGGCCCGCAGGCGCGCGCCGTCGTCACGGAAGCGGGCTCGCTGCCCGCCCAGCATCGCGAGATCGATGTCGGCGGCAAAGCAAGCATTTGTTCCGACGGGTATCTGCGCGTGCTTGGTTGCCAGGATCATGTCGCAAATGCGTTCGTCTCCGGCGATGCGTCCGTCTGCCCATTGCCGGAACCAGTCCGCGCTCCGTTGCTCGTTATCGGGTGCGCCGGGGACATAGATCACATCGTGACACCACAGTGCCAATTCCACGGCGTCGGGGTCGGGTACTGCGGCGCGCACCTGATCCAGATCGCGCAGGCAGCGGCGGATGTGGCGCATCGTATGGTAATGGCGGGTCGGCTCCGCGTAGTAGCGCACCAAGTCGGCATACACCTCCTGTGCGTGCAGGCCGCCGCAACGTAGCCATAGTGTGGCGAAGCGCTCCTGCGTCTGGCTCATTGCCCGCTCCATTGCTCGATGCTGTGGCGACCTCGTCGCGCAATTCAAAGAAACTCCCGGCGGATGTCGATGCTCGAGCGCTCGCCGACATCCCGGTAGTGGTGCAAGAGCCAGCCATCGGCCTCGCGCCGCCCTCTATCGAACAGTTCGCCGAGAAATGCCCAATCCGCGTTGTATTTGCTCGCCACGCTGAGGGCGCACATGGCGTCGTCGGCACGGATCGAATGAATCATCATCTCCTTCATTTCGCCACGATCGATCTTGCCTTGCGAAATGAGATCCGTGACGAAGGCGATGGCGCGCATCTCGCGCATCAGCGATGAATTGAAGCTGATTTCGTTGATGCGATTGAGGATGTCGGCGGTCGTCGTCGGCACGCCTCGGCGAATCAGCGGGTTGATATGAACGATCACCACGTCCTGGGTGGCGCAGTGATAGATCAATGGATAAATGGCGGGGTTGCCCATATAGCCGCCGTCCCAGTAATGCTCGCCGTCGATCGCGACGGCCTGAAACAGCGTCGGCACGCAAGCGGATGCCAGCACGGCGTCCGAACTGAGGCTTTCGCCGCTGAACAGGCGAATTTTTCCCGTCTCCACGTTGGTCGCGCACAGATACAGATGAATGGGGCACCGCCGCCGCAATTCGGCGAAATCGACCTGACTCTCGAGCACATCTCGCAGCGGATTAACGTTCTGCGGGTTGAATTGGTAGGGCGAGAAAACGCGCAGCATCATGTCGGCGAACGCATACAACGGCGAATGATCGAGGCCGAAGCTGTGCGTCCCCTTCAACCAAGGCGCCCAGCGCAACGGGTTGTAGCGCTCGGCTGATTGCGATACGGCATACCAGAAATCATGCAGCGCCCGCCGTGCGCCTTCTTCGCCACCGATGAGCAGTCCGTAGGCCAGCACCGCAGCGTTCATTGCCCCGGCACTGGTCGCACTCACGCCCTCGATTTCGAGCCTGCCGTCTTCGAGCAGGCGGTCGAGCACGCCCCAGGTGAACGCGCCGTGCATGCCGCCGCCTTGCAACGCCAGCGCGATGCGCTTGCGGTCTGTATGACGGGGCGGGTTCGCATGCGTTGTCGACATCGTTTGTCTCCTCGATTCACGAACACGGCGCATTCAGCCCACGCAGTCAGCCTACTCAGCCAACTCGTCGAGCAGCGTTCTTGCATCCCGCAAATCGGCCGTGTCGAACCCCTCCGAAAACCAGTGATAGATTCCGGAAAGCGCCAGCCGTGCCTGCTCAGTATTGCCCGTGCCCTGCCAAAGTCGGGCGAGACTCGATACGGCCCGCAATTCCAGCGATCGGGCGCCCTGAAAGCGCGCCACCGAAATCGCCTTGTGCAGGCACGCCTCGGCTTCGGCTTGGGCCGCCGACGCGGGCGCAGGTGTGCCGGCGTTCGGAGCGGCGAGCAGCAAGATGGCCTTGAGGCGGCTGAGTTCCGCTTCGTAGCAATGCTCGCCCGATTGTTCCATGACCGTCAGCGCTTGTTCGAGCATCCGCTGGCCCGCTTCCACGTCACCTGCAATCCGCAGGTTGTCGGCCAGCAGAGCGAGAAAATACGATCGCTGGTCGGCGCTTCCGGTGGCTTCATCGGCCGCCAAACCCCGGCACATCTGAGTGATTCCCTCATGGACGCTTTCGCATTCCGTGAGGGCCCAGCCTCGAAACAAGGTGCCCCACGCGAGCCAGAACGGCAGACCCTGTTCGGTCGAAAGCTCAATGACGGCCTCGGCGTATTCGCGCGTGCGCGACGACTCGCGCCGGAGTTGATGCAGCTCGGCCGCGTAAGCCAATGTGAATGCCAAGGTCGGGCCATACGCAAGCTTGCGCGCGAGCACCAGCGCTTCCTGCATCCGCGCGAGCGCTTGGTCGGGATAGCCCTGAAGCCATAAGGTCAACGCCAGGAAGTTCAACGCGCGGATGCCCGGATCAACGCCATGCGAGAAGACGTGTGCTTGATGCCGGTCAGGATCGTACAGGGCCAGCGCTTTTTCCTGATGAGCGCGGGCGTCGCCGAACTCGCCTTGGAAGAATCGGCAGACGCCCAATGCGCCATGCGCCTCGACGAGCAGACTGGGATCATTGGCATCGTGTGCCATGCGCAGCATCCGCTCGCCCAGTTCGCTGGCTTTTGCATGTTGCGCACGCGACATGTAGTGGATCCTCAGCCCCAGATGCACGGCGAATAACTGCTCGGGCTGGCCGATCTCGTCGCACAGCGAGAGGGCGCGGGTATAGGCGGCCGCCACTTCCGGCGCGCCATAGCCTCGCACGTCCATCAATGCCGGGCCGAGTGCAAGGAGCAGGGCCAATTCTTGTTGCTTGCGAGAGGGGGTGTCCGGGAGACGTTCGAGCAGATGCAGCGCGGCGCCCAGGTGATGCATCGCTTCCGGATGGGAGGCATGGCGAAGGGCCTGTTGCGCGGCGCGGTGCAGATACTCGACCGCCTTGGGGATATTGCCGCTCAAGCTGTAGTGATGCGCCAGTTCACTGCAGTAGTCGGCGATGCGCGTCGGGAAGAGTGCCTCGAGCGCCTGTGCGGCGAGTTCGTGCAATACGCTGCGCCGCGCGGTGAGCAGCGAGTGGCCGGCGACTTCCTGCGTCAACGCGTGCTTGAACGAATAGTCCACTTCCGGAAAAGCGGGCCGCTCGTAGATGAACTCCGCCGCCTCGAGGTTGGCAAGAAGGTGGCGCAGGTCGTCGTCATTGTGGCCCCCATGGCCTCCGCATATGCGCTGAACGACGCTGAAGGGGAACTCCTTGCCGATCACGGCGAGCGTTTGCAGCAGTTCCTTTTCCGCGACAGGAAGCCGGTCGATACGCGCGGCGAGCACACCTTGCACCGTCGTTGGAATGTGCAGCGTGGCAGGCGTTTGCACGATCCGGTAGCGGCCTGGATCGCCTGCGAGCGATTTCTCCTCGACCAGCGTCTGAACCACTTCCTCCATAAAGAATGGATTGCCTTCCGTTTTCTCCAAGATGAGCTGCTTGATCGGTTCGAGCTCGGCGTCATCCCCGAGCAGGCACGTGAGTAGCCCGCCTGCCTCGGCTGGCGTCAGAGATTCGAGCCTCAACCCGCTGCAATGATCGGCGTACTGCCAAGGCGGCCGATATTCGGGCCGATAGTTCACGAGCAGCAGGATTCGCGTATCCGGTACGTGCTCGATCAGCTGCGCGAGAAATGCCTCGGTCTCGCGGTCCAGCCATTGCAGGTCCTCGAACAGAAGCTCCACGGGCTGGTCGCGGCTTTCGCGCGCTAACAGCCGCGTGATCGCATCGAACGTGCGGTCGCGCCGGATACCGGGGTCCATCTCCGCCAGCGTCGCGTCCGGTTCGCCGATGCCGAGCAGATACAACACATACGGCACCGCGGTTTCGAAGTGCCGATCGAGCGTCAGCATCTTTCCCACGACCTTTTCCCGGCATCGGCGCTCGTCGTCTTGTGCCGTGATTTGAAAATAGTTTCTCAGGAGTTCCATCAGCGGCAGATTGGCGAATGCCTTGCCGTGCGACACCGAAAACGTCTCCAATACCAACCGGCCGTGCCGCGAACGCTCCTTGAATTCATGGAACAGCCGCGATTTTCCGACACCGGCTTCGCCCACCACAGCGACAATCCGTCCGTGCCCCGCCTCGGCTTGCGCTAACGCCTCGTGCAAGCACGTCAGTTCGCTCTGACGCCCCACGAACCGCGCGAGCCCGCGATGCGCCGCGAGTTGCAAACGCGTGCGCAAGGCGCCCGGACCCAGCACTTCATAGACAGACAGCGGCGTGGGAATGCCTTTGAGCCGCGTGGCCCCCAACGCCTTGAATTCGAAATAGCCTTCGGCGAGCTTGTGCGTGGCCTCGCTGACGAGGATGGAGGAGGGCGTCGCAATGCTCTCCATCCGGGATGCGATGTGAACCGTGTGGCCGACGGGATCATAATCGGTGTGCAAGTCGTCCGTTCTGATCGAATGCACAACGACTTCGCCGGTATGAACACCGACGCGAATCTGTAGAGGAATGCCCTGTTCCAGCCGGAGCCGGTCGCCATGGCGGCGCATCGCTTGTTGCATCCGCAGCGCCGCATACAGCGCACGCTGTGGATGATCCTCGTGCGCGATGGGGGCGCCGAACAGCGCGAGGATGCCGTCGCCGAGCGATTTGGCGATGTAGCCTTCGTAGTAGTGGACGGCCTCCATCATCAGCGCGACGACGGGTTCGATCAAGCGATGGGCCTCTTCCGGATCGAGGTCGTGAACGAGCGCCGTCGAGCCAGCCATGTCGGCGAACAGCGCGGTCACGGTCTTGCGTTCGCCGGCAATTTCGCCTCGTGCTTCCATCGCCGCTTGCTCGGCGCGGATGCGCTCGGCCAGGTGGTGGGGCGTGTAATGAACGGGGGCCGGCGGGGCGGCGCCGACCATTCGAGGGGGGACGGGCGACGTGGCGGGCCCGCTCGGCAGTGCCGCGCCGCATTCGCTGCAGAACTTCGCGGAGGGCCCGGTTTCATGGCCGCAGCGCGAACACACGCGCCGCAGTAGCGCGCCGCAGGTCTCGCAGAAGCTGGCCCCGGCGGTATTGTCGAACCCGCAATGTGCGCAGCGCATACGATCCTTCCCCGGCCCGATACCTTCTCCCTGCAATAGCAACATTAGGCCGCAGACGGGCCGGCTGCAAGCGGCACGCCGCAGATCGGCCGATGTTGCGACGGGCGGCGGGAAGTGATCGAGCGCGTGGCCTTATCGCTACGCCGCTTCGGCCCCCACGCTCGTCTTGGTCGGGTGTACCGTCTGCATCAACGGCTCGCGCGCGAACACCTCGGCCACCCAATCGGCGAACACCCGAACCTTGCGCGGCAAGTGCCGGTTGCGCGCATACATGATCGAAATGGCGCGCGGCGGCGAACAGTAATCCTTGAGTACTTCCTGGAGCTCGCCCGTTTCGAGGTAATGCGCGATCGGAAAGATCGCGGTCTTGAGCAGCCCGAGGCCGTGAAGGCCGCAGGAGACGTAGGCATCGACGTCGTTCACGGCGATCAGACCATGCATATCGATCGTTTCGACCACGCCATCCACGACATAGTCCCAACCGCGCATGCGCCCGGTATTGCTCGACACGTAATTGACGCCGATATGGTTGCGCAAATCCTCGATCGACTTCGGCTCGCCATATTTCTCGAGATAGGCGGGCGATGCACAGGTAATGCGACGCATGTTGCCGATGCGCCGCGCAACGAGCCCCGAATCCTCGAGTTCGCCCGTGCGCAGTACGCAGTCGACGCCTTCTTCGACGATATCGACCTGACGATCGCTGAGCCCCATCTCGATCTCGATGTCGGGATAGCGTTCGAAGAAATCGGGGAGTGCCGGAATAATGACCATCTTGGCGACGAGTGCCGGCAGGTTCACCTTGAGCCGGCCCTTCGGATTGAGCTTTGCATGCGTGAGCTCGGCCTCCATTTCGTCGACTTCGGCCAGCACGCGGATGCTGCGCTGATAGTAAGCTTCGCCGTCGTCCGTGACGCTGATGCTGCGCGTCGTGCGATTGAGCAGACGCGCACCCAAATGCGCTTCGAGCGCCTGCACGGTGCGTGACACCTGCGGCGCGGCCAATTGCAGCGATTCAGCGGCTTTGACGAAGCTGCGCGACTCGACGACGCGCGTAAACACCTTCATTGCAAAGAAGCGGTCCATGACCCACCTCCCTCCGTATCGTTTTTCTATCGCAACGCAATGTCTGCCGAGCGGCGCAGCAGCGAGGTTGCGTGCCAGCAATTGACGCCGATTGTTATCCGTAGGGCACCAATGAATTCCGGATTTCTGTATTTATCCGGGAAGACCCTAAGCCTACACTGCCTTCACCTGCTGCACACAACCGTGTTGTTCGCAGCTCCTTATAACAGTAGTCGGAGGTTGTCATCATGAATGCCCTTAAGCAAATCGTCGTGGCCGTTGCCCTTGTTGCTCCTATGGTCTCTTCGTTCGCCCAATCGAATCAGCCCTTGACGCGCGAGCAAGTGCGCGCGGATCTGGTCCGCCTGGAACGCGCCGGCTACAACCCGCGTGACTGGATCCACTATCCGGACAACATCCAAGCCGCAGAACAACGCGTCAGCGCGCAACAGGGTATTGCGCAAGCCGAGACGAGCGGGTATGGCCCGAGCGTGGAAGGTGCGTCGCAATCGGGCAGCAGCGCGACGGCCGGCGCAGTCAGCACCTATTCGCCGCCGATCTATCAGCACAACTAAGTACCGCTGATTACCGCCGAGTACCGCCAGGTACCGGGCAACGGGTACTGAAATCATTGGGCGATGCGTCTCGTACGCATCGCCCAATTGGCAGACCGGCGCAAACGCGCGCGAGTCATTGCCGAAAGTCTCCGAGCCGCTGGGATTCCCGGTGGTGTTTGCCCAGGCCATCGCGGCCTGGGCTTTTTTCCGTGCGCTTCGTGCTTTAAGCGAGCGTCAGCGTGACATCGATGTTGCCGCGCGTCGCGTTCGAATACGGGCAGACCTGGTGCGCCTTGTCAACCAGCGCTTGCGCGGCCGCGCGATCCATGCCGGGCAGCGAAATCTTCAGTTCCACCTCGATGCCGAAGCCGTTCGGAATCGCGCCGATGCCGACACTGCCGTCGATCGAGACGTCTTGCGGCAGCGCGATTTTGTCGCGCGACGCCACGAACTTGATCGCGCCGATGAAGCAGGCGCTGTAGCCGGCCGCGAACAATTGCTCAGGGTTGGCGCCTTCGCCGCCCGCGCCGCCCAGCTCGCGCGGCGTCGTCAAGCGCAGGTCGAGACCGCTGTCGGGCACCACGGCACGGCCGTCACGGCCACCGGTGGCACGGGCGTGGGCGCGGTAGAGAACTTTTTCGATCGACATGGTGTAGCTCCTATCGGGGTGTCAAAAATCAACGATGAAGTGAGGGTGGATCGACCTACCCGGTAGAAGATAGGCGATCCACATGAAACTGCCGGTTGCTACGAACTGCTGGACTGAGACTTCGATGCATCAACGCCGATTCTATCTATTGGAAGATAGATAACTTGGCCGACAAACGGGCGTCAATGACGCCCCCGGTGCGACCAGAACTGCTTTACTTCGATAACTTGAACGACGCTTCGACTTCCTGAAGCCGGCTCACGGTGCGAAAGAGCCGGCTGGTCAACCCGGCACCTTGCAGAGCTGCGAAAAACGCGCGTGCCGCTTGCTCCGGTGGGGCGCTGTTAGCCAGCGTTCCGTCATGCGCGCCCTCGGCGAATATTTGCGTCAGCCAGGCTTCGTTTGCCTTGAAGAACGCTTGAACCGCCAACCGCACGGGCTCGGGCAACGTTTCGATGTCGGCTGCGAGCATGCCGCATAAACAGATATGATCGCCATCGCCCAGCGTGCGCCCGAACATCTTCGCGAACATGGCCAGCTTGCCTTCGGCCGGTAACGCGGAATCGATCGTTCGAACGGCGCTTTGCACTTCCTGCGTATAGGCGTGAACAGCTTCGAGCACTAAATCGTCTTTCGACGGAAAGTAGTAGTGAATGCTCGAGGTTTTCACCCCTACAAGCTCCGACAGATCCCGGTAGCTGAAGCCGTTGTAACCGCGCAGCATCATCAGCGTGATCGCATGATCGATGATTTGCTCGCGTACCGGTTTCGTCGTGTCCATGTCTCGCACTTTATCTACTGGTAGATAGATAGTCAAGCGCTTTTTGCAGCGGCCGCGCCGGCCGGCCATCCACCACACCTGCTAGCCGTGCTCGTGCATCGATAACTTGCGCGCGGCGTCTTCGAGCATCGTCGTCACCTGCTCGAGCGACGGCGCGACGTATTCGTCGATGCGCCGCATAAACGGTGTGGTCAGTGCGGCAATCGCATGGCCCGCCGGCCCGAGAATCGGGAACGTCACGTCGGTCACGCCGAAGGTCTGCGCGCTGTCCTTGCGCAGGTGCCCCCGGGCACGGATTTCCGCGAACGTCGAGGCAAGCAGCGCATCGCCGAGCGCAATCTCGCCCTTCACCTTTGTATGTTCGGCCAGCATGCGCCCGCGCTCGGCCTCGCTTTGAAACGCAAGCGTGACTTGTCCCGAGGCCGTGTCGACCAAGCCCACACGTGAGCCGAGACGAATCGAGAGGCCCCAGGTACCGGGCCCGTCCACTTGCGCGATGACAAGCAGATTGCCGCGGTCGTAGACGGTTAGATGACACGACTGTTCCGCTTCTTCGGCGAAGCCTTGCATGACAGGCATCGCCGCCGAGATGAAGCGGTTCATCGGCGGATGACGATGGGCGAGCGCAAACAACTTCAGGCTCAGCGAATAGCGATCGCCGCCCGCCGAACGCACGACGTACTGCCGCGCGACGAGCCGTTCGAGCATTCGATAGATCTCGCTGGCATTGCGCCCGAGCGCCTTCATGATTTCGGCTCGCGTGAGGCCTTCCTTTTGCTCGGACAGCAATTCGAGGATGTCGAGCCCCTTGTCGAGTGCGGGCGCTCGATAGCGATCGGCTTCGTCGAGCGGGGACTCGGGGGCGGTGTCGCTCGGACTGGATGATTTGGCGGTTTTCACTGGCGGTGCTGCCTCAAGGCATAGGAACTAACGACTAAGGGAAAACACGGGCGAACGCAGTGCTTGACGTAGCATCGTCCGAATATGAATAATAAGTTCATCCATGAATGTGTGCATCGACGAATAGGCTGGTCGACCCCACACGCATCTCAGGCGGCGTGCGATGCACTCAAGTCGCATCCCCTGTCGAAAATCAGCAGCATAACGAAGCCGCCGCAGAGCGGACCATAAGATCGGGCCCGTACCGCCGATCCCGTTGCGTCTTGCCGACGCATCACCCTCGAAGCATGGAGCTCAAGCCAGTGCGGACGCACGGATTTGGGCCAGGAGACGACTATGACATCGCGCATCGAACCGGTTGACGCCGGGCAGTGGACAGTTCGTGGAGTTCGTGTAGTGGATGGAGCGGGGCGCGCGGCGCGGCCCGGGAGGCTACGGCGGCTGAGTTGCGCATTGGCCGCCACGCTCGGCGTGATCGGCCTGATCGGCGTGACGGCGCCCGCGGCGCACGCCGCGAGCGATGCGATCGGCGCCAATTTGCCGTTGCTCACTTCGCCGTTCTGGCAGGCGTACAACAACTACCTGCCGCAATACGCCAAAACCCTCGGCCTCGATATGCTCGCCCCCGTGAATTCCAACGGGGATCCGGCACAGCAAATCACCGACATCAACAATCTGTTGAATCAAGGTGTCAAAGGCATCGTGACGGGCCCACTCGATTCCGCCGCAATCAGCCGTGCGCTCGATGCGGCGTCGGCCAAGAACGTGCCGGTCGTCGCGGTCGACGTGGCGCCCACGCAAGGGAAGGTGGCCATGGTCGTGCGGGCGGATAACCGCGCGTATGGCGAGAAAGCCTGTAAGTACATCGGCGATCACGTGAGCGCGGGCAAGGTCGTGCAAATCATGGGCGATCTTGCATCAGTCAACGGCCGCGATCGCTCCGAAGCGTTCCGTTCCTGCGTGAAGACCCACTATCCGAAGCTGCAAGTGCTCGAGATTCCGGCTGCCTGGAAGGGCGACGTCGCGGCATCGTCACTCGATAGCCTCTTGACGGCGAACCCGGACGTCAAGGGTATCTACATGCAAGCGGGCGGCGTTTATTTGTCGCCGACACTCCAGACGTTGCGCCGCAAGCATTTGCTCTTCCCCGCGGGGGACCCGAAGCATATCGTCATCGTCAGCAATGACGGTATTCCGCAAGAGTTCGATGCCATTCGAAAGGGCGAGATCGATGCGACGGTATCGCAGCCTGCCGACAGCTATGCGAAGTACGGCCTCTGGTACATGAAGGAAACGCTCGCGGGCAAGACCTTCAAACCGGGGCCGACGGACCACGACAGCACGATCATTCAGCTCGCGCCCGGGATTCTCGAAGATCAACTGCCGGCGCCGCTCGTCACCAAGGCGAACGTCGACGACAAGAATCTTTGGGGCAACACGCTGAAGTAATGGCGTGACCCGCTAAGCGATCGAGCGTGCGCGTACCGTGCACGCTCGCCAACGAACCACCGATTGACGCGAGCCGATATGGGGGCCGTTCCTCTTTTTAGTGAAGCAGCTGGGGCCGCGGGTACGCCTGTCGTCGAGGCGTTGGGTGCAACCAAGCGCTTCGGCTCGACGACAGCGCTGGCTGAAGTCTCGTTGCGCGTGATGCCGGGCGAGTCGCATGCGCTCGTCGGCCGCAACGGGGCGGGCAAGTCCACGCTCGTCTCGCTGCTGACCGGCTTGCGCAAGCCCGATCAAGGCGAGATCCGTTTCGGCGGGGAGGCTGCGCCCCCGATCGCCGATCGCGATGCCTGGCGTGAGCGTGTCGCCTGCGTCTATCAGCATTCGACGGTGATCCCTGAACTCAGCGTGGCCGAGAATCTGTTCGTGAATCGGCAGCCTGGCCGCCGCGGCCTGATCGATTGGCGTGCGATGCGAAGCGAAGCGCGCGCGCTGCTTGATCACTGGCGTATCGATGTGCGTGAAGACGCGCGCTGCGGCGATCTGGGCGTCGAAGCGCGGCAACTCGTCGAAATCGCGCGTGCGCTGTCCCACGGCGCACGCTTCATCATCCTCGACGAGCCCACGGCGCAACTGGATGGCGACGAAATCAAACGGCTCTTTTGCCGGATCGAAGAGTTGCAACGCGAAGGCGTGACGTTCCTGTTCATCTCGCATCATCTGCAAGAGGTGTACGAGATCTGTCAGGCAGTCACCGTGTTGCGCGACGCGCGCCGGATTCTGACGGCCGGTGTCGAACGGCTGCCGCGGGAAGCATTGATCGAAGCGATGACGGGCGAGGCCGGCGGCGTGATCTGCGCCGATGCGGCGCGGCGCGCGCCGCTCGTCGATGCGCCGCTTGCGCTCGAGGTGGATGCGCTTGGCGGCGGGGATTTCGACGATGTCTCGTTCAACGTGCGGCGCGGCGAAGTCGTCGGCTTGACCGGTGCGACGAGCAGCGGGCGCACGAGTGTGGCCGAAGCGATCGCGGGGCTGCGTCGTCCGAATGCCGGTGCTGTGCGCGTATCGGCAAGGGGCCGGGAAGCGAAGGCGACGCTGCCCTATGGCGATGTGCCTGCCGCGCTCGATGCGGGCGTCGGCTGTGTGCCGAAGGATCGGCATCGCGAAGGGCTCGTTCTCACGCAATCGATCGCCGAAAACGCCACGATGACGCTCGTGCGCAAGCTGGCCCGGTTCGGGTTCGTCCGCCCCTCGGCCAAGGCCCGGCTCGCGCACGAGGCAATCGATTCGCTCGGCATCGTCGCACCAGGGCCGCTCGCGCCGGTATCGGGGCTATCGGGCGGCAATCAGCAAAAGGTTGTGATGGCGCGGGCGCTCGCGACCGATCCGCATGTGCTCGTGCTGATCGATCCGACCGCCGGCGTCGACGTCAAATCAAAGGAAGCCCTGCTCGCGATGGCGGAACGCGCCCGCGAAGAAGGGCGCGCCGTTGTCGTCGCCAGCGGCGAACTCGACGATTTGCGCGGCTGCGATCGCGTGCTCGTCATGTTCCGAGGCCGCATCGTCCGCGAGTTTGCGGCCGGATGGCTTGACCATGAATTGATCGCATCGATAGAAGGAGTCGATCTCAATGAAGCCTAGTTTGTCCAGTCCCGCGCCGCAGGCTCGCGCGGCCGGCTTCGCCGTCATGAACGGCGGCCGCACGCGTGGCGCACGTCTCGATCTGGCCCGCTGGCGCGATCTGGCGCTGTTGCCCGCGCTCGCACTGCTGATCGCCGTCGGCGCCTGGGTCAGCCCAAGCTTTCTCACGCGCGCCAATCTCGTCAGCGTGCTCGGCGCATCGGCCGCGCTCGCACTCGTCGTGCTGGCCGAATCGCTGATCGTCATCGTCGGCAAGTTTGACCTATCGCTCGAATCGACGGTGGGCTTCGCACCGGCGCTCGGTGCCATGCTCGTGATGCCGGCGGCGTCGGCCGGTTTCGGCTGGCAGTGGCCGCCGGTGGCCGGGCTCGCTGCGATCGTCGCCGTCGGGGCGCTGATCGGCTGGGTCAATGGGCTGCTCGTCGTGCGGCTGCGCCTGAACGCGTTCATCGTCACGCTGGCGATGCTGATCGTGCTGCGCGGCATGCTCGTCGGCGCGACGAAGGGCGGCACGCTGTTCGACATGCCGCCGTCGTTCTTCGCGCTCGCTACCGTGACCGTGCTCGGGTTGCCGCTGTCGGTTTGGCTGGCCGCGGCCGCGTTCGCGTTCGCCGCCTTCATGCTGCGCTATCACCGCCTCGGCCGCGCGCTCTATGCGATCGGCGGTAACGCACAGGCGGCGCGGGCGGCCGGTATTCGCGTCGAGCGCGTTGTCTGGGGCGTATTCGTGCTCGGCAGCGCGCTGGCCTCGATCGGCGGACTCATCGTGACCGGGTATGTCGGCGCCATCAATGCCAATCAAGGCAACGGGATGATCTTTACTGTGTTCGCGGCAGCCGTGATCGGCGGCATTTCGTTGGACGGCGGCAAGGGAACGATGCTCGGTGCGCTCACCGGCGTGCTGCTGCTCGGCGTCGTGCAGAACCTGCTGACGCTGGCTCAGGTGCCATCGTTCTGGATTCAGGCGATTTACGGCGCCATCATTCTCGGCTCGCTGATGATCGCGCGCGTGGCCGGCAGTCAGGAGTGATGTGAGATGACGCTCGATTTGCCGCTCGATCCCAGATTGCTGCTGCTGTCTCCCGAGGATAACTGCGTCATCGCGACGACGACGCTCGCCGCCGGTACCGCGCTCACGCTCGAAGGCGAGCGCGTGGTGCTGACCGCGACCGTCGTGCTCGGCCACAAGCTGGCCCGGCATGCGCTTTCGGCCGGTGACAAAATCTTCCGCTATGGCGCGCCGATCGGGCACGTCACCCGCGACGTGGCCAGGGGCGAGCATTTGCATACGCATAACCTCGAAAGCGACTATCTGCCCACCTACACGCTCGATGCGGGCCATGCCTACGTCGAACGCGACGAATCCTGACTTTATCGCCGAAACGCTCATGAACGAGATCCACTCCGATTCCGCGCCGCTGCTCGGCTATCCGCGCCGCGACGGGCGCAAGGGAATCCGTAACGTTGTCGCCGTGGCCTATCTGGTCGAGTGCGCGCATCACGTTGCCAGCGCGATCGTGCAGCAGTTCGCGGCGCGTCTGACCGACGACGCCTTCGATGCGCCCAATGCCCACGACGTCGCGCCCGAAGTGCATTTGATCGGGTTTCCAGGCTGCTATCCGAACGCCTACGCGCAAAAGATGCTGGCCCGCATCGCCACGCATCCGAATGTCGGCGCGGTGCTGTTCGTTTCGCTGGGCTGCGAGAGCATGAACAAGCATCATCTCGTCGATGTGGTCCGCGAGAGCGGGCGGCCCGTGGAAGTGCTGACGATTCAGGAGCGCGGCGGCACCCGCAGTACGATCGCGCGCGGCGTCGAATGGGTCGCGCAGGCACGGGCCACGCTTGCCGCGATGCGGCCCGTCCCGATGCGCCTCGACGAACTCATCGTCGGCACCGTATGCGGCGGCTCCGACAGTACGAGCGGGATTACGGCGAATCCCGCCGTCGGTCGCGCCTTCGATACGCTGATCGAGCAGGGCGCCGCTTGCGTTTTCGAAGAGACGGGCGAGCTTGTCGGCTGCGAGCATCATATGCGGACGCGCGCGGCACGGCCCGAGCTCGGTGCGGCGATCGTCGCGTGTGTCGAAAAGGCGGCCCGCTACTACACGATCATGGGACACGGCAGTTTCGCGGTCGGCAACGCCGATGGCGGGCTCACGACGCAGGAGGAGAAATCGCTCGGCGCCTACGCGAAAAGCGGTGCCTCGCCGATCGTCGGCATCGTCAAACCGGGCGACATTCCGCCGACGGGCGGGCTCTACCTGCTGGACGTCGTGCCCGACGGCGAGCCGCGCTTCGGTTTCCCGAACATCAGCGACAACGCCGAAATCGGCGAGCTGATCGCATGCGGCTGCCATCTGATCTTGTTTACGACGGGACGCGGGTCGGTGGTGGGATCGGCCGTGTCGCCGGTGGTCAAGATCTGTGCGAACCCGGCCACTTACCGTAATCTCTCGGGTGACATGGACGTCGACGCTGGCCGAATCCTGGAGGGCGGGGCAACGCTCGACGAGGTCGGTCAGGAAATCTTCGATCTCACGGTCGCGCTCGGGCGGGGCGTGCGGTCGAAATCGGAAATGCTCGGCCATCAGGAGTTCATCTTGACTTACAAAGCGTTCGATCCGATCGGCCCTGGCTGTCTGCCGGTCGTGCCGGTGACGGTAACGCCGGCGCGGGTAGGCGCATGAGCGCCGGCATCGCCGTGCGTCGTCGCGTCGGGCGCACGTCGCTCGAAGTCACTGCGCTGGGGCTGGGCGGTGCTGGCCTAGGGGGCTTGTACCGCGATGTCGACGAAAAAGACGCGCGCGCCACGATCGATCTTGCGTGGGAAGCGGGCATCCGGCTATTCGATACGGCACCTTACTACGGCTATACGAAAAGCGAGCATTACCTCGGCGCGGCGCTGCGCGAGCGCGACCGTGATGCGTACGTGCTCTCGACGAAAGCCGGCCGCATCATGCGGCCCGAACGCGGCGAGCAGGCCCGCGCGCCGCGCGACGGGTGGGCCCATCCGTTGCCGTTCGCGCCGGTCTATGACTACACCTACGACGGCATCATGCGTTCGTTCGACGACAGCCTGCAGCGGCTCGGCGTCGCCCGCATCGATATCGTGCTCGTGCATGACATCGGCACGTTTACGCATGGGGAGCGCCACGCGCACTACTGGCGCCAGTTGAGCGAGGGCGGTTTCAAGGCGCTCGATGCATTGCGCGCCTCGGGGGCGGTGCGGGCCGTGGGGCTCGGCGTCAACGAGGAAGCCGTGGTGCTCGATGCCATGCGCGAGTTCGAGATCGACTGCGCGCTGTTGGCCGGCCGCTATACGCTGCTCGAACAGGCCACGCTCGATGCGCTGCTGCCCGAATGCGAACGGCGCGGCGTGTCGATTCTCGTCGGCGGAGCCTTCAATTCCGGCATCCTAGCGCGCGGCGTCCGTCACTTGCGAGCGGCGCCCGGCGCGCAATCGAGCGGATTGAAGTTCAACTATGGCGACGCACCCGCGGAAGTCGTCGCGCGCGTCGAACGAATCGAAGCGGTATGCGATGCGCACGGCGTGCCGCTGCCGAGCGCCGCTTTACGGTTTCCCTATGCGCACCCCGCGGTGGCGAGCGTATTGACAGGCGCAAGCAGTGCGAGCGAGCTTTCGCAGAATATCGCTGCCTTCGTCGAACGGGCGCCCGCTGCATTCTGGGAGAACTTGCGGGGCGAGGGGTTGCTCGATTCGCGTGCACCGACACCGGATGCCTGACCGATATTCACCTTCACCACGCCCAATCGCCTAGGACGTCCCACGATGGATACGATGGACACAATTGACGCACATCAGCACTTCTGGCAGCTTTCACGCGGGGACTACGACTGGCTGACGCCTGCTATGGCGCCGCTCTATCGCGATTTCCTGCCGCGCGACCTGCGCCCGCTGGCGCAGGCTGCCGGTGTTTCGCGCAGCATTGTCGTCCAGGCGGCGCCGACGCTGGCCGAGACGCGCTTCCTGCTCGATCTGACACGCGACGATCCGGCGGTCGCGGGCGTGGTCGGGTGGGTGCCGCTCGACGATCCCGAGGCCCCCGCGCTCATCGCCGAATTCGCACGCGAGCCGAAGTTCAAAGGGGTGCGGCCGATGTTGCAGGATCTCGCCGAGGACGACTGGATCGCGCGCCCGACGCTCGATCCGGCGATCGAGGCATTGATCGATCATGGTCTAGTCTTCGATGCGCTCGTCTTGACGCGCCATCTGCCGTATTTCACGCCGTTCGCGCAGCGGCATCGACGTTTGCGCATCGTGCTGGATCACGGGGCGAAACCGCCGATAGCCGACGGAGCCGCCGGCTGGCAGCCATGGGCCGCGCGCGTTGCCGAACTCGCGGCATTGCCGAACGTCTTCTGCAAAATGTCCGGATTGGTCACGGAATCCTCCGCGCCGTGTACCGATTCGATGCTCGAGCCTTACCTCGCGCATCTGCTGGCGCTTTTCGGCGCGGCGCGCACGATGTGGGGCAGCGATTGGCCTGTCGTCGATATGAATGGCGGCTATCTCGCGTGGCATGCGTGTGCGCAGCGTTTCGCCGAACATTTAAAGCCGGACGATCGCGCCGCGCTCTTCGCCGGTACCGCACGCGCCTGCTACGGGCTTTGAACATCTTCGTCTCTTTGTCTCTCTCTTATGGAGTCCCGTGAACCATGACCGCCTTTGCCCCGAACTTCCCTGAGCCGCCGGCCGCGCGCCTGGCCGGCAAGACGGCGCTCGTCACGGCCGCCGCCCAAGGTATCGGGCGCGCTTGCGCCGAACGTCTGGCGCGTGAGGGCGCACGCGTCATCGCCACCGATATCCGCCTCGAGCTGCTCGCCGAGGCGCCGTTCGAGGCGCGCAAGCTCGATGTGCGCGACGGCGCCGCGATCGCTGCATTGGCCGAGACGATCGGCGCGATCGATATCCTGGTCAACTGCGCGGGCTTCGTGCACGCCGGCACGGTGCTGGAATGCGAAGATGCCGATTGGGAGTTTTCGTTCGACGTGAACGTGAAGTCGATGTATCGCACAATACGGACGTTTCTCCCTGGCATGCTCGAACGCGGGCGCGGCTCGATCGTCAATCTGGCGTCGGCGGCGTCGAGCGTCAAAGGGGTTCCGAACCGCTTCGTCTATGGCACGACGAAGGCGGCCGTGATCGGTCTGACGAAGTCCGTGGCGGCCGATTTCGTGACACGCGGCGTGCGCTGCAACGCGATTTGTCCCGGCACGGTGGCTTCGCCCTCGCTGACGGCGCGTATCGCCGAACAGGCGCAGGCGCAGGGCAAATCCGTCGCCGAAGTCGAAGCCGCGTTCGTGGCGCGTCAGCCGATGGGACGCATCGGCCGGCCCGAGGAAATTGCGGCCCTGGCCGCGTACCTCGCGTCGGACGAAGCCGGATTCACCACCGGGCAGATTCATTTGATCGACGGTGGATGGTCGAACTGAACGAACCGAGTACCGGCGCGGCCGGTGCTGTCTTAGCTATTTTGGGAATTGAGTAAATACTGATGAAACTTCTTCGATTCGGCCCCAAGGGCCAGGAAAAGCCCGGGCTTGTCGATGCCGCCGGTGTGATTCGCGATTTGTCGTCGGTGGTCGACGATATCGCAGGCGACGTGCTCGGCGATGCGGGTCTTGCGCGACTGCGGGGCTTGGATCCGTCATCGCTGCCGCGTGCGCCCGAGGGCGTGCGTATCGGCGCCTGCGTGGGGCGTGTCGGCAAGATGGTGTGCATCGGCTTGAATTACGCCGATCACGCGGCCGAATCGAACCTGCCCATCCCGACCGAGCCCGTGGTGTTCAACAAGTGGACGAGCTCGATCGTCGGGCCCAACGACGACATCGAGATTCCGCGCGGTTCGTCCAAGACGGATTGGGAAGTCGAGTTGGGGGTCGTCATCGGCAAGGCGTGCAAGTATGTCGAAGCGGCCGATGCGCTCGATTATGTCGCCGGCTATTGCGTCGTCAACGACGTCTCGGAACGCGAGTGGCAGATCGAACGCGGCGGGCAATGGGACAAGGGCAAGGGCTTCGATACGTTCGGGCCGGTTGGGCCGTGGCTCGTCACGCGCGACGAAGTGGCGGATCCGCAGCAACTCGATCTGTGGCTCGAAGTGGACGGCCATCGCTATCAAAACGGCAATACCCGCACGATGATCTTCAGCGTGGCCGAGGTGGTGGCCTACCTGAGCCGCTGTATGAGCCTGCAGCCCGGCGACATCATCTCGACGGGGACGCCGCCCGGCGTTGGGCTCGGTATCAAGCCGACGCCGATCTATCTGAAGGCGGGGCAATCGGTGCGGCTCGGCATTGCCGGGCTGGGCGAGCAGCGTCAACGGACCGTTGCGGCGCAGTAACCGCCACGGTATTGGGTGGGCATGGACGGTATGCCGGCGCCGCCGAGCGGGGCGCCGGGCGCTCGGTCTTACCCGCCTTCGTCTCCGGCGAACCAGCCGTGTTCCGGCCGCGCCAGTTCTTCATCGACACGGCCAGCCGAAATCAAGACTTCTCCCAATCGCTCGTTGCTCGTCTATCCTGAAGACGAGTCCAGGCGCACCGCATACGGACACCGTTGACCCAGGTCAAGCAGCCCCGGCCGCGGCATCGTCTATCCTGGATTCGACGGCGGCCGCACACCGGACCCCATTCTTCGAGGTGATAGTTATGGAGATCAGCTTTCCGCAAGAGCAGGCCGAATACTGCGGCCGGGATCTTGTGCTGGCGTTTCCCGCGCTTGTCGACGGCGAGCGGGTGCAATGCGCGATCACCGCCGAAGCGCTCGAGGATCACTTCGGCGCCGAGTCGCTGCGCGAGAGCGACATGATCAGCGCGTTCGAGCGGCATCGCCGTGAGATCGAACGCGCGGCGCGCGAGCTTCTATCCGAAATCGGCCAGAAGCCCGTGCTGCTGCACAGCGGTTATTTTCGCTTCCACGATGCATAGCGCGCAGCCGGGCGGCTTGCCCGGCAGCGGCAACCGCAACCGCCGCCCGAACCCGGCTCCCGGCAGCCGTCGCGCGAGGCGCGTGCGCGCACGTCGCTCGTATCCGTGTGTGCGGTTCTCGAAGGAGGCAGCCGCATGAAGGCGATGGTTTTCGATGGAAAGAGCCCGCTGCTGCAATGGAGCGAGGTTCCTGATCCTCGTCCTCGGCCAGGACAACTCTTGATCGACGTGCGGGCTTGCGGCGTGTGCCGCACCGATCTGCATATCGTCGACGGTGAGTTGACGCAACCGAAGGTGCCACTCGTGCCCGGACACGAGGTGGTCGGCACCGTGAGCGGCCTGGGCGAAGGCGTGACCGATTTCGTGGTTGGGGAGCGCGTCGGCGTGCCTTGGCTGGGCCACACGTGCGGACAGTGCAGGTTTTGTGGGCGCGGACGGGAAAACCTGTGCGATGCGCCGGGCTTCACCGGCTACACGATCGACGGCGGCTACGCGCAGCGAACGGTCGCGGATAGCCACTATTGCTTTCGTCTGCCCAGGCGCTACACGGATATCGAGGCGGCGCCGTTGCTATGCGCGGGGTTGATCGGCTATCGATGTCTATCGATGGCAGGAGATGCCGAGCGGATCGGCCTCTACGGGTTCGGCGCAGCGGCGCATATCGTCGCACAGGTGGCGCGTCATCAAGGCCGGGAGGTCTACGCGTTTACGCGGGCGGGCGACGTGGCAGCCCAAGCGCTTGCCCGCAAACTTGGCGCGCGATGGGCCGGCGCGAGCGACGAGCCGGCGCCTGTCCCTCTCGATGCCGCGCTCCTCTTCGCCCCGGTGGGCGCATTGGTGCCGGCCGCGTTACGGGCCGTCGTCAAAGGCGGGGTGGTGGTATGCGGTGGGATTCACATGAGCGACATTCCGTCTTTTCCCTACGAGACGTTGTGGGGCGAACGCCGCATCGTCTCGGTCGCGAACCTCACGCGCGACGACGGGCACGCGTTCATGCGACTCGCCGATGCGTTCTCGCTCGATATCGCGACCACGGTCTACCCGCTTGAACAGGCGAACCGCGCGCTGGCCGATCTGCGGGAAGGGCGGTTAGCGGGCGCGGCGGTGCTGCATGTGAGCGCTTGACGCGCGAGGCGGGACGGGCGGTCATCGGGTGGGCGGCGATCATACACGCCCCAGCGCGTCGAGATTGACGATGCGAATTTGTTTGCCGCGCGTTTGCACGAGGCCGTCGCGCTGGAACTTCGAAAACATGCGACTCACCGTCTCGAGCTTCATGCCGAGGAAGCTGCCCATCTCCTCGCGGGTCATGCGCAGATTGAACTCGGCCGGGGAATAGCCCCGCGCTTTCATCCGGCTTGAAAGGTTCAGCAAGAACGAGGCGACGCGCTGCTCCGCGCTCATCGTGCCGAGTAGCATCATCAGCGACGATTCGCGGACGATTTCACCGCTCATCATGCGCAGAACTTGCTGCTGAAGCCGCTTCGACTCCCCGCACATCGATTCGAGCAGCGCGTAGGGGATGATGCAGACACTGCTGTCTTCGATGGCGATGGCGTCGCTGCTGTGGCGTTCGGTGCACACGCCGTCGAGCCCGAGCACTTCTCCGGCCAGATGGAAGCCTGTCACTTGTTCCCGCCCGTCGCGATGCATGACGACCGTCTTGAACGAACCGGCGCGAATCGCATAGATGCTCTGAAACGTATCGTTCGTGCGGTACAGGGAATCGCCTCGTTTAATCAAGCGAGCCGCGCTGACGATCGCGTTGAAACGGCTGAGTTCCTGGTCGTTCAGCGCTTGAGGCATACAGGCCGAACGCATCGAACAGGTCGCACATTGCTGCGCGCTCTGGCCTTGAAACGTCTTACTAGTGGCGCAGGGAGAAACAGTGATGGCCGATGCCGTTGCAATGTCGTCGGCGAAGGTGGTTTCGTGGAACATACGACCTCCCAGAAAGGAGCCGCGCATCACTGCAAGGGCGCGGAAAGTCAATTTGGTCATTGGAGTATCGGAGGCCGGAAACTATAAAGAAATCGGCGGCGTATGAAAGTGCGGTAAGCGTTGACGAAGCTTTGTAAGGTTTGTCCTACATCAACGCATGGCGAAGTTGCAAAGGCGTGGCCAGGGCCGCCGTTGATCGCCGTCAACAAGCAACAGGGGCGCCGCTCGCACACTGGATGCAATGGGCATGAAGCTTATGCCATACGTATTGAAGCGACGGGCGCCGTGCCCAGGAGGACATCCATGTACCAAAGAATTCTTGCCGCCGTCGACGGTAGCCGCGGCGCACGTCTGGCCCTCGATGAAGCGCTCAAGATCGCCAAGGCGTCGGGTGGGGAGGTGGTCGCGGTGTTTGTCGTCGAACATGCGCCGCAGCTCGTTGACGTCGGTGCCGTCTATCTGTCGGAGCAGGGTGCCAATGCGGCCTTGGTTGATGCGGCTACAGCCGCGCTCGACGAGGCGCGCGCGCTTTTCCGCGAGCAGGGTGTCAATGGCGTGGCGCGTGCCGTCGACGCCTACGGCGACCGGATCGCCGAAGTGCTGTCGCGCACCGCCGACGAATGCGAGGCCGACCTCATCGTCATGGGGACGCAGGGCCGGCACGGGGTGCGCCGTGTGCTCCTGGGCAGTGTCGCCGAGGCGCTGCTTCGCACCGCGCAAGTGCCGGTGCTGCTCGTGCGGTATAACCCCGAGGCTGGGGAGGGGGAGAAGGATCGATTTTGAGGGATGGCTATCGATTCGTAGTCGTCACGCCCGAATATCCCGGAGCGATTCGGGCGGCGGCACCTCAGGGGCCGTGCCGATCTATGTCAAGCGAACCCCGCGCCCGTCTCGGCGCACGACCAGGCCAGCAGAGGCGACCCATGTCTGACAAGGCGATTCAACCATCGCCTGCGCGCCGTTCTACTGCGAGCGTCCGTCACCACCGGGTTCCGAACCCACCCGCTGCCCGCGTGTATTCGCCACCCAAAACGCGCGCAGCGCGGGATGCACGGCTTCCTGCCAGCGCGGCCCCGTAAAAAGATCGTAGTGATCGCAGTCGTCCACCGTCATCCGCAGACGCGTGGCGTCGGGAACAGCGCAGCAGAGGTCATGCGCCGCATGCGTCTGTCCGGCTCCGGTGATATCGTCGCGGTCGCCTTCCACCGTGCATAGCGCCGTGGCCGTCAACGCCTCCAGTGCGATGCGCCGCGCGCCGACCGACCATTCCCCCCGTGCCAGACGATGCTCCTGGAAAACGATTCGCAGCATATCCAGGAAGTAATCTTCATCCATGTCGAGCACCGCCGCATATTCGTTGAGCGAGCGCAGGCTGGACGCGATGGCGTTGGCATCACCCGACATCCGGCTGATCCAATAACGTGATTCGAGTGCGAGTTGACGATGCGGATGGGCGGCGACGATCGCCGCATGCTGGAGATAACCGGGGTAAATGCGCCGACCGGCGCCGGCGTAGTGCGGCGGGACCGTATCGATCACCGTGCGACGGAACCACGCGATGTCGTGAGTTGCCGCAACGCGGTCGATCGTCGTCGGATGCAAGCGGGTATCGATAGGGCCGCCCATCAGCGTCACGCTGAGTGGCGCGCGTGTCCCATCCGCCGCTGCAGCCAACGCCGATGCCGCCAACGCCGGCGGGGCGCCTTGACAGATCGCGAACAAATGCACCCCGCGCTCGGCGAGCGCGTCTAAGAAGCGTTCGACGGTCAGCACATACTCGTCCAGGCCGAATCGTCCTTCGCCAAGCGGCACATCGCGCGCGTCCGCCCAATCGGTGACATAGACGTCGGCATCCTCCAGCAGCGTTTCGACGGTCTCCCGCAGCATGACAGCATGATGCCCGGCAAGCGGCGTAACGAGCAGCACGCAGGCTGGCCCAAGCGGGCGCGAATCTGGCGAAGCGGGAGAGGTGTTTCGGCTGACCGGACCCTTGGCGGTCATTTCATTCTGATCGGCGACGCCCTCTCCGCCATTTCTCGTTCCGCCCGCCGCCCGATCCTGTTCCCACTCCCGAACGAATCGGCGCAGCGCGCAAAACGGCGTTCGGTCGACGACGGCTTCGCTCACCGGTACCGCCCGCCCGGCGATACTCACCGACTCGATCCCAAACGGCGGCGGTTTGGGGGCGGTCTGCAGCAGCCGGTAGATCCAATCGCATCCCGGCAGCGCGACGCTCGCCAAGCGGGCGTCGCCGTCATAGGGCGCCCCGGCTCCGCCGCCGGCTGCAGGGGCAACCAAGCCCCCCCAGGGAGCAGCGGCCAGCGCCGTCCACGCATCGAGGGAGCGCATGAGCGTGCGCTGCGATTCCAGCCATTGGTAGAACATGATCGCCTCCGGCCGAGGGGCGCATCGCGAGCCGTTCGCGACGCCACGGCGACGCCTGGTGCGTGCCGGATCGGATAAGGCGGAGCGTAGTGCGGCCCCGCACGGCGGCGCGGGCCGTCGTTTATCTATTGTGAGTACCGTCGGTACCGGCTGGCAACCCATAGTAAGCGAGGTCCCGCGTTTCCGGTTCAAATTGCCGAGTCGAGCCCCACCTGTTGTACTATTGGACGTTTTTGTCCAACGTAACCGGTCACGCATGCTCGATTTCTTTCGCAACCATCAGCGCCTGATGATGCTTATGCTCGTCCTGGTCATCGTGCCGGGCCTGGGCGTTCTCGGAATACAAGGTTTCCGCGGCTTTTTCGACGATAGCGCGAACGTCGCGAGCGTCAACGGGCACAAGATCACCCGGGCGGAATTCGACAGCGCGATGCGCCAGCAAGTGGACCAGGCCAGACAATATCTCGGGGCACAATTCGACGCCAAGGTGTTCGATACCCCGGCCCGCCGCCAGGACTTGCTCGACAACCTGATTCAACAGCGTGCGCTGGCCGACGAAACCCAGCGCGAATATCTGACGGCCTCGGACGATGCCGTGCGCCGCGCGCTCCTGTCCGATCCGGTCGTCGCCTCGCTGCGCAAGCCCGACGGTTCGATCGACATCGAGCGCTACAAGCAACTGCTCGCGATGCAGGGCATGACGCCGGAGCAGTACGACGAGCGTGAGCGCTACATGCTGGCCATGGAGCAAATCCCCCAAAGCATCGAAGCGACGGCCTTCACGCCGAAGTCGCTGGCCGAGCACATCGCGCAACTGGCCGAGGCGCAGCGCACGGTGCAAGGGCTCATCCTGCATGCGAGCGACTACGCGTCGAAGGTTCAGCCGTCCGACGCCCAGCTCACGGCCTATTACACGGCCCATAGCGCCGACTTCGCGACACCTGCCACGGCGACGATCGACTACCTCGTCTTGTCGCCTGCCACGCTGGCGACGCTCGCCGCGGCCAGCGACACCGATGCCAAAAAGTACTACGACGATAACATCGCGCACTACACGACGCCGCGCGAAGTGCGCGTGAGCCAGATCCTGATCGCGTCGCCGCAGTCGGCGAGCCCGGCGGACGACGCCAAGGCAAAAGCGAAGGCCGAGGCGGTGCTGGCCGACGTCAAGGCGCATCCGGCTCAATTCGCCGACATCGCGAAAAAGGAATCGCAAGATCCTGCCTCGGCTTCGAGGGGCGGCGATCTGGGCTGGTCGACGAACGGCGTGCTGACGGGCGAAAAAGCGTTCGATGCCGCCGCGATGGGCTTGAACAAGGATGAAGTGAGCGCCGTGGTGCGCTCGTCATACGGCTATCACGTCATCAAGGCGACGGACGTCAAGCCTGCCTCGACCAAGCCGTTCGACGAAGTGAAGGACGCGATTCTCAAGGATCTGAAAACGCAGGTTGCGGCCAAGGCATACAGCGACGATGCCGATGGCTTCACGTCCATCGTCTACGAGCAGGCCAAGAGCCTGAAGCCGGCGGCCGACAAGTACAAGTTGACGATCCAGACCGCGACCGTCACACCGAAGCCGAACGCCGCGTTGCCGCCGAACAGCCCGATCAACAATCCGAAGTTCCTGGCGGCTGTCTTCGCTAACGATTCGGTCAAGAACCACAACAATACGCAAGCGATCGACGTGGGCAACAGCACGCTGATCGCGGCGCACGTCTCTGAATACAAGCCGGCTGCTACGCCGCCGCTGGCCTCGATCAAAGACGCCGTGCGCGCGAAGTACGTGACGGAGCAAGCGGCCGAGCTGGCCCGCAAGGACGGTGAGGCGAAGCTGGCCGACCTGCAAAAATCGAAATCGACGGCTGGCTTTGGCGCGGAGCAGAAGGTTTCGCGCTCGGATGCCCAAGGCGTTTCGCCGCTGGCGCTCAGCGCGATCTTCAAGGCCGACGACAGCAAGCTGCCGGCCTACGTCGGGGTCGATCTCGGCAACGACGGTTACGCGATCTATCGCGTCAATGCGGTGGTCCCAGGTGCGCCGATCGACGCGGCCCGGCTTGGGGCCGCCCAGCGCGAGCTCGCGCAAGTCGATGCACAAACGCAGCTGGAGGCGTATGTCGCATCGCTGCGGCAGCGCTCGAAAGTGAAGCTGTTCGGCTCGCTGAATGCGTCGCAGGCCGATTCGCAGTAACGAACGGGCTGCCCGCCGATCATAACCGGCGGGCAGCCTACTTTTTCTGCAGCAGCGGGGCCAGCACCGGCCAGACGTTATCGAGCAGCACCGGCTGCGCCTCCTGCGTCGGATGCATCTGGTCCGACTGGAACATCTCGGGCCGGTTTTCGATACCGGCCAGCAAGAACGGCACAAGGCGCACGTTCATGTTGTGCGCGATCGTGTCGTACATCGCGTGAAAGCGCTGCGTGTACGCAGGGCCGTAGTTCGACGGTACGTACATCCCCACGAGCACCACCTTTGCATGGCCTTGCTGCGCTTGCTCGATGATCGTACGCAAGTTGTCTTGCGTCGTGGAGAGCGGTACCCCGCGCAGCGCGTCGTTCGCCCCTAGCTCGACGATGACGACCGACGGTTTCAGCCGCTGCATCAACTCGGGCATCCGCGCCCGCCCGCCGCTTGTCGTATCGCCACTGATGCTTGCGTTCGCAACGCTATAATCGATTCGCTCCTGCGCGAGCCGTTTGCGCAATAGCTCGACCCATCCCGTGTCGCGAGGCAGACCGTACTCGGCCGAGATACTATCGCCGAGCACGACGATCACGGGCCGGGTCGATTCCGCGCTGCGCGCGGGCGTGGCCGTCAACGACGAAAGTGTGAATAGGCCGGAGGCCGCCAGTGCGGCCGTAGCCGCCGTACCGATCATCCAGCGACGCTTGTTCATGCCAGAAAACACCAGTGCCATTATCGAAGTACGCAGTTTATGCAAGCGGGTCAAGGACGCGACAGGCGAGCTGACGATCCTCGACGAAATCGAGTTCGATGTCGCCGCCGGCACGAGTGTGGCGATCGTCGGCGCATCCGGTTCTGGCAAGTCGACACTGCTCAGCTTGCTCGCGGGCTTGGACAACGCCACGTCCGGTTCGGTTCGACTGCTCGGGCACGATCTTTCCATGCTCTCGGAAGACGCGCGCGCGCGGCTCCGAAACGGCTCGATCGGCTTTGTCTTCCAATCCTTTCAACTGATGCCGCACCTGACCGCGCTCGAAAACGTGCGGTTGCCGCTCGAATTGCAGGGCGGAGTGGATGGGCATGACGCGAGCGAGCGAGCGCGTGCGTTGCTTGAACGCGTTGGGCTGGGCGCGCGCATGCAGCATTACCCCAAGCTGCTTTCGGGCGGGGAGCAGCAACGCGTCGCCTTGGCACGGGCGTTCGTCACGCGCCCGGCGATTTTGTTCGCCGACGAGCCCACCGGCAGCCTCGACGCCGCCACCGGCCACGCGGTGATCGATCTCATGTTCGAACTGAACGCGGCGCAGGGCGCAACGCTCATCCTCGTCACACATGATGCCGAATTGGCTCGCCGCTGCGCGCGGACGGTGACGATCGAGGCGGGCCGCATCGCCCGACACGCCCCGCACGGAACCTAGCCGCGCTGCGCGGCCTGGCGCGCGCGCTCGATCAGAGCGGAGGTCGACGAGTCGTGCTTGTGCGCGTCGAACGTCGGGCTCGTCAGATCGGCTTCTACCACTTTGCCCAGGATCTTGCCCAGCTCGACGCCCCATTGGTCGAACGGGTTGATGTTCCACACCGCGGCTTGGACAAGCACCTTGTGCTCGTAGAGGGCGATCAGTGCGCCGAGCGAACGCGCGTCGAGGGAATCGAGCAGCAGCGTGGAGGACGGCCGGTTACCGGGGAAGACGAGGTGGGGCACGAGTTCGGGCTTGTCCGCCCCGGCCACTTTGCGTGCTTCCTCTTCGGTGCGCCCGAGCATCAGCGCTTCGCTCTGTGCAAAGCAATTCGCGAGCAGCTTCGGATGATGGCTGACGAGCGGATGTTCGGGCTTGAGTACGGCGATGAAATCGATCGGCACGATCGTCGGGCCCTGGTGCAGCATTTGGAAGAACGCATGCTGTCCGTTCGTGCCGGGTTCGCCCCAGGTCACGGCCGAGGTGGCATAGTCGACGTACGCGCCGTCGAGCCGCGCCTGCTTGCCGTTGCTTTCCATTTCAAGCTGTTGCAGGTACGACGGCAAGAAGTGCAACGCCTCGGAGTACGGGGCCACCAGGTAGCTTTGCAGACCGAAGAAGTTGCGATACCAAATGCCGATCAGGCCGAGCAGCACAGGCAGGTTGCGCTCGAGCGGGGCTTCGCGGAAATGACGATCCATGTCATGCGCGCCGGCCAGCAGGGCATCGAAGTTCGCGGCACCGACCGCGATCATGATCGACAAGCCCACGGCCGACCACAGCGAGTAGCGTCCGCCCACCCAATCCCACATCTCGAACACGTTCTCTTTGGCGATGCCGAACTTCACGACTTCGGCCGGGTTGGCCGATACGCCAACGAAGTGCTTCGCGAGCGCGCTTTCCGGGCAGCCCTGTTGCACGAACCAGTCGCGCAACGAACGTGCGTTCGTCATCGTCTCCAGTGTCGTGAACGTCTTGGAGACGACGATCGCCAATGTTTCCTCGGGATCGATGCGGGCCATCACGCGGGCGAGATCGGCACCGTCGACGTTCGAGACGAAGTAGGTCGAGATGTCGGGGTGGGCGAGATGGTCCAGCGCATGGACGACCATCTTCGGCCCGAGATCGGAGCCGCCGATGCCGATATTGACGACATGGCGAATGCGCTTGCCCGTGTGGCCCGTCCATGCGCCGCTGCGCACGCGCTCGGCGAACTCGGCCATCTTCGCACGCTCGGCCGCCACTTGCGCATGAAACGGCGCGTCGGCCTGCGTGGCGCGCAACGCCGTATGCAGGGCCGCCCGGCCTTCCGTCGGATTGACGACTTCGCCCTTGAACATGGCATCGCGCCGTTGCGCGACGCCGGCTTCGCCGGCGAGCGCAACGAGCAGGCGTAGCGTTTCGTCGGTGATGCGGTTTTTCGAGAAGTCGGCCGTGAGCCCGCCGCCTTCGATCGTGAACCGCTCGGCGCGCGAGGGTTGGGCTGTGTCGGCGGCAAACCAGTCGCGCAGCCGCTCATCGCGGATCTGTTCGTAATGCGCGGCGAGCGCGGACCAGGAAGGAAGCGAGTTCAGCGTCTTGTGCGTCATGGGCGTGGGTCTAACGAAGGGGCTTGGATCCATGAGCTCGGATGCCTGGGCAAGCCGAACAAGCCGAGCTCGTCGTCTGTCGTCACATTATTCGGAGCGCAGCCGGTGGCGGCGCTCGCGGGCTGCGTCTCATCGACGCGCAGGCGGCGCGCTTGCACGGCCCGAGTTGGATCAGTATAGCGAAAGCAACAATCCGACGGTCCGCCGACAGTCAGCCAACAGGCAGCCGACGCCGGTGGAAATGCCAGGCCGAGGGCACCCAACGCGCGCTATCATCCGATGTTTTTCCCCCTCGCAAGTCGACAAACAATGAAAAAAATGGGCCCATGCGCTGCAGCAGCGGCGCTTCTCGCATGCATATCGATGAACGCGTCGGCGCAAGTTGCCGAGCTTGACTGCACGAAGCCGCATGTGCCAGCCGAACGCGCGGTTTGCCACAATGCTGCACTGCGCGCACTCGAGGCCAGGGCGAGCACGTATTACACGATGCTGCTCGAGGCCAAGCCCGCCGCGCAGGGCAAGGTATATCAAGATTTCCGCGACGGCCTGCAAGCCGATCGGCAGAAATGGCAACACGACACGCGCGACGCCTGTGGCGCGCAAGTCGCGTGCCTGAGCGACGCCTATCAGCATCGAATCGAAGATCTGCGCGGCAACGCGCTCGAACATCTCGGGCTCACGGTAACGGCCGCGCCGGTGCATGCGCAGCCGTCGGGGCCGTCGATCGACTACAAGAACGCGATCTATCGCATCGACGGCAAAGACGTGACGCTTCTCGATGGACAGCACTCGCAGCCGGCCGCCGACGATTCGGCGCAACAAGAGGTGACGCGCGTCATCGAGCCGCCCGCGCATGCCGTCGGCAAGCTCGGCGGCCGCAGCGCCGTGGCTGTGTTCCTGTCGAGCCAAGGAGGCGGCAGCGGGACGTTCTACTATGTGGCCTTGGCGTTCAACGACGGGCGCGGGACGACGTTCCAACTGGGCGACCGCATCCAGCCCATCGGTATCGCGATCAACGGCGATGACCTCGTCGTCAGCTATCTGGATCGCAAAGCCGACGAGCCGATGGTCGTGCCGCCGACGGTGCCGCGCGAACGCCATTTCGCCTACATGAACGAGCAGATTCTCGAGCGCCCGCCAGCCGCAGCGGCCGCGCAATAGCGATAGCGATAGCGATAGCGATAGCGTGCTTCACCGGTACTGCGCCGTCGAGGTGGGCGGTGGCTGCGCGCGGTTTCAGTCGCGTGCGGGGTAGATCAGCCGGTTCAGGAGCGCGCGGACGGCCGGCGCGAGCTCGCCGGCTGTGAGGCCCGCCGGGCCGAGGCCGTTGGCGCTGAGCGTGTCGGCGGCCCAGCCGTGTAAATAGACACCCGCCAACGCAGCTTCGTAGCTCGGCAGCCGCTGCGCCAGCAACGCACCGACGATCCCGCCCAGAACATCGCCCGTTCCTCCGCTCGCCAGCGCGGCATTTCCGGTCGGATTGACGGCCGCGCGGCCATCGGGCGACGCGATCACGGTGCCGGCCCCCTTGAGCACGACTACGGCGCCGAAACGGGCGGCCAGCGCCCGCGCCGTACCGATGCGGTTGCGCTGTACCTGCGCGGCGTCGCATCCCATCAGCCGAGCCGCTTCAAGCGGGTGCGGGGTCAACACGCAAGCGCGAGTGCCATTGCCAGTGCCAGTGCCAGTGCCAGTGCCAGTGCCAGTGCCGGCTGTACCGTCGCCTTCCGCCGCAGGGGCAGGGGCGCCCCGTGCCGTCAGTGCATCGGCCAGCGACGGCTCCCGCGCGATCAAGTTGAGCGCGTCGGCGTCGAGCAATAGCGCTACGCGCCCGGCGAGCGCACGTGCGAGCGAGGACTTGGCCTGTGGCCCATGCCCCATGCCGCAGCCAACGGCGAGCGCATCCATGGTCTCCCATTCCAGCGCCCCGGGCGGATGCAACATGAGCTCCGGGTAGGGCGGATCGTAGGGCGGCGCACCTTCGCCGACGAACGCGACGTGGACTTTGCCCGCGCCCGCATGCAACGCCGCGCGTGCCGCCAAGATCGGGGCCCCGCACATGCCCGTATCGCCGCCGACGACAGCCAGGCTGCCGAACGTCCCTTTATGCGAGGCGAACGAGCGCGCGGGAAAGTGCGCCGCGAACAGCGACGGCGCGTTCAGCCTGGCGACGTCATCGGCGACGGGCAGATCAACGCCGAGCGGAGCGACCGTGACCGTGCCGGCCAGGTCGCGGCCGTGCGCCATATACAGCCCTGGTTTGGCGGCAAGGAACGTCACCGTTTCGGTGGCACGGACGGCGACGCCGCCCTCCACGACGTTGCCCGTCTCGCTGTCGAGCCCGCTCGGCACGTCGAGCGCAAGCACGCGTCCGTGCGTGCCGGCGCGGTTGGCGATCCGTATCGCCAACTCGGCGAAGACGCCGTCCAGCGGCCGAGCCAGTCCGATGCCGAACAGCCCGTCGACAACCCATCCATAACCGTCGAGCGAGGCCGGGGCGACATGCGAGATCGGCACACCGGCCGCGCGCGCTTCCGAGAGCGCCCAGCGAGCGTCCGCCGCCTTGGGCTCGATCGGCATGCACACTTCGACGGCTGTGCCGGCCTGCCTGAGTCGCGTGGCGACGATCAGCGCGTCGCCGCCGTTGTTGCCGGGCCCGGCGGCGATCCAGACTGGACGCTCGCTCGCCAGCGAGCCGTCGTGCGCTCCCCGGTCGAGAAGATACTGTGCGGCGGCAGCACCGGCCCGCGCCATCAGCGTGTGCTCCGGCAGGCCGGCGCCGCCCTGCTGTTCCAGCGAGCGCAATTGGGCGCCGGTGAGTACCGGCAACGGGCGCTCGGCCGGCGAAACAAGCAGCGGCAAGTGCGCAGGAGAGGCGGAGAGATCGGTCATGGCGAGCGCTTTCAGGGACGATATCGAACCCTCGGTGACCACCGGCCCGATAGCGGGCGGGGGGCGGGCGGGCGCGGGCGCGGGCGAAACGATGAGAAGCGGGGCGCGATGGTGGCCCCGCGATGCACCGGACTACGCCGGCCAATCAGCTCGCGAAGCGCTCGGCGCGCAGCGCGGCGAGCGTGTCGGGCGGCACGCTCGGCGTTTCGCCCGAGACGAGTTCCGCAATCACTTTAGCAGACCCGCAGGCGAGGCCCCAACCGGCCGGGCCGTGGCCAAAGTTCGTGAACAGGCGCGGATGCAGCACATTGCCGACGACGGGCAGGCCGTCGGGCGAAAGCAGACGCAGCCCTTCCCAGGCGTGGGCGGCCGAGATTTTTGCCGCGCCGGGTATCCAATCGTGCGTCGACTGCGCCAGCAGCGCCGTACCGGCTTCCAGAACTGGTTCGGCCAGCGGCTTGGCCAGTTCGCGCTCCGGTTGCAGCACGGCGGCGCCGGCCATGCGAATGCGCTGGTTCATCCGCGTCATCGAGACGCGCCGCACCGAATCGACGACGGTCAAATGCGGCGCGCATTCCTCATACGCGATCGGTGCCGTCAGCGAAAGCATCCGGATCGGATGGAGCGGCAGCGACAGCCCCAGTTGCGCGAGCAGTGGCTGGCTGCCGGCGCCGGCCGCGACGACGATCGCATCGCAGGAGACGACGTCGACCTCCCGATGGCGCTTGCGCTCTCCCTCGGCAGGCGCGAGTTCGACGGCCGCGCGCTGGTTCTCCAGACGGATGGCTTCGACTGCGCGCCCGAACAGGAATTGGACGTCGCCTTGCTCGTCGAGCACTTGCTTGACGAGCTTCGTGAACAACGGGCAGTTGGCCGTGCGTTCCTCCGGGAACAGGACGCCGCCGGCAAACCCCGGCTCGGCCGGCACGGAACGTTCGGCTTCGGCGCATTCGGCGGCCGACAGCACGTGATGAAGCATGTCGAATTCGCCGAGCAGCTCGAGCGCACTGTGTGCCTGCACCCATTCGCGCGGCTGGCGCGTGACATGCAGCACGCCTTCCCGCTGTTCGAACTCAAGATGAAAGCCGGCTTCGATCGACGCAATCGCTTCGCGCGACAGTTCGACGAGCGGACGCAGGCGCAGCCACTGCTGGCGGAACGCATCGGGGCTTTGCAGCAGGGCGAGACGGCGGGCGAAACGGCGCGCGCTCGAATTGAAGCCGGGGCGATAGACGACCCCGCGGCGGCTACCGAGGAACGTAGGGCCGAACCAGGCGTCGAGCGGCGTCGGCAACACGATGCCGCCGTGGCCGTAGGTCGCCCCCTGGGCAACCGTCGCATGGCGTTCGATGACGCACACGCGGTGGCCGGCGGCACGAAGCTGGTAGGCGGTGGCGACGCCGACGATTCCGCCGCCGATGACGATGACATCCATGAATGAGCTGGTCATGCGCTGGTAATGCACTACGTACGGGCCGCCACGGCGCAAGAGCAGGGCAAGCGCCTTGCCGGATGCGAAGCGCCGGGCGCGAGACGTCCTGCCCACTCGCCGCCCCGCGCCGGTATGGCAAACCGCGCCGATGAGGCAAACCGCGCATGATAGCGCCAAACGGATTGGGATGGCTCGCGTTGCAGCGCAAAATACACGGCGGCGGGGCATACGCGTGGCAGACGTCCGGTTCGCGCTGCCCAGCCGCCTATGGGGGACCGAGGGGGACCCAGTTCCGGGTATAATCCCGGTCTTCCTTTCGCCTCACGTTGTGGCATACGCGCGCGACCCGCGCGATGCGCGACTCATCGACGCCTACGTCCTTCCATGGCCCACTTCTCGTGCTTCCCCGGTGCTTCGGCGCTTTCCGACTTCCGTCAAACCCGCCTGCTCGAAACGCTTGCCCGCATCGACGCCAACATCGTCGGCGTGCGCGGCCAGTATCTGCACTTCGTCAATGCGCTCACACCGCTCTCGGCGCAGGACAACGCGCGCATTGAAGCGCTGTTGCACTACGGTGAGCCGTTCGCAGCCGGCGAAGCCCGGGGCGCCCAGGAGACGTTCCTCGTGGTCCCGCGCATCGGTACCGTCTCGCCGTGGGCGAGCAAGGCAACCGACATCGCCCACCATTGCGGGCTCGAGCATCTGCGCCGGATCGAGCGCGGCATCGAATTCACGGTCACGTTGAAAACGGGTTTGACAGGTTTGCTGGGCGGCAAGAAGGCGCTCTCCGACGAAGCCCGTGCCGCCGTGGCGGCCGCGTTGCATGACCGGATGACCGAAAGTGTCGTCGGCTCGCGCGACGACGCGCTGCATTTGTTCGACGAGCTGCCGGCCAAGCCGCTGACGAGTGTCGACGTGCGGACGCACGGTCGCGCGGCGCTCGAGCGCGCGAACGGCGAACTCGGCTTGGCGCTGGCCGACGACGAAATCGATTACCTCGTCGATGCGTTCACGAAGCTCGGCCGCAACCCGACCGATGTCGAACTGATGATGTTCGCGCAAGCCAACAGCGAGCACTGCCGCCACAAGATCTTCAATGCACAATGGACGATCGATGGGCAGCCGCAGGACATCTCGCTGTTCCAGATGATCAAGAACACGGAGAAGCTGCATTCGCAAGGCACGATCGTCGCCTATTCGGACAACTCCGCGATCATGGAGGGCGGCCCGGCGGAACGCTGGTTCCCGCGTCCGGCCCAGGCGGGCGAGAGCGGCGCGCTCGATGAGCGCTATGGCCGCCACGTCGAGCTCACGCACACGCTGATGAAGGTGGAGACGCACAACCACCCGACGGCGATTTCCCCGTTCGCCGGCGCGGCGACGGGCGCGGGCGGCGAGATCCGGGACGAAGGCGCGACCGGGCGCGGGGCACGGCCCAAGGCCGGCCTGACGGGCTTCACGGTGTCGAACCTCGAGCTGCCCGGTGCCGTGCAGGCCTGGGAAAACGCGCGCGACGCCGCTCAACCGCTGTCCCTGCGCAACCCGAACGAGCAGCATGCGCCCTACGGCCGTCCGGACCGGATCGCCTCGCCGCTGCAAATCATGATCGACGGCCCGCTCGGCGGCGCCGCGTTCAACAACGAATTCGGCCGGCCCAATCTGGGCGGCTATTTCCGCGTCTACGAACAAAACGTCGGCGGCCAGGTGCGCGGCTATCACAAGCCGATCATGATCGCCGGCGGGATCGGCAACATCTCCGATGCGCATACGCACAAGCACGACCTGCCGGCCGGCACGCTGCTGATCCAGATCGGCGGCCCCGGCATGCGGATCGGCATGGGCGGCGGTGCGGCCAGCTCGATGGCGACGGGGGCGAACTCGGCCGAACTCGATTTCGACTCGGTTCAGCGCGGCAATCCGGAAATCGAGCGGCGGGCGCAGGAAGTCATCAATGCCTGCTGGCAGCTTGGCGATAAAAACCCGATTCTGAGCATCCATGACGTTGGTGCGGGCGGCCTTTCGAATGCATTCCCCGAACTCGTCGACGGCGCAGACAAAGGCGCGCGCTTCGAGCTGCGTCAGGTTCAGCTCGAGGAAAGCGGGCTTTCGCCGCGCGAGATCTGGTCGAACGAAGCGCAAGAGCGCTATGTCCTGGCGATCGCACCGGCCGATTTGCCGGCGTTCGAGGCGATCTGTTCGCGCGAGCGTTGCCCGGTTGCCGTGGTGGGTGTTGCCACGCAGGAGCGTCAGCTGCAATTGATCGATGCGCACGCCGAAGGCGAGGCAGCGTATCCCGTCGATATGCCGATGGACGTGCTGCTCGGCAAGGCGCCGCGTATGCACCGGAATGTCGAGCGCGTGACGGCCGAGCGCGCGGAAGTCGACGTCACGGGGCTATCGCTGTCCGAACTCGCGGTATCGGTGCTCAAGCACCCGACGGTGGCCAGCAAGTCGTTCCTGATCACGATCGGCGATCGCTCGGTCGGCGGCACGACTGTGCGCGATCAGCTCGTCGGCCCGTGGCAAGTGCCGGTTGCCGACTGCGCGATTACCGCAGCCGATTATGCGGGCTTCCGCGGCGAGGCGATGACGATGGCCGAGCGCACGCCGCTGGCCGTCATCGATGCCCCGGCTTCGGGCCGCATGGCGGTGGGCGAAGCCGTGACGAACATCGCCAGTGCGCCGATCGCCTCGCTCGACAAGCTGAAGTTGTCGGCGAACTGGATGGCCGCGTGCGGCACGGCTGGCGAAGATGCCGCATTGTTCGACACGGTCAAGGCAATCGGCATGGAGCTGTGCCCCGCGCTGGGAATCAGCATCCCGGTCGGTAAGGATTCGTTGTCGATGAAGACAAAGTGGGACGAGCGCGGTGTGGCCAAGGAAGTTGTCGCGCCCGTCTCGCTGATCATTTCCGCGTTTGCGCCAGTGGAAGACGTGCGCCGGCATTTGACGCCGCAACTGCGCCGCCACGACGAAGCAGGCGATTCGGTGCTGATCGCGATCGATCTTGGCCGTGGCAAGCACCGCCTCGGCGGCAGCATCCTCGCGCAAGTCACGCAGCAAGTGGGCGATAGCGTGCCGGACGTCGACGATCCGGAAGACCTGAAGCGCTTTTTCGCGGCCATCCAGGCACTCAATGCGGCGGGCCAATTGCTGGCGTATCACGATCGCTCGGACGGTGGCCTGTGGGCGACCGTTTGCGAGATGGCGTTCGCGGGTCATGCAGGCGTATCGCTGAACGTGGACATGCTCACGCTCGACGGCGCGCACGAGTCCGACTACGGCGATGCCAAGGATTGGGCGAAGCAGACGAGCGGCCGGCGTGACGATCGCACGCTGCGCGCGCTGTTTTCCGAAGAATTGGGCGCAGTCATTCAGGTACGGGCGGCCGATCGCGACACGGTGCTGGGCGCGCTGCGCGAGCACGGGCTCGGTGCGTGTTCGCACGTCATCGGCAAGCTCAACGAGCGCGATGTCGTCGAGATCTATCGCGACGCGAAAAAGATCTACGAGGCGCCGCGTGCCGAGTTGCAACGCGCGTGGAGCGAAGTGAGCTGGCGTATCGCGCGCCTGCGCGACAACCCGGCTTGCGCCGATGCCGAATACGACGGTTTGCTCGACGCAGCCGATCCCGGCCTCTCGCCGCATCTGACGTTCGATCCGAGCGAGGATATCGCGGCGCCGTTCCTGAACGTCAATGCGCGTCCGCGCGTGGCGATCTTGCGCGAGCAGGGCGTCAACTCGCATTTGGAAACGGCCTACGCGTTCGATCGGGCCGGCTTCGAAGCGTATGACGTTCACATGAGCGATTTGCTTTCGGGGCGCGCGACCCTCGCGGATTTCAAGGGCGCGGTGGCCTGTGGCGGCTTCTCGTACGGCGATGTGCTCGGCGCGGGCGAGGGCTGGGCCAAGACGATCCGCTTCAACCCGCAGCTGGCCGATATGTTCGCGGCCTTCTTCGGGCGTGCCGACACGTTCGCATTGGGCATCTGCAACGGCTGCCAGATGATGAGCAGCTTGGCATCGATGATCCCCGGTGCCGATGCGTGGCCGAAGTTCACGCGTAACAAGTCGGAGAAATTCGAAGCACGGTTCTCGTTCGTTGGCGTCGAATCGTCGCCGTCGATTTTCTTCGCGGGGATGGAAGGCTCGCGTATTCCGGTGGCTATCGCGCACGGCGAAGGCTTCGCCGATTTCTCTCAGCAGGGCGACGCCTCGCGCGTGGCGGTATCGATGCGCTATATCGACCATCATGGCGAAGCGACGGAGCGCTATCCCTTCAACCCGAACGGCTCGCCGGCCGGGATCACCTCGGTCACGACGCCGGACGGCCGCTTCTCGGTGCTGATGCCGCACATGGAGCGCGTGCATCGTACGGTGCAGATGAGCTGGCATCCGGAAGGTTGGGGCGAGGCGAGCCCGTGGATGCGCGTGTTCCGCAATGCGCGGCGCTGGCTGGGCTAAGCCACGTAAGGAGCCAGCCCGGCGCTGGCGAAACCCGGAAACGACAATGCCACCCGAGGGTGGCATTGTTATTTGCGTCGAAGTGCTTGAAGAGCACCCCAAAGTCAGCGCCAAGCGGCGCTGACGACTCGCGGGATTTACTGGATCTTTGCTTTCGCGCGCAAGCTCTGTTCAAACGCCTGCACCTTTTCCTGCTGGATCTGCTGAACGATCTGCGCCTTGACCTGGTCGAGCCCCGGCGGCGTGATGTTGCGGATGTCGTCGACGCGGATGATGTGCCAGCCGAACTGTGTGTGCACCGGCGTATCCGTCATCTGGCCTTTCTGCAGCTTCTCGGCGGCAGCGGCAAATTCGGGCACGTAGGTATGCGGATTCGCCCAGTCGAGATCGCCGCCGTTCTTGCCGGAGCCCGGATCCTTCGAGAATTGCTTGGCCAGATCCTCGAACTTTGCGCCGCCCTTGATCTTCGCGATCAGATCCTTCGCCTGCTGTTCGTTGTCGACGAGGATGTGGTGCAGATGATATTCCTTGCCGCCTGCTTGCTTGATGAGTTCGTCGTAGCGCGCCTTCACTTCGGCGTCGGTCGGCTTGGCCTTGGCGGCGTAATCTTCGATCAGCGTGTGCAGCACGACGCTTTGCTGAGCCACGGCGATTTGCGCCTTCACGTCGGCGCGGTTCGGGATGCCTTCACGTACCGCTTCCTGCATCAGGATTT
>NZ_JBQCDN010000151.1:0-5350 GCF_051961175.1 Trinickia sp. | reverse complement strand
CGGGCGGTCGGCAAGGAACGCGAAGAAATGAAGCGGATGGCGGATATTTTCCGCGGCCGCATCATCGACGTGACCGAAAAGACCTACACGATCGAGCTGACGGGGGCGAGCGACAAACTCGACGCCTTCATCGAAGCGCTCGACGCCGCCGTGATTCTCGAGACGGTCCGGACGGGCAGCTCGGGCATCGGGCGCGGCGAACGCATTTTGAAGGTATAACGAAGCACACGATCGGCGCCCGCCGGCTGACGGTGGCGGGCGATTTTTGAAGCATTTGACGAATACGCTTTAACGCGAAGGAATCGACATGAAAGTTTTCTACGATAAAGACGCCGACCTGTCCCTCATCAAAGGCAAGGACGTCACGATCATCGGCTATGGCTCGCAAGGCCATGCTCACGCGCTGAACCTGAAGGAGAGCGGCGTGCGCGTGACGGTCGGCCTGCGCAAGGGCGGCGCGTCGTGGAAGAAGGCCGAAGGCGCGGGCCTGACGGTCAAGGAAGTGGCCGAAGCCGTGAAGGGCGCGGACGTCGTCATGATGCTGCTGCCGGACGAGCAGATCGCCGATGTGTACAAGAACGAAGTGCACGCGAACATCAAGGAAGGCGCGGCGCTCGCATTCGCGCACGGCTTCAACGTTCACTACGGCCAGGTCATTCCGCGCGCCGATCTCGACGTCATCATGATCGCGCCGAAGGCCCCGGGCCACACGGTGCGCGGTACGTACACGCAGGGCGGCGGCGTGCCGCACTTGATCGCCGTCGCGCAAGACAAGTCGGGCGCGGCCCGCGACGTCGCGCTGTCGTATGCGGTGGCCAACGGCGGCGGCCGTGCCGGCATCATCGAAACGAACTTCCGCGAAGAGACGGAAACGGACCTCTTCGGCGAGCAAGCCGTGCTGTGCGGCGGGACGGTCGAGCTGATCAAGGCCGGTTTCGAAACGCTCGTGGAAGCGGGCTACGCGCCGGAAATGGCGTACTTCGAGTGCCTGCACGAGCTCAAGCTCATCGTGGATCTGATCTACGAAGGCGGCATCGCCAACATGAACTACTCAATCTCGAACAACGCCGAGTACGGCGAGTACGTCACGGGCCCGCGTGTGGTCACGGAAGAGACGAAGAAGGTCATGAAGGATGTGCTGAAGGACATCCAGACGGGCGAGTACGCGAAGAGCTTCATTCTCGAGAACAAGGCCGGTGCGCCGACGCTGCAATCGCGCCGCCGCTTGAACGCCGAGCACCAGATCGAGCAGGTGGGCGGGAAGCTGCGCGCGATGATGCCGTGGATCGCGAAGAACAAGCTCGTCGATCAATCGAAGAACTAAAATTCGAACGAGAGGCCAAGGCTTCGCGCATTACGTCGCGTTACGTCGTGCGCGGGGCCGGCCGGTGCGGGGGAAGGGCCCCTGCGCCGGAGGCTCGCCAGGGTGCGTGATGCCGTGGCGGGCCGCCGAATCACCCTTTCAAAGCCGTCCCGTGCGTCTCGTACGGGGCGGCTTTTGCTATCCTAGTGGTTTTACAAAAAGTTCGAAACAATCCATGAATTACCCACATCCGATCATCGCACGCGAAGGCTGGCCGTTCATCGCGATTGCCGCCGTCGTCGCGCTGTTGATCCATGCGGTCGCGGGATTCGGTTTTGCCTGGCCGTTCTGGCTGATCCTGATCTTCGTCGTGCAGTTCTTCCGCGATCCGCCGCGGCCGATTCCCGTCCAGGCGAACGCCGTGTTGTGCCCGGCCGATGGCCGCATCGTCGCCGTCGAAACCACGCGCGACCCGTATGCCGATCGCGAAGCGCTGAAGATCAGCGTATTCATGAACGTCTTCAACGTGCACTCGCAGCGCTCGCCCGTCGATGGTGCGATCTCGAAGGTCGAGTACTTCCCGGGCGCCTACCTGAATGCCGCCATCGATAAAGCGTCGCAGGAAAACGAGCGCAACGCGATCGTGATCCAAACGGCGGGCGGGCAGACGGTCACTTCCGTGCAGATCGCGGGTCTCATCGCGCGGCGCATTCTCTGCTATGTGCGGACCGGCGAGCCGCTTGCACGCGGCCAGCGCTACGGTTTCATCCGTTTCGGTTCGCGCGTCGATGTCTATCTGCCGCTCGGCAGCCGCGCGAAGGTGTCGATCGGGGAGAAGGTGTTCGCCTCGTCGACGATTCTCGCCGAGCTTTGATCCGGCGGCAGGAGAGTTCGATGGCCGCTTTCAAACGTCGCCCGCGCGCGGGCAGCACACCGATGCCGCGCCCGTTCCGGCGCAATCCGTTTCGCCGCAACAAGGGGCTCGGCATCGATTCGGCGCCTGCCGAGAACCGGCGTGCCGCGCGTCAGCAGTTTTTGCGTACGCGCGGCATTTATCTGCTGCCGAACGCGTTCACCACGGCCGCGCTCTTTTGTGGTTTTTTCGCTGTCGTCCAGGCGATGAACGTGCGCTTCGAGATCGCCGCGATTGCGATCTTTGTGGCGATGGTGCTCGACGGCATGGATGGCCGCGTCGCCCGCATGACGCACACGCAAAGCGCATTCGGCGAGCAATTCGACAGCCTGTCGGATATGGTGTCGTTCGGCGTGGCGCCCGCGCTCGTCATGTACGAGTGGGTGCTCAAGGATCTCGGGCGCTGGGGCTGGCTCGCGGCGTTCGTCTATTGTTCGGGTGCGGCTCTGCGGCTCGCGCGCTTCAATACGAACATCGGCGTGGTCGATAAACGCTTTTTCCAAGGCTTGCCGAGCCCGGCCGCGGCGGCGCTGATCGCCGGCTTCGTCTGGCTCGCGACCGACAACCGCGTGCCGCTCAAGCTCGTTTGGCTGCCGTGGGTGGCGTTCGCGTTGACGATCTATGCGGGCGTGACGATGGTGTCGAACGCGCCGTTTTACAGCGGCAAGGCGTTGGATGTCCGGCATCGGGTGCCGTTTGCGGCGATTTTGCTCGTCGTGGTCGCGTTCGTGCTCGTATCGTCCGATCCGCCGCTGATGCTGTTCGGCCTGTTCGTGCTGTATGGGCTCTCGGGTTACGCGTTCTGGGCCTATATGGCGGTGCGCGGGCGGGACAATCCCGCGCGATCCATTCCCAGCGATCATTAGGGCCGGAGCGGGGTGATGAGCCGCAAATCTTAAAATGCGGCTCAAAACTTGAGCCGCATGTGGAAAAATACGGCTCAGGTCAAAGGCGGTCAATTGTGGGCCAGCGGTGTCGGAAAAGCGGTGCGCTACTACGTCGATGTGCCCGGGTGGTCGCATGGTGTTCGCTCCGAGTAAGTTGCTGTCAGAGGCATGGCGCCGGCTTGCTTTCATCCGCCACCGCCGTCGTAGGTGTAGGGCAGCCGATTGCGCGATTGCCGGAATGCCGCTATAGTCGGCGACATGTCGAATTTGACCTTACCCCTTCGATCCCTTCTCGCCGGTGCGCCTCTACGCGCGCTAGCACTAGCGCGCCTGCCGCGCTGACCGTTTTCGCCCCCCGTCCGCCTCGTTCGTTGTTTGGCGTCGCCTACGGTGGCGCGAGCGCCCGAATTCCGTTTTCCGTATCCCCAAGCATTCCGAACGCAAAAGTCCCCCTGGAGACATGACATGGCAGACAAGCTGATTATTTTCGACACGACGTTGCGTGACGGCGAGCAGTCGCCCGGCGCGTCGATGACGAAGGAAGAGAAGATCCGTATTGCGAAGCAGCTCGAGCGGATGAAGGTCGACGTGATCGAAGCCGGCTTCGCGGCCAGTTCGAACGGCGATTTCGACGCGATCAACACGATTGCCTCGCTGATCCAGGACAGCACGGTGTGTTCGCTTGCGCGCGCGAACGACAAGGACATCCAGCGGGCCGCCGACGCGCTGAAGCCGGCCGATCATTTCCGCATCCACACGTTTATCGCCACGTCGCCGCTCCATATGGAGAAGAAGCTGCGCATGACGCCGGAGCAGGTGTATGAACAGGCGCGTCTGGCGGTGCGTTTCGCGCGCAAATTCACGAACGACGTGGAATTTTCGCCCGAGGACGGCAGCCGCTCGGATATGGATTTCCTGTGCCGCGTGCTCGAGGCGGTGATTGCCGAAGGGGCGACGACGATCAACATCGCCGATACCGTCGGTTATGGTGTGCCGGAACTGTACGGCAATCTCGTGAAGACGCTGCGGGAGCGCATTCCGAATTCCGATAAGGCCATCTTTTCCGTGCACTGCCATAACGATCTCGGCATGGCGGTGGCGAATTCGCTCGCAGGCGTCAAGATCGGCGGCGCGCGCCAGGTTGAATGCACGATCAACGGCTTGGGCGAGCGTGCGGGCAACACTGCGCTCGAAGAAATCGTGATGTCGGTGAGAACGCGCAAGGACTACTTCGGGCTGGACGTCGGCATCGATACGACGCAGATCGTGCCGGCTTCGAAGCTCGTTTCGCAAATCACGGGTTTCGTCGTCCAGCCGAACAAGGCCGTGGTGGGCGCGAACGCATTTGCACATGCATCCGGCATCCACCAGGATGGCGTGCTCAAGGCCCGCGATACCTACGAAATCATGCGTGCGGAAGACGTGGGCTGGTCGGCCAACAAGATCGTCCTCGGCAAATTGTCGGGCCGCAACGCGTTCAAGCAGCGGCTGCAAGAGCTCGGGATCGCGCTCGACAGCGAAGCCGAACTGAACCAGGCCTTTGCGCGCTTCAAGGAATTGGCGGACCGCAAGTCGGAGATCTTCGACGAAGACATCATGGCGATCGTCTCCGAGGAATCGGCGGCAGCGCAGGAGCGTGAGCATTACAAGTTCGTCTCGCTGGCTCAGCATTCGGAAACGGGGGAGCGTCCGCACGCGCGTGTCGTGTTTTCGGTTGGCGGCAAGGAGATGACGGGCGAATCGCGCGGGAACGGGCCGGTCGATGCGACGCTGAACGCGATCGAAGGCGAAGTGGGCAGCGGCTCGGAGCTGCTGCTTTACTCGGTGAACGCCATCACGACGGGTACGCAAGCGCAGGGCGAAGTGACGGTGCGGCTGTCGAAGAGCGGCCGGATTGTCAACGGCGTGGGTACCGATCCCGATATCGTCGCGGCTTCGGCCAAGGCGTATATCGCCGCGCTGAACAAGCTCTATACCACCGACGAGAAGGTCAATCCGCAGGGTGTGTGAGCGGGGTGAGCCTGGCGTCGCCTTCTCCGTAACGAAGACCTGCGATGCCTCGGGAGCCATCGGCACCCGAGGCCGGGTGCCGGGCAACCCACGGTAATTCACCGCCACGCTTGTGCTCGGGGCCACCGCGCGATTCGCCGCTGGGGTGTCGGGGCGCCCTGGTGGGGGAAAATGCCGGTCGACGGGAGCGCGCCCCCACACCCCCGCGGCGGTGGCCCCAGCCGCCAATAAGCAGGC
>NZ_JBQCDN010000150.1:0-6529 GCF_051961175.1 Trinickia sp. | reverse complement strand
CGAAGATCTACAGCGATGCGGGCATCGTGCAGATCACGCCGTCGGCAACGAACCCGGCATACACGCAACAAGGCTTCAAGACGACGTTCCGCATCGTCGCGACGGACGCGCAGCAAGGCCCGGCGCTCGCCAACTACGCAGCCAAGGATTTGAAGCTGAAGCGGGTCGCGATTGTCGACGACGCCACGGCTTACGGCCAAGGCCTGGCCGGCCAATTCGAGAAGACGGCGACGTCGCTCGGTATGACGGTGCTCTCGCATGACGCGACGAACGACAAGGCCGTGGATTTCCGCGCGATTCTGACGAAGATCAAGGGCGAACACCCCGACGCGATCATGTACGGCGGTATGGACGCCACTGGCGGCCCGTTCGCCAAGCAAGCGAAGCAGCTCGGCATCACGGCGAAGATCCTCGCGGGTGACGGCGTGTGTACCGATCAGCTCTCGACGCTGGCCGGCGACGCCACCGACAACATCGTGTGCTCGGAGGCAGGCCGCTCGCTCGAGAAGATGGGCAAGGCGGGCGAAGAGTTCCAATCGAAGTTCAAGGCGCGTTTCGGTGTGCCGATCCAGATCTACGCACCGTTCACGTATGACGCCGTGTACATCATCGTCGACGCGATGAAGCGTGCGAACTCGACCGATCCGGCGAAGATCCTCGCGGCGATGCCGTCGACGGACTACAAGGGCGTGATCGGCGAGACGCAATTCGATTCGAAGGGCGATCTGAAGCATGGCGTGATCTCGCTGTACCACTACAAGGACGGCAAGAAGACGCTGCTGAACGAAGTGAAGCTGTAATCATCGATCGGCTTAGGCCGAACCGTTCGGGGGTGGCGGGCTGCCAGGCGGCCGGTTGCCTCCGAAAGGGATCGAAGGGCGCGGACGCGAACAGCGTGCGCGCCCTTTGTATTTGGGTGCTCTGCCGAGCACAGGCGTACCGTGTTGCCTGGCGGCGGATCTGCGGCGGATGCGCCGCGGCGCTTAAACGCCGAGCCGCTTGAGCACGCGTGGCCCGATAAAGGCGACGAGCGCCGCGCAGACCGCGACGACCGAGAGCCCGATGGAAAGATTGGTGGCCTGAGCGACACCGCCGATCAGAACCGGCCCGAACAACAAGCCGACATAGGCGATGCTCGCCACATGCGCGAGCCCTTCCGCGGCGTGAATGCCTTTGACGCGCATGGCGGCGGCGAACAGCACAGGCATCATATTCGCGAGCCCGAGGCCCATCATCGCGAAGCCGATCAGCGCCGTGACGGAAAACGGCAGGACGAGCGCGCCGACCATCCCCGCACAGGCCAGCGCTGCGCTGGCGAACACCAGTGGCACGGCCCCGAAGCGCGCGCGCACGGCGTCGCCTGCGAAGCGGCCGGCGGCCATGGCCCCCGTGAACGCCGCATAGCCTGCACTGGCGAAGGCGGGCGTCGAATGCACGATGTCGCGCATATAGACGGCGGCCCAGTCGTACATCGCCCCTTCTGCGATCAACGCGATGAGCGCGACGGCACCCAGCGCCCACAGCACGGGCGAGCGCCAGCGGCTGGAACGCGCACGCTCATGGGGGCTATCGGTATGCGGCACAGGCGGCAGCACGGCGGGGCAGGCGAGCGCGAGCACCCCCGCGCAGGCCGCCGCGGCCAGCAGCAGATGGAGCACGCTCGACAGGCCATGGGCGAGCGCCACACCGCCCGCGGCGGCCCCGAACATCCCGCCGATACTGAACATGCCGTGCAGCGAGGACATGATGGGCCGCCCGAGCGCCTGCTCGACGGCGCTGGCCTCGGCGTTGATCGCGACGTCCATCGTCGCCATCCCGGCGCCAAACGCGGCGAGCACCGGCAACATCGTGGCGAACGTCGGTGCGATCAGAATCAGGGCCAAGCTGCCCGACATCACGACCCCGCCGACGAGACAGGCCTTGCGCGTGCCGGCGCGCGCAATCCATTTCGCATTGCCGAGGGTGGCGGCGATCGAGCCGCCGGTCAGTACGAACAACGCGAGCGACAGGGCGGCCGGGTCAAGGTGGAACTTGTCGCGTACGGTGGGGACGTGCACGCCCCATGACGCGTACGCCATGCCGGCGATGAAAAACAGCGCCATCGTGGCGTACCGGGCGCGCCGCAGAGCGGCGGGAGCGAGATTGCGGTGCGCGGCGGGCGCCTGCGAGGAAGTGGTTTGCGACACGTAGGTTGAGCGTTGAGTTGAGCGTTGAGTTGGCGTTGATTGAGACTTAGGGGCGGAACGCGCGAAATCCGGGCCGCGAAAACTGCGCGCAAACGCTACGATGCATGGGAAGCGCCGATTCTAACGGACGTCCGGATACCTCGCCGGGTAGGCGCCGCAACCTGAGACCGGGGACACGAACATGCACATTTCCGCCCATGCACCGCTTCATCTACTGCATCGCAAGCCGACCGGCGTTTTGGCGACGCATGCGCGCGAACCGCTCGGCTATCCGTATCCGACAGCGTTGCCGTTCGCACCCGACGCACGGCATCGGCCCGTCGTGCTCGTCAGCCGCCTTGCCGAGCATGCGCGCAATCTCGAAGCCGACGCGCGAGCGGGGTTTCTCGTCGTCGATTCCCCGCCCAACGAGGACGTCTTGAACGGCGAACGCCTGACTTTGCTGGGCCGATTCGTGCCCGGCGGGCTCGAACCGTCGCTGGTGCGCCGTTATTTGCGGTATCACCCCGATGCCGAACGATACCTTGCGTTAGGCGATTTTTCGTTTCGCGTGCTGGAAATCGAGCGGATGCGGTACATCGGCGGATTCGGCGCAATGGGATGGCTCGACGCGGAAGAACTCGATCCGCTCGAACCGTTGAAGGAGGAAGATGAAACCGTGTTAATCGAATACTTCGACCGACACGTGAGCCGCCCGGGGCTTGTGCGATTGGCGGGCGTCGATCGATACGGGGCCGATTTGAAAGTGGACGGGCATCGACGGCGCTGTACGTTCGATTCCGCGAAAACGGATCTATCCGCCCTGGAAGAAGCACTGGCACAGTGCATTGCGGAACAGACCGATTAGCTCGTCGGTATACCTTCGTATATCTCAAATAGGGAAATGGGTGATGTCGCGATGTAGCTGATGAAAGGAGTAGGAAGGATTGGGCGCCCTGCTTCCCGCGCTGGTGCAGGATCCTGTCATACTATGAAAACTTTTGACGGGAGTATGTCGATCAGTCTCACGGCTTGAAAGATGTCAGAACATTCCCCGCTCACTGTAAGGAAATATGAGACGCCACTTGCATTGAGTATATTGAGATGGCCGGACCGACGACGAATGAGTGAAACAAATGGATCAAAGTTATTTCGCGATGATGGTCTTTTCGGGCTTTTCGTTCGCTCGCCTTTTGTGCTAATCTCGCTTCCGAATCTCCGAGGCACTAGCATTCAGGTGGCAAAACCGGCCAGAGATCGGCGCCATTTATCGAAACCACAAGGGAACATATGTCTTCTTACAAGGAACTTCTCGCTCAACGAGAGAAGCTGGAGAAGCAGATCGAAGAGGCGAAGGCGCATGAATACGCCGAAGTGCTGAACGAAATCAAACAGAAAATGGCAGACTACGGCATTACGCTGGCCGAACTCGGCGGCGGTCGTGGCAAGCATGGCAAGGTGGGTCGTCCGCGCGCTGGCGTGGCGCCGAAATATCGCGATCCCGCGAGCGGCAATACGTGGTCGGGCCGCGGCAAGCCGCCCCGGTGGATTGCCGGTCAGGATCGTGATCAGTTCCTGATTCAGAAGTAATAGGCCGATCGGAATAGCTGCTGGCGCGCCAGCGCTATGACGGGCAGCGCCAAAAAAGAGAGCCGCGTGACCCATTAGGGTGCGCGGTTTTTATTCGTCTAATGAATTCTCGATTTCATAAGCGGCTATCTATTCCCTGTCTGTTCCAATGACTGGAATCACAGCGCGTGCAACCCCCGGGGCCGGGACGCGAATAAGAATGCGTTGCGTTCTCATAAGCTTTTGATTCGAAAGGGGAAACGGCGCAGCTGTCACAACGCTGCCGCGCTGCGCTTGATACAATCAAACGGTAAACAACCTGTCGCCTACCGTTTCCGATGCACGTCCATCCCACCATCGAACTCCAGTCCGGAGAAAAACAAGCCGTCGCGCGTAAAAGCACGTTCGCGAGCGTCGGCGTCAACATCGTCCTGATGAGTTTGCAGGTCACGATAGGTTTCTTCGCCCATTCGCAGGCGTTGATCGCGGACGGTGTCCATTCGCTGGCCGATCTCATATCGGACTTCATCGTGCTGATCGCAAATCGCGCCAGCGCTGAGAAACCCGATGCCGACCACAATTACGGGCACGCCCGATACGAGACGGTCGCGTCGCTGTTTCTAGGCGCGCTGCTCGTCGCGGTGGGCGTTGGGATGCTCTGGCGTGCCGGCACGCGGCTGGCGGATTTGGAAAGCATTCCGGCCGTGCACGTCAGCGCGCTGGTGGTGGCGGTGCTCGTGCTCGTCTCCAAAGAGGCGCTGTTCCGGTTCATGCTGCGTCAGGCGGAACGCGTGCGTTCGGCGATGCTGATCGCCAATGCCTGGCATGCGCGCTCGGATGCCGCTTCATCGCTGGTCGTGGCCGTCGGTATTGTGGGCAGCTTGTTCGGGGTGCGTTTGCTGGACCCGATCGCCGCCGCGATCGTCGGCTTCCTGGTGGCGCGCATGGGATGGGTGTTCGGTTGGGACGCGCTGCAAGACCTTTCCGATCGGGCACTCGACGAAACCGCGACCGCGGATATCCGCCGGTTGCTGATCGCCACGCCCGGCGTGCGCGACGTGCATGAACTGCGCACGCGCAAGACGGGGGATCTCGCGCTTGTCGATGCGCACATCCTCGTCGACCCGTTCATCTCCGTCTCCGAGGGGCACTACATCGCGGAATCCGCGCGTGCGCAAGTCATGACCGACAAGCGCGTCCTCGATGCACTGATTCACGTCGATCCGGAAAACGATGCGGTGGCGCATCCGCCGGCGCGCCTGCCCGCGCGTGCAGCGGTCATGGCGCTGGTCGATGCCGAGCTGGGCAAATACGGGCTACGAAAGTCGGCCTTGAACGTGCACTACCTCAGCACGGGGCTGGACGTCGAGATCACCCTTGCCGCCGACGCACTGGCCGATCGCGAGCACGACGCCGAACTCATCGAGCGGGTTGACCTGACTGCGCTGAAGGCCAAACTGGGGGCGCGCAACGTGACGCTGCAGCGCGAGCTCGGGGCGGCGAAGGTACGCGCGCAGGGGCACGTTTGATCGAGGCGAGTCAGAGCGGCAACTGCGTATCGAATTTGATCTCGCGTAGCACGACGCTCGTGCGAACCTGTGCGACGGCGGGGATTTTGAAGATGCGATCGTGCAGGAACGCATCGTAGGCTTTGATGTCGGGTGCGACGATCTTGAGGATGTAATCGGCTTCGCCCGTTGTGCTGTAGCACTCGGTCACTTCGGGGCAGGTGGAAATCTCGCGCTCGAACTGTTCGACGCCACCTTCGGTATGACGAGTCAAATGAATATGGGCGAGCGCGCAGACATGCAGGCCGAGCTTTTCGCGATCGAGCAGCGCCGTGTAGCGCTGAATGATGCCCGACTGCTCCATGTCCTTGATGCGCCGCCAACACGGCGTACTCGACAGCCCGACCTGGTCGGAGATTTCCTGCACCGAGCGCCGCGCATCGAGCTGCAACAGGCGCAGGATTTTTTGAGAAAACGTGTCGAGCGCCATCCGCGCCTCCATTACGACAGCCACTGAAACCGATATTAGTGGCGGAAGAAAACAAAGGCAATCAAATGGCCTCAGATCGAGGGATTTTACCTAATTAGGCGGGCTCTCGGCGTCGTTTTGACTTATCCCGGCTTGCGCTACCTCATCCGCACGCGCTTTCGCCTCGGCGGCCGTTGCGGCCGTCTTCTGTATCGCGCGCAAGTCCTTGAGCATGTTGCAGAAAAGGGCGCCTTGCTCGATTGCGTCGTCCAGCGCGACATGGGTATGCGGGTGATCGTCAAACCAATGTTTCGGCATGCGCGGCTTGATGCATTTGCGATACGGCAGCCCCGTCATGGCGAAGGCGAGTGTCTTGATATCGAGTGCAGACCACGAGAACGGACAACGCCCTGTAAACCGCATCATGTACCAAAACATGAACGAGAAGTCGAAGCCGGCGGGCATACCAACGAACACAGGCTTGCCCGGTAGTGCCTCGACCCATTGGACGTAAGCCGTGAGCGCCTCCTCGGGGCGCCGCAGATCCTGACGGCAGGCGGCCCACGCCTCGGGCTGCGTTTTCCACCAGGCCTCTTGCACGGGATGGGCTTGCGCGCCGGGCAGCGTTTCGAGATTGGCCGAGAACGTGCTGATCAGCTGCTTGTCCTCGGTATAGGCCGCCGATGCGAAGCTCAACATCGAATGTGGCCCGGGGATCGGGCAGTCGGCCTCGATATCGGTGCTGACGTAGATTTCGGATGTCACGCGCTCACTCCATCGGCGACATAAGGATTCGTGCGCCGCTCCTCGCCGAACGT
>NZ_JBQCDN010000149.1:0-4585 GCF_051961175.1 Trinickia sp. | reverse complement strand
GCACGAGGCCGGCGATGCAGATCTGGTTGACCATTTTGGTCAACTGGCCCGAACCGACGGGGCCGAGACACGTCACGGCCACCGCATAATGTTTGAGCACGGCGGCGGCGCGGTCGAAGGCCCGGGTATCGTCGCTGCCGCACATGATCGTCAGCTTGCCGTTTTGGGCGCCGGCCTGACCGCCCGAGACCGGGGCATCGATGAATGCAATGCCTTGCGCGCGGGCTGCGTGCGCAAGTTCGCGCGCGACGTTCGCCGATGCGGTCGTGTGATCGGCGAACAGTGTGCCGTTCGTCATACCGGCGAACGCGCCTTGCTCGCCAAGCGTGACGCTGCGCAGATCGTCGTCGTTGCCGACGCAGGCCAGCACGAGTTCCGCGCCTTGAGCCGCTTCGCGAGGGGTGTGGGCGGCGCGGCCGCCGTACTCGGCCACCCATTGCTCGGCTTTCGCGTACGTTCGGTTGTAGACGGTGACGTCGAATCCGGCCTTGGCCAGATGGCCGGCCATCGGATGGCCCATTACGCCGAGCCCGATGAAGGCGACACGGCGGATGGCGCTGGCAGAAGAGGAAATCGGCTCGCTCACGGCGGCTCCTTTGGCTATGGGGTGGGGGCCCCAATTATCGCAGCGATGCGGCGTGCGGCGGCGCACACTCGCAATTGCGCCGGGCGAGCCTAGAATGAGACTGTGATAAGCGGCTGTGGACGCCCGTGGAGGCTGCCATGTTCGATTCGTCGGTTGGCTTGATATTTGTGTTGATGCTGTTCGCGTGCGCCGCGCTTGCGATGTCCACGCGCTATCGTACGGACCATCCGCTTGCCGATCTGATCCGTTGGATGCACGCGCATGATTGGTTCGATCGGCCGCATCATCGGCATTAGGGTCCCGGGGCGGTATCGGGCGGCGGCATTGGCCGGCGTTCTGCCCCCGGCGTGCCTTTGGGGATGTGTTGGTCTCAGTGGCTGCGATTGGAACCTGCCGTCAGCCTTCCAAATCGAGATTACCCAGTAAAACAAAGGGCTCGGCCTGCGAGCGCGTCGATAGGTCGAAATCACGCGCGGCTTGCCATGCGGCGAGCTTATGCGGCAACGCTTCGATGTAGTGTTTCAATCGCCGCAGACCGCCAGGCTCCGTCAACGAGGCAATCTCGCATTCATCCCAGGTCATGTGCAGATTGAGCGGGTGACGCTCGCCGCGCACGCGTTCGGCGAGCGGCGCGGTAATTTTGAGTGTCGTCGGGCGGCCGGGGCCACCGTATGGTTCGAGTCGGATATCGGCTTGCGGGCCGACGACGTCTCGGATCGCTTGTGCAATGCGAGGAGCGAACTCGACGTCGAATTGATGAGCTGTCGTTGGGTTCATGAGGGGCGCTTCCGTGGTTAGGGGATGCTAGCACGGAGGGGCGGGAGGGTTTCGGGGCGTCAAGGGCGGGATGGCGAATCAACGAGATCGTCCACGGCGCGCGCGGTTTCGGCTGATACGGCGCGTCGTTTGGCCGTCGTGTTGGGCACGAGCCCGCAGTTCTGGTTGGACTGCAGGCCGACTACGATCTCGAGGAAGCGGCGCGGACGGATTGGTCGGATTTGCGGCCGTTGGTTGCGGCGTGAATGGCGGCGGACGGCCGCACGGAATGGTCCCCCCGACAGGAATCGAACCTGTATCTAGCGCTTAGGAGGCACTTGTTCTATCCATTGAACTACGGGGAGGATGACCTGACGGGCGGTGAGCCCGATGCGCCGGCGCGCAGAGTATATCAAAGGCCGCGCCTACCCATAAGATGGGGCGGCCAGCGCTCGTGGCGATAGCACGGGCACCCGGTCCAAGCACCGAACTACAACCCGCTCAGAACTCCACCGCAGCGAAGTCGCCCTTGCCCACATCGCACAACGGGCAGCGCCAATCATCGGGAATATCGGCGAAGCGCGTGCCCGCCGCGATGCCCTCGTCAGGCAACCCTTCCTCTTCGTTGTACACCCACCCGCAAATCAGGCAAACCCAGCTTTTATATTCGATCACGTCGCTCACAGCGTCTCACCCTAATTCATCTCAAAAGATCGCTACCCCAGCGCCAGACCCACAGGTCACGGGCGCCCAGGGGGGCGAATTGTCGCACCTCTTTGGCAAGTCCGTTGGCCGACACCGCCAAGGCGGCGATTGTACCGAACGGCCAGCGCGTGTCGGCTCACGAGCCGCCGCCGGTACAATGGACGTTTCGATTTTTGCAGGCGCGTCCCTTTTATGTCGCTCTATTCCATCGTCGGCGCGCAGCTCGCGTTCGGCCACGTCGCACTGCTCGATCATGCCGATTTCTCGCTCGAAGCCGGCGAACGCGTCGGGCTCATCGGGCGCAACGGTGCGGGCAAGTCATCCCTGCTCAAGATCGTCGCCGGCCTTATGCATCCCGACGACGGGCTCGTCACGCGCCAGCAGGATCTGTCCACCGTCTATGTGCCGCAAGAGCCCGAGTTCGACGAACAAGCGTCGGTCTTCGATGCCGTCGCGGCCGGCCTCACGCAGGTGCGCGCCTCGCTCGACGAATACGATGCCGTCGCGCATGCGCTGGCCGCGACCCCCGAGGGCGCCGAACACGATGCGCTGCTCGCACGAATGAACACGCTTCAATCGGCGCTCGACGCCGCCGGCGCCTGGAACTGGCGCACGCGTGTCTCCACCACGATCGCGCAACTGAACCTGGACGGCGATGCGCGCGTCGGCGCGCTTTCCGGTGGAATGCAAAAGCGCGTTGCGCTCGCGCAGGCACTCGTCGTCGATCCCGATGTCCTGCTGCTTGACGAGCCGACGAACCACCTCGATTTCGACGGTATTCGCTGGCTCGAAGAACTGCTCGTCAGCTCGCGCGCCGGCCTGCTGTTCATCACGCACGCTCGCGCCTTTCTCGATCGGGTCGCCACGCGCATCGTCGAACTCGATCGCGGCCGATTGCTGTCGTATCCCGGTAATTTTTCTGCCTATCAGACGCGCAAGGCGCAACAGCTCGAAGTCGAACGGATCGAAAACGAGAAATTCGACAAGCTGCTCGCGCAAGAAGAAGTATGGATCCGCAAGGGCGTCGAAGCCCGCCGCACGCGTAGCGTCGGGCGCATCGCGCGGCTCGTGCAAATGCGGGAGCAACGGGCCGAACGCCGCAACGTGCAAGGGAATGTGAAACTCGACGTCGGGCAGGGTGAGCGCTCGGGCAAGATCGTCGCCGAACTCACCGATGTCACCAAACGCTATGGCGAGCGTACGGTTGTGGAGCGTTTCTCCGCCACAGTCATGCGCGGCGACAAAATCGGCTTCATCGGCCCGAACGGCGCAGGCAAGACCACGCTGCTCAAGCTCATTCTTGGCGCGATTACGCCCGACGAAGGCACCGTGCGCGTCGGCACGAACTTGCAGGTGGCTTACTTCGATCAGATGCGCGCCCAGCTCGATCCGGAAAAGAGCTTGGCCGATACCATCAGCCCCGGCAGCGACTGGATCGAGGTCAATGGCACGCGCAAGCACGTCATGAGCTACCTCGGCGATTTCCTGTTTGCGCCCGAGCGGGCGCGCTCGCCCGTGAAGTCGCTGTCGGGCGGCGAGCGCAATCGGCTTCTCCTGGCGCGGCTGTTTGCGCGCCCCGCGAACGTGCTCGTGCTCGACGAGCCCACGAACGATCTCGACATCCCCACCTTGGAACTGCTTGAGGAGTTGCTGGCGGACTACGACGGCACGGTGTTGCTCGTCAGTCACGATCGCGCCTTTCTGGACAACGTCGTCACCTCGGTGATCGCCTCGGAAGGGGCTGGCCAGTGGCGCGAGTATGTCGGCGGCTTCACCGATTGGCAGACGCAGAGCGAGCGCGCTCAGCGGCTCGCGCTGGAGGCCGCCGCCAAGAATGCGCCCAAGGCCGCGCCGCGCGAAGCGGCGCCCAAGGAGAGCGCGGCGGGACGCAACGCCCAGCGAACGGTCAAGCTTTCGTTTAAGGAGCAGCGCGAGCTCGAGGCATTGCCCGAGACGATCGCCACGCTCGAGGCCGAGCAGAAGGCCATCGGCACGCAACTGGAGGACGGTTCGATCTTCGCGCGCGATGCGAAGGAAGGCGCGCGGTTGACCGAACGCTACGCGGCGATCGACGACGAATTGCTGGCCGCCCTGGAGCGCTGGGAGGCGCTGGAAGCCAAGCGTAAATAGGGCGGCCGGCAGCCCAGGCCGCGGCGCGGTTGCGTTTGCATGGGCGTCGTGTCGCCAAGCGGAAACGGTGCGGTGCACTCCCGGCCCGGAGCCGTTTGGCGGATGGCCGCTCGGCCGATGGCCATCGGGACGAATTGCCGCGCGAAACGAAACCAGTAAAATACGCCGCGATTATGGCGGACGGGCATCCGGCGCCGCCGGTTGCGCCCGCTTTGCGGGCATGCCGGCCGTGCTCGTTGTTTCCATTCGCTTTTTTTGAACTTTCAACGCATTGTCCACGCGGATATCCACACGCGCTGTGGACAACGACCTACACGAGACCATGTCCACGAAAAAGCCAAGCGCCGCATACAGCGAGGCGTCGATCAAGGTGCTCAAAGGGCTCGAGCCGGTCAAGCAGCGGCCGGG